>JAISUW010000059.1 GCA_031271865.1 Oscillospiraceae bacterium
GGCACTTCTGAAAGGGGGTCCGGGGGCGTCCCCCGGCCGCGGGGGTCCCGGGGGCGCCGCGGGACGCGCCCCCGGGCGGGGGTTTGGGGGCGGCGCCCCCAAGGTGGAGGAACCGAGGAATCCTTTCAGCCTACCATTAAGCAAAACCCAACCAAAGTGCACATCCTTTCCTCCCAACTAAGAGGCAAGAAAAGAGATAACCCGCCCCGAATGATTCTCCTTGCATTTTCCAAGGAAATGTGGTATGATATATAAGATAAAAGATACGCACACGCAGGAGGGTTGGAATGCGCACGGTATTTTCGCAGGCGAAAGCCCTGCTCCCGGCAGGCATCACCGATGCCGACGTTGTGACAGAAGACGGACGTATCGCAGAGATACTGCCTGCGGGTACGGCACAAGCCTGTGAAAGTACGATTTCCGCAGCGGACAAGCTCCTGCTGCCGGGCTTCGTGAATGCCCATACCCATGCCTACATGACGCTCCTGCGCGGGCGCGGGGATGATTTGCCGTTCATGGACTGGCTCTTCGGGCGCATACTGCCCATGGAGGACAAGCTCACACCCGAAGATGCCTATTGGGGCACACAGTTGGCTCTGCTGGAGATGCTCCGCACGGGTACCACTTGCTACAATGATATGTACATCCACGCCGCCGCCAATGGGCAGGCGGCGAAAGACGCAGGGATGCGCGCCGTGCTGTCCAAAGGTCTGGTCGGCGACGCCGCGGACGACCCCGGCGGCTTGGAACGTCTGCAAACAGCAACCGATGAGATGCGCTTATTCGCGGACTGTGACCGCCTGTCCTTCCGCTTAGCTCCCCATGCGCCCTATACCTGCGCCCCCGGCTACCTGCAGACCGTCGCTGCCGCCGCCAAGGAGCTAGGGGTCGGCATTCATACGCACCTGTGCGAGTCCAAAGCCGAGATTGCACAAATACGCGAAAAATACAACTGCACCCCCTTTGAGATGTTTGCCGAAAGCGGTATCTTCGACAGCCCGACCGTCGCGGCACACTGCGTCTATATGACCGAGAGCGACATGGACATCGCCGTACAGCACGGTGTCGCCGTCGCCTCCAATCCGGTGTCAAACCTCAAGCTCGGCAACGGCATTGCACCGATTGCGCGGATGCTGGAGAAGGGAATCATTGTTTCATTGGGGACCGACGGAGCCGCTTCCAATAATGCGCTGAATATGATACGCGAGCTGGGGTACCTTGCCCTCCTGCAAAAGGGGGTCACAGGACAGCCGGAAGTGCTCCCCGCCGCCAAGGCAATCGAAATCGCCACCATAGGCGGTGCGGCAGCCCTCGGCATGGCAGACCGAATCGGCAGCATAGAGGTCGGTAAAGCAGCCGACCTGACACTCATAGACCTCTCCGATGCGCATATGCAGCCCGCCGGGAATATTCCCGCCTCCCTCGCCTATGCCGCTGGCGGCTCAGAGGTCGTCTGTAGCATGGTCGGCGGCAGAGTCCTCTACCAAGACGGTGACTACAAAACTTTGGATGAACAGCGCATCCGATACGAATGCCAAGTCATTGCCGAACGTTTCCGCAATGGATAACTGTTCACTGTTCATTGATTCAGAAAGGTATGCCAATGTCTCGAATCAAAGACCCCACCCTCCGCGCCTCCGGTGCCTGCAAAATTGACTGGGTGCGGGCGCATATGCCCTTGCTCAACAGCATAGAAGACGAATTCAGGCAAACGAAGCCTCTCGCCGGGAAGCGCATCGCCCTCTCCGTCCACATGGAGGCAAAGACGGCCTACCTCTGCTTGGTACTCCAAACAGGGGGCGCGGAAGTTTGGGCGACAGGCTCCAATCCGCTCTCTACGCAGGATGATGTCGCCGCCGCACTGGCGGACAGCGGCGTAGAGGTGTTCGCTGTCTACGGTTGCTCTGCCGAGGAATATGCAGCGGACATCCGCTCTGTCTTGCAGCCGGGACCGCACATCATCATTGACGACGGCGGCGACTTGGTGAGCATGATTCACACCGAACTCCCTGAACTTCTGCCGAATGTCTTGGGCGGCTGCGAAGAAACCACGACAGGCATCCTGCGTCTGCGGCAGATGGAGAACGAAGGACAACTGGCGTTCCCGATGGTGCTGGTCAATGATGCCGACTGCAAACATATGTTCGACAATCGCTACGGCACCGGGCAGAGCGTCATTGAGGCCATCTGCCGTACCACCAACCTGATCTTGGCGGGCAAGACCGTGGTCATTGCGGGCTACGGCTGGTGCGGCAAGGGTGCCGCCATGCGCGCCAAAGGCTTGGGAGCCAATGTCACCATCACGGAAGTAGATCCCATCAAAGCCCTAGAGGCTTATATGGACGGCTTTACTGTCCTGCCTATGGATGCGGCGGCGGCAGTCGGAGAAGTTTTCATTACCGTCACAGGCTGCAATGATGTCATCACGGCGGAGCACTTCCGCCGCATGAAAGACGGCGCCATCTTAGCCAACGCCGGGCACTTCAACGTAGAGGTGAATGTATCCGACCTGGAGAATCTCGCCGCACGTAGCTTTGAAGCGCGCAAGAACATCGCGGGCTATGTCCTCCCGGGCGGGAAGACACTCTATCTCCTAGGGGAGGGACGCTTGGTCAATCTCGCTTGCGGGGACGGCCATCCGGCGGAGATTATGGACATGAGCTTCGCCCTCCAAGCCGAATCCGCCCGGTATATTGCAAGCGGTTTCGGCGGCACTCCCCCTGCCGCGAAGCTGCTTCCTGTCCCGCGGGCAATAGATTTGGCAGTCGCCCTGCGCAAACTGGAGAGCCTTGGGCTGTCCATAGACACCCTTACAGCGGAGCAATGCGCTTATCTCGGCTACGATGTCCCGGCGAACACAAAGGATGCTTATCCAAATCTAAATACTGAGGTGGTGTACACATGACCTGTACCAACTGCGGGGCAGAACTTCTCCCCAACGCCCGCTTCTGCAATGCCTGCGGGGCACCTGTCCCGGCGGCTGCACCCATTGCACCGCAAGGTGCTCCTCCACCGCAAGCTGCACCTGCACCGACCGTTTGCCCGCAATGCGGGGCAGCCGTAGCCGCCGGCTTGCGCTTCTGCAATGCCTGCGGGGCACCGCTTCCAAGTGCGCCCGCGCCGTCGGCATATGCGCCGCAGCAAGGCTATGCACCGTACGGTGCTTATCCCCAGCCGCCCTATCCGGTGTATTACCAACGGCCGCCCGAACCTGACGAACCGAATACCGGGCTGAACGTCTTGGGATTCTTCTTCCCCATCATCGGTTTGATCCTGTATGCCGTCTGGAACTCGACGACCCCCCTGCGCGCCAAAGCCATTCTCAAGTGGTCTGTTATCGGTTTGGTTGTAAGCGCTGCCATTGCCATTATCACTATAATAGCCATCTTTGCGTTTTCTGCTTCCATGTTAGATTTTATGTAAACCCAAGTATGAATGATATGAGGTGACCCCCATGACCTGCCCCAAATGCCAAGCCGAACAGCCCGATGGCGCAGTCTTTTGCAGCGTATGCGGTGTGAATATGGCTGAATCCGTACCCGATTCCCCTGCCGTCCCCGACCCCATGACAGATCCCGACCCCGTTGCACAAGAAGCTCCCGCACCGGAAGCCTCCCCAATCCCGGAGGCACAGCCCCTCCCGCAAGCCCCAACGGATGCCGCGCAGCCCTACGCGCCCTATCCGCCGCCGCCGGTGTATTCCTATGCCCCGCCGTACGCGCCCTATCCGCCGTACGCGCCCTATCCCGCGCCTGCGGAGGATAAGCAGGAAGCCGGGCTGAATGTCGCCGCATTCTTCTTCCCGATGGTAGGTATCCTCTACTGGGCGCTCCGCAAGGATGTGACCCCCAAGAAAGCGAAAGGCACACTGCTGTGGTCGCTCATCTCCATGGGAGCCGCTTTGGTCTTCGGTCTGATTGTCGGTGTCGTGACCGGTATAGTCATCGGTGCTACCGTAGGTGACCTCATCGAAGAGTTCGAAGGCGGCGGCTACTATGACTACTTTGATGACTATGGCTACGACGACTACTTCTCCGGCTTCTACAGCTCCTTTACGCCTGACGCGCAGGCTTAGACCGCTGAAAACGGGGTATACTCTCTATGGCTGTTTTGATTGCTCCCTCTATCCTCGCCGGGGACTTCGCCAAGCTCGGCGCGGAAGCTGCCAAGCTCGAAGCTGCCGGCGCAGACTGGCTGCACCTCGATGTCATGGACGGCTGCTTTGTTCCCAATATCACTTTCGGTCCGCAAGCCATCGCCGCCGTCCGTAAGGAGACGAAGCTCTTCTTTGATGTCCACCTGATGATAGACCGCCCCGAGCGCTATATCACGGACTTCATTCAAGCCGGGGCAGAGATGCTCACCCTCCATGCGGAAAGCACTGCCGCGGAGAACCTTCCGCAGCTCTTAGCCGCTGTCGCAGCATCGGGCTGTCAGGCCGCGCTAGCCATAAAGCCCGCCACGCCGGCCGAGGTGCTCTTCCCTTACTTGGATACCTTAGACATGGTTCTGGTCATGACCGTGGAACCCGGCTTCGGCGGCCAATCCTTTATGCCCGACATGATGCCAAAAGTCAAAGCCCTGCGGGAGGAGATTACCCGCAGGGGATTGGATGTAAAGATTCAAGTGGACGGCGGCATCACAACGCAAACCATCGGCGTAGCCCGTGCTGCCGGGGCGGACGTGTTTGTGGCGGGGAGCGCTGTCTTTAAGGCCGCGGATACCCGGGCAGCTGTGGTTGCGCTGCGGGGTGCGGCGTAGCCGCATGAATGCCCCTACGGGGCACTAGAGCCCCGTAGGGGCTCACCCCTCGCTACCGGTCGGGTCGACATAGATAGACCCGGGTTTAAAACCTTGCGGCGGCAAATTGTGATGCGATTCCCCGCCGGCGGAACGACCGACGAGTTCTTCGAGGGCATGGTTCCCGCCGATGCGTGTCCAGAACTCACGGGTACGGCAGGCGATGAGGCCTTCTTCCCCGGCGCAAGAGCCGTATTCCGAGAAAAAGGTTTTAACGACGGTAGGCTCTTGGGCGGGGATAAGCAAGAGGCGATACTTGGTTTTCTTGCGGTAGAGTTCGGAATCGCCGCAGAGGCGGACGGAGTCTTCTTTGAAAGATTCGGCGTAGGCATTGGCGCAATCCAAGAGGGCATCGATACCGGTGAAGTCAAAAGCGATGGTGAGTTGGTCTTGCTTGCGCAGGATGCGTTCCGGGAGTTCACCGGCGGTGAAGGGTTCGGAGCAGCCGCCGCGCAGGGTAAAGAACAGGATACAGCCGCCCGCCGGAGAGGGCATGGCATCTATCAGCAATTGCCCCGAGGGGTCAATGTCGCAGCCGGTGGTTTCACGCACTCTGTCAAGGATAACCCAAATGACGCGGCGCGTTTCTATGGAGGAGTAATCCAAATCATCGTAAGTAATATCCAGTGCGGAGAGATCCTCTTCTCCCAGCTCAACGATGATTTTTCGCCGTGAAATGGCTTCGATTCTCATGTGGTTTCCCTTCCCTTTGGCTAAACATGAGTTTTGGTTCCCCATCCGGGGGCACGGCTATGAAAGCCGAAAGCTGCCCTTCAAAAGCACCTATTAATATCATACAACATGGACAGGCTGTACGCAACACAAAATTTCTGGAAGATTACCGAAAACCTGCCACGCGGGGAAAAAAGTGGCCCGGTGCAGAGCTAAAACCCGCCAGTTCTTTCATACATTACCAACGCCCGAAAGGAGATACAGTCCTGTGGCTTTGCTTATAGACGACTCCGGTTTACCCTCCAAGCCGGAACCGCAACCGAAGAATGAACCGACCGAGGAGGAGGCCTCACAGCTGGAGAGCTGGCTGGCATTGCACCCCACTACGGCATTCAGCTTGCAGTCTATGCTGCTGACAGTGCCGTGCCTGATTCTGGGGTGGTATTACTACGGCACCTCCGCCGTCCGGCTGGCCGTGGTATCTATGTTGGCGGCGATTGTGTGCAGCTTGGCGATGCAATGGCTTCTGCAGCTGAAGAACCTGCGCCGCCGCGACGGCAAACTGCGTATGCAGAAAACCAACCACTCCGGGCAATCCGTGCGGGGTATCACTTGGCGGCAGGGCTTTGACAACGGCAGCCCTTTGGTGCTGGGATTGTGGATGGCCTGTATGCTCCCGGCGGACATCCCGCTGCGGTATGCTATAGCCGGGTGTGCCTTTGCAGTAGTTTGCTGCATGGTACCTTTCGGGGGGGGGCGCACCTCGCCGTTTTCCCCGACGGCCGTAGGCTTTGCGTTCCTGACGGTCTGCACGGCACGGGTATTTGCCTACGAACCTTCCGTGTTTGCAAAGCCCATACACTCCTCCTCCCTCTCGCAGCTCTTGCAGTATAAGCAGTCCGCCTTGCAAGGGGAACAGATACTGCCCGTGCTTTTGGGGCAGACGGTGGGACCGATGGGTACGGGCGGCATCATAGCCATTGCCGCTGTACTGGGGGCTTGCTTCCTCTTAAAATCCCGCCGCGCATTGGCACTGTCGAGTTTGGGCATGGTTCTGTCCGTTGCCGTTCTTTCTTTCCTGTTCCCGCGGGTATCCGGCAATGACATGACGCTCAAACTGCGCCTGATGGCAGTCGGCATGGAGCTTTGCTCCGGGATGATGCTGTTTGCGGCGGTGTATCTACTGCCAAGTGCCACCCGACTGCCGCGGATGTGGTATAATAAGCTGCTCTACGGAGCTATGACGGGTGCGTTTGCGATTCTCTTGCGGCACATCTCCGTCTACGAGGAGAGCGTGGTGTTCGCCATTCTCCTCGCCAATGCCTGCTGGCCGGTACTGGCCAACAGCTATGAACGCTTGGGCGGCAAGGCGTTCAAGGAACGGATAAAGCCGAAGCGCCGCCCCCGCAGTGGGGCAGAAGAGGAGGCGGTAAGCAATGCCTGACGAGAGGAACCGCGAAGACCTCGGCACAGCAACAGAAAACCCCAAGACTGCACCGACGGTAACTTCTTCTTTCCCAAAGCTCACACCCTCGGATACCATGGAGTTCCGTGCGCTGAAGAACCTGGATGCCCTTCCCTCCCGGAGCATGGAAGCCCCAACGGATACGGCCGCTTTCCCGAAACTCGCCGGCGACCAACACATCTTCCGCCGCATGGTCTGGAAAGAAAATGCGGTGTTCTACCACGCCGCCGGTTTGGCGGCACTCATAGCAGGCGCGACGACTGCCCGCGCCGCTGTGGTCATCGCAGGCATCACAACGCTCGAATTAATTGTCTGCGAGGCGCTCACCACGGCTTTCCTGAAGAAACTGCCGGCGTGGCTGCGTTGCTTCTTCTATGTTCTGATCAGCACAGCCATAGTGACCCCCATCTTCTCTTTCCTGGAGGGGCAAGATGATGCGGCTGTCGCTACATTGGGCGTTTTCCTGCCGTTGCTTGCAGTCAGTTCTGTCGTAGCCATCCGCTGCGAGCGCTGTGCCGTTTGGTCTAAGAGTGTAAAGAACAGTATGCGCGATGCCCTGGGGAGTGCCGTCGGCTACGCGATGGTGTGTATATTCTTTGGTATCGTCCGCGAGGTGCTTGGCAGAGGGCAGCTCTTTGACCGGGCACTCTCCGCTGACGCTTCCACGCATGTGCGGGCGCTTCTGTTCCCGTTCGGCGGTTTCCTGCTGCTGGGCGGCTTAGCTGCGGCGTGGAAATTAATTAATTTCATCTCCCTCCCCGCAGAGGAAACGGAACCGGTCGTGGAGCCGGTACGCCCGCTGAAGATGGCCGCCCCGGACGAGCTGAAAACCGTCGGTGCTGTGCGGCAGAACGTAAATATGACCACCGGCGAAATCAGCATAGAGGCCATAAAGGCGGAGATCGCCCGCCGCGAGGCCACCGGACAGACGCGCCCCGGCGCAGTGACCAAAGGTGCCACCGGCGGCATTACACAGCCGCCCCGCTACCCGCACTTCCCCCAATACGAGACGCAATCTAAGATGAACAAGGAGACCCTGCGTTCCGCCTTGGATTCCCTCTATGCAGAAATGGGGGACGACTTCCGGGAGGCATTCTCCCCGGAGAGCGAGGCGGACAATGCTGCTGCCGATACTGCAGACGGGAAGGAGTCCGAGGAATGAAACAGATATTTGAAGTCCTTGCCGCTATACTGGATGCCGGAATATATGCAGTCTTCCTCCAAAACTTGCTCTTCAGCGGGGGCTTCGGTGCCAATGAATTGGTCAGCTCCGCCCGCAAGAAGCAAGGTCTGTTGGTTATCAGTACAATGGTTTCGGTGTCCGCCACCATAACGTCGGTCGTGTCTTTCCTGTTGGTAGAGCATATCCCGGTGCTGTCTATCGTCGGGATGCCCACGCTTTCAGCGGTGTTCGCCGCTGTACTGCTCATGCTGTATCTATTGGTAGGCATTGTGTTGTTCCTGATTCCATTCAAAACGGAAGAACTGCGCAAGACAGCGCTGAAGTACCTGCCCATGTCCCTGCTGAACACCATCGTCATGGCCGTGCCGCTGCTGATATTCAAGCTGGGCGAAACCCTCCCGCGTGCCATCGGTTTGGGTCTAGGGACGGGGGTAGCTTTTGCCTGCGCTGCGATTATCATCCGTGCCGGCTTGGAAACCTTGCGCAAGAAAGCCCATGTCCCGGAGTTGTTTGAGGGTCTGCCGGTCACGCTGATATTCATCGGGATTATGGCATTGGCACTCACCGGTTTTACCGGCGCGGTGCTGAATGCCTGAGCAAGGGGCAAAACAAAGCAGAGGAGCCGCCGAGCGGCTCCTCTTTTCGACAATTGCCGACATTATTTGTCAAAAATAAATGACATTATGTAACTTTTACAAGAGTTTTGTCGCATACAAAATAATTTTTGTAAAA
>JAISUW010000062.1 GCA_031271865.1 Oscillospiraceae bacterium
TTTTACAAAAATTATTTTGTATGCGACAAAACTCTTGTAAAAGTTACATAATGTCATTTATTTTTGACAAATAATGTCGGCAATTGTCGAAAAGAGGAGCCGCTCGGCGGCTCCTCTGCAATTCTCTTGCCTCTTGGCTCATGCCTCTTGTAAGCTATTTTGCTCTTGCGGCATCGTAGGGAGCCATACCCTTCTCGTCAAACAAGCGTACGGCTTCTTTGCAAATGTTGAGGGAGAGACCCAAGCACGCCTCGCTGATATTGTCCGGGGTGTCTTGGCGGGTGTGGTAGTAGCGCTTGGCCTCGTGGGAAACGCCGGTGAAGCCGTTGGAGCGCAGGCCGAACATGGAGAAGCCCTCCGCATCCACCGCGCCGGGGTAGAGTTCGGAGTTGGGCATATCCGCGCCGCAGAGGCGGCCGGCCTCGTGGAGCAGGTCGCCAACGGCCTTGTCGTTGCGGACCGTCCCCGTGCAACCGAAGTTGCAGACGCGCAGTTCCTCAATCTCCCGCATGGTATCCATGGCGATGAAAACGGTCTCCACCGCCGGGTCGGAGAACTCCTTCTGGTGGCGTTTCGCGAAAGCCTTGGCACCGCGCAGCCCCGCTTCCTCCGATCCGGTGAGGAGGGCGGCGACCTCCGTATGTTCCAGGCGGAGTCCGGCATCGTTCATCTCTTTGAGGAGTGCCATGGCGATATAGTTTGCGCTGATGTTGTCATTGGCACCGTCGCAGATGACCTTGTAGTTGATGAACTTCATGATGGCCAGAGCAAAAGGGATGGTGCACAGCAGGATGATACCCATGGCTTTCCAACCGCCTGTAAGGTCCGGCGCACCGCCGCCCGCGATGTGAACCAGCCGGGCGACGTTGATAATCAGGCCGGCGAACATACTCACTACGCCGCCGAAGATGACAATACCCAGCGCCACGACCTCCCCTAAGTAGGAGTAGGTCCACTCATTGGCGGCGTCCGTGTGCCCGCCGAAGATGATGCGCTTGGTGATGGCACCGGAGGGCTTGCGCACGGCATACACATTGCGGCTAACGCGCTTGGGGAAAAGGAAATCCACGAACTCCCGGTAGAACAGGAACTCAAAGAGGAACATGAGTACCGCGAGAAAGGGCAACACCGCTCCCAGTATCGCAGCGACCATGCTGCCCTTACCGAACCAGTAGCAGGCGATGCCCCCCAGCAGGAACACAGCCGCCGCCGGGATGAATCCCATGAACGCGTGGGGATGGACATCAAAGTCCTCCATGATTACATTGTCGGTGTAGCCTTCCAGCTCTTCCTTGAAGAATGCCTGCGCATCCCGCTCGGATTGGGTGCCGGGCAGGCGGGAGGTGTAGGTCTCGCAGACGTGCCGAATGCCGTCGGTCATGTACTTCATCGTACCTTCGGCGACTTCGGTCTTGGGGTTGTCCAGTTTGATTTTGGGCATAGGGGTAAACAGCTCCTTTTGTTTTTCTGCGCAGTATGAAACAGCGCTGTTACATATCTACACTATTATAAACCTTTTCGGCAAAGAATGCAAGGGTTTGGGGAAATTTGCGCGGGATACCCTCCGGGCAGGAAACCAATTTCATCTTGCATTTTGGTCTGAAATGTGCTACCATAGAAGAGGTACAAAATGGAATGCATAACGAATCATGCAAATGAGGGAGAAGCAAATGGAACGGTTTTTGAAACGGGTGACGGCGGTACTCTTGGTGCTGGCGGTGCTTGTGCCGTCGGCGGCTGTGGGCACCCATGCGAAAGGTATCGCCGGCAGTATGCCGATACTCAGTTCGGCGCATTCCCTGCGGCTGCGGGAGGACGAAACCAATACGCAAGTCCCCTTTGCCTATAGCGATGCCTACTTTGACCAATCGGGTTATGTGTACAGCCATGCCTTGGCGCGGATTTCCCTGCGCGTGGCTGCCGCCGCGTTCTCCGCAGGGGACGGCTTGGCGCCCCAAGCCAATCTGGCGGCGGCCTTTGCGCTGCTGGGCTTTGCGGAGGAACGCTTCATAAACTTTGATGCGCCCCTGACTGACGAGAGCGACAAGGTGGCCTATGGCATAGCGCAGAAGTCCTTGGCGGCGGATACCACCCTCCTGCTCCTGGCAGTGCGCGGCGGCGGCTACGGCGGGGAATGGGTCAGCAACGGCAACGTCGGTGACGCAGAGGCCCACGCCGGCTTCCTGGAAGCCTCCAAAGAGGTCATCGCGGCGGTGCGGGGTGTCATTGAATCATTGGCGGCGGCAGGGCAAACTGTGAAGGTATGGCTCACGGGCTTCAGCCGCGGCGCTGCGGTTCTGGACCTGACGGCGGCAGCTTTAGACCGCTATGCCGAAAGCAGTGCCAACCTGCAAGCGGAGAACCTCTATGCCTACCTCTTTGCTACGCCGCAGGTCACGCGGGATGCCGACTGCAAGGCGGCGCGGTATGATAACATCTTCCACATCATCAACAGTGTGGATGTGGTGATGGCGGTGCCGTTTCGGAAGTGGGGCTACAACCGCCACGGGCAGGAGAATTTCATCCGCACGGTGCGCACGGACGAAGCTGTCTATGAGGAATTGCAGGCGGACTTTGCCGCCCTGTTTGCGGGTACCTATGAGGGGACCCTCCCGGCGCATATCATCCCTTGGCAGCAGTACTTGGTGCTATATATGATAGCGAAAGCCATCCCGGCCTTCCTGCCGTCGAACCGGGATATGCTCACGTTCCAAGAACCTATGAAGAACATCATCCGGGAGCTGTTTGTGACGCAGAACCTGCACCGCAATCTTGCCGACGGCAACTGGCTGGGCATCTACCAAGGACTGTTTGCCGGGGAGAACATGGAGCGGTGGAATGAAGTCTACCCCATCGTGGAGGCAGTTCTGTCGCCTGTCAATTGGGTGGCCTCGTGGTTCTCCGCCTCCGATACCCCTGCTCTGAACCCGCAGCTGCCCGCTATGCTGATTGCTACCGTCTCCTTAGCCATCGAGGCTTTGCAGGCGGAGGACGAGGAAGAAGAAGCGGAGGCGGCAGCGCCCGCCCCGACTTCGGAGCCGTTTGACTGGGGCGCATTATGGACATTCCTGTCGCTTTTGGTACAGAGCGACCTCCTCCATAACTTCTCTATGATGAACTTCACTTGCCCGCATTCGCCGGAGAGCTATATTGTACTGCTGGATACTTTCGGTGCGGGCGAAGCGTATACCGACGGCTCCTATATGGGCTTGGACCTGAACCGCTGAGGCGGGGCTTGCTCTACGGCGCCATGGTCAGGTAATGCTCAATACACCCCGCCGACTGTCCGCAGAGGACGAACGTCACATTCAGCTCTGCCTCCCCCGCCTTGACGGCGGATTGGCGGGGCGGGATACGCACCATACCTATGGTGATGGAACCGTCGTTCTCCGCCTTGCCGTCCCCGTTGGGGTCGGCGACCTTGGCGAAGTTGCGGCTGTCGGGTATGCCGGCGGGTTGGGCGCCTTCGTAGGGCCAGACGCAGAAATCCTCCGTGGAGCGACGCCCGGGTTTGCCGAGGTCTGCCCATGCCGTGTCTGTCCAGACCACGATGTTGTGCGGGGTATCCAAGGCGGTGCCTAAGGGTACGCGGAACTTATAGTATACGGTCTTTTGGGCTGCGGAGTAGTTATAGAATTTAATCTTCTCCTCATACAGCACACCCCAGTTGGCCATGTTGCACCAACAGGCGGGGTCCACGACCGTATCGGTATTGGAGAGGAACCAGAGCATATCCTCTCCTGCGGTGTTCAGCATACAGTTGCCTGTGAAGCCGCAGCCGTGGTTGTTGCCGGATCCGGTGCAGTTGGTGACCCAGCTGTCGCGGATCTTCTGCGCTGCCCGCAGCGGGAGGAGGCGCACCGTCGTGGCCTGCGCCGCCCCCTCCGCCAACGTCCATTCAAAGAGGCCTTTCAGGTAGCCGTTGGAGCCGGTATACAGTCCCGTGACATAGGAGTCGCCGCCGATCTCCTGGCAGGATTCATAGTCGTTGGGGTGGGTATAGACATCCAAGGCCGTGATATAGTGCCAGGCAAAGTCAAAGAACGAGAATGCCCGCAGCTCTACCGGCGCATCGGAAGTAAAGTGCAGGATGCCCTCAAACGTCTGCCCGCGGCCAATGCGGCAGGCCTGCGACTGCGCGGTCACAAACGTAGCCGGTCCCGTTGCCGTCAGGCTTCCGCTGCTCCTGCCCAGGAAGAGCAGCGCATAGCGCTTGCCCGGTACGCGGGAATCTGTCTTCCACGTCAGATTCATCTCTTGGTAGCCGATCTTGTAATCAAAGTACTGCGTGAAAGCTTTGGTGCTCCAACCCCATCCCAGCGATGCGCCGCGATTCTGCAGCTTAACGGTCGGAACGGGCGCCCCCGCGTCTACCGTCAGGCACAGCGCATAGTATATCGGGCGGCAGCGGTACGCTACGGTGTTGCTCAAATCCAGCCAACCCGTGCCGAAGTAATAGAAGTCCGCGTTGTGCTCAAAGTACACAACCGTCGAACCGCTCAGCTCCCGCTTGAAGTAGCAGAAGTTGCCCTCCTCCGGGTCCGCCATGCACTTTTTGTGCAATGTCCCCTGCGAACCGATGCCCTCCCGGTTGCAGGCACTGGGACGCTCGGCGTTGCTGTACTGCGTACCGTTGCGGGGCATCAGCGACTCCGGATCATTGATAAATACGAAGTTGTCTACGTCCGAACGCACCGACGGCGCTTCGCCCCAGCTCGCTATCAAACCCGCCGGTATGCTCTCCCGCTGCATCTCCCCGCGCGTAATCACCGTGTTGCCTTGCACAAAGTCCAATGCGTCCGGTGGGTATGGCTCCGCCGGCTCTTCTGCCCCATATGCACCGCTCGGCAGAAAGCTGCGTATCGGTGTGCCGTCGTAGTTCGTGTACCTGATGTCCGGTATCGATGCGAATACTTCCGGCGGTACCGGTACGTCCGGACATAGCGCGTCTGTGCATTCCTCCGGCGAAGGCATCGGCGGCTCCGGGTCGTCCCCCCGCTGCGGCGTCACATAGTACTTCCGTACCGCCCACCAGGGATCTCCGGATAATAAGCCGTTATTATGTTCTGCCATGGATAGCTTTACCCCCCGGATGTAGGTTTTTCTATACCTATTCCGAGGGGTTGCGTTTCATGCGTGGGGGTGCCCCGTAGGGGCATTGGTGCCCTGTAGGGGCATTGCGCCCTGTAGGGGCGTGTCCTCACTTCCCGGCCGTCCGAGCCCCGAACCGCTTATTAAAGCGATCCACGCGGCCGCCGGTATCGACGAGGTGCTGTTTGCCGGTATAGAAGGGGTGGCACTTGGAGCAGATATCCACGCGCAGCTGCTGGCGAGTGGAGCGGGTTTCAAAGGTTTCCCCGCAGGCGCAGCGGACAACCGCCTTGTCATACTTGGGGTGGATTTTGTCTTTCATGGTATGGTTACTCCTTACTTACTTGTTGACGGCGGCGGCGACTTCCGCTGCGAAGTCATCGGCTTTCTTCTCGATGCCCTCACCCTTGACGTAGAGTTTGAAGTCTACGGCGGCGAGGTTGACACCGAGCTCTTTGGCGGCATTCTTGATATAGTCGCCGACGGACTGCTTCTCACCGAAAGCATAGGCTTGCTGGAGGAGGCAGACTTCCTCGAAGTACTTGCGCAGGCGGCCTTGGGCAGCGCCGGCGATGACTTTCTCGGGTTTGCCCTGCATCTTGGGGTCTTCGGCGAGCTGGGCTTTGGCGATTTCAATCTCATGCTCCTGCACGGACGCGGGGACGACGTCTTTGCTGAGGTAGAGGGGCTTCATGGCGGCGACCTGCATGGCGACCTTCTTGCCGACCTCTTGCAGGTCGGCGCGGGCTGCGAAATCGCCATCGGTCTCGAATGCCACGAGGGCACCGATGGAGCCGCCCATATGCGTATAGATGGCGACATCGCCCTCCAGGCGCTCAAAGCGGCGGATGGTCATGTTCTCGCCGATAACAAGGACGTTCTCTTGGCGGGTTTCCTCAACCGTCTTGGTGCCGCCGGCAATGGTCAGGGCATTGAGTTCCTCTACGGAGGCGGGGTTCTGTTCGGCGATGGTCTTGGCGATGTCCGCCACGAACTTCTTGAAGCTCTCGTTCTTGCTGACGAAGTCGGTCTCGGCGTTGACCTCGACCATGACAGCGACCTTCTCTTGGGCATCGTAGGTGGTGAGGACGACACCCTCGGCCGTGATGCGGCCGGCTTTCTTGGTGGCGGCGGCTAAGCCGCGTTCGCGGAGGACGTCGATGGCGCGCTCCATGTCGCCATCGGCCTGGGTGAGTGCTTTTTTGCACTCCATCATGCCTGCGCCTGTCTTCTCGCGCAGAGCCTTTACGTCAGCTGCTGTGAATGCCATTTGGATTCATCTCCTGTTCTTATGGTAGGGCGATGGAATCGCCCGGGAAGAGTACTTGTTATGCTACGGTTTCCGCAGGTGCGGCTGCCGGTGCGGCGGCTGCCGGTGCAGCTTCCTCGCCCTGCTTGCCTGCCAAAATGGCGTCGGCCATGACGGAGCTGATGAGCTTCACGGCACGGATGGCGTCGTCATTGCCGGGGATGACGTAATCAATCTCATCGGGGTCGCAGTTGGTGTCCACGATGGCGATAATCGGAATGCCGAGCTTTTGGGCTTCCGCAACGGCGATGCGCTCCTTGCGCGGGTCGACGATGAACATGGCCTGCGGCTGACGCTTCATCTCCGTGATGCCGCCCAGGAACTTCTCGAGCTTCTCAATCTGGAGGCGGAGTTTGATGACTTCCTTCTTGGGAAGCATATCGAACGTTCCGTCTTCTTCCATCTGCTTGAGCTGCGCCAAGCGGCGGATGCGGCTCTGGATGGTGCCGAAGTTGGTGAGCATACCGCCCAGCCAACGGGCGTTGACGTAGGGCATGCCGCAGCGGATTGCTTCGTCGCGGATGCTGTCGCCGGCTTGCTTCTTTGTTCCGACGAAAAGCAGGGAGCCGCCGTCCGCCGCAATGGCTTGGACGAACTTATGGGCTTCCTCGAGTTTGCGGACGGTCTTCTGCAGGTCGATGATGTAGATGCCGTTGCGTTCGGTGAAGATGTACTTTGCCATCTTCGGGTTCCAGCGCCTCGTCTGGTGACCGAAGTGGACACCGGCTTCGAGCAGCTGTTTCATGGATACGACTGCCATGGGTGGGATTCCTCCTGTAATATAAGATGGTTTGTGTCCTCGTGCAGGGCATCGTAAATGCAACCACCGCCGCCCCACACTGTGAAGTGACATACTTTTGTATTCTATCACAAATTGTTGTTTTTGTCAAGGGTTTGGCGCATGAATTATAAAAAATATTTTTTCGGTATATAAAAAATATTTACCCGGCAGGGATTGACAATTGCGCCGGATTGTGCTATGATTATAAATGTTTTTCCAAGCGGAGAAAAACGAACTTTACTTTACGAAAATAGGTGCGCTTATGAAGAAAGACTTTCTCCTCCTCTCCCGGTATACGCTCGAAGAACTCTCCGCACTGATTGACTTGGCCGCTGAACTGAAAGCCAAGCGGAAAGCCGGCAAGGAAGATAAACCGCTTGAGGGCAAAACCCTCGGTATGATATTCGAAAAGAGCTCCACGCGCACCCGCGTCAGCTTTGAGGCGGGAATGTACCAGTTGGGCGGTCAGGCACTCTTTCTCTCGTCGGCGGACATCCAGCTGGGGCGCGGGGAGCCGATTGAGGACACGGCGCGGGTGCTGTCCCGGTACCTGGATTGCCTGATGATCCGTACATTTGAGCAAGAGAAAGTGGAAAGGCTCGCCGCCTATGCCTCCATCCCGGTCATCAACGGCCTGACGGACTTCGCGCACCCCTGCCAAGTGGTCGCGGATTTGCTCACCATGCGGGAGTACAAAGGAAACGACCTGACCGGCAAGACATTCTGCTATATCGGCGACGGCAACAATATGGCCAACTCCCTGATTGTCGGCTGCCTCAAGTCCGGAATGAATGTGCGCATCGCCTGCCCGCAGGGGTATCAACCGGATGCGGGCATCATGCAATGGGCTTTGGAGAACGGTAACTTCCTCTGCACGGAGAACATCCGGGAAGCCGCCGCCGGGGCGGATGTCCTCTACACCGATGTCTGGGCCTCCATGGGGCAGGAGGGGGAGGCGAAGGAGCGGCAGCGCGTGTTCCAAGGCTACCAAATCAACGCCGAGACCCTCTCCTATGCCGCTGACGATGCCATTGTCCTGCACTGCCTCCCGGCGCACCGCGGGGAGGAAATCACCGCAGAGGTCATGGAAGCGCATGCCGCAGAGATATTTGACGAGGCGGAGAACCGCCTCCACGCACATAAGGCCATTCTGGTCAGCCTGTTAAAGTGACGCTTCGGCGAAAACTACAACCTGCCGAAAGGCGGGTTGGTTTTATCTGCCGTACCATTCAATCCAGCATTTCTTCCGCTGCGGCAAGCTGGGCGGGGGTCGGGGCGGCGCCCGACATGATGCGCGCCAACTCGCGGACGCGGCCTTCGTGCGTCAGCGGAGTGACGGCGGTGAGGGTCTCGGTGTCCGTTTCGGTCTTGGATATGAAGAGGTGCCCGTCCGCTTTGCACGCCAGCTGCGCTAAGTGCGTCACGCATATCACTTGCCGCACGGCCGCCGCCGCTTTCAGCTTGGCGGCGATGCGCTGCGCCGCCGCGCCGCTGACACCGGCATCTATCTCGTCGAATATCAGCGTGGGGACGGTATCACTCTCCGCTAACACCTGCCGAATCGCCAAGCATATCCGCGACAGCTCGCCGCCGCTGGCTACCTTTGCCAAGGGACGCGGACTTTCCCCGCGGTTGGCGGAGAGCAGAAACTCCATCTCGTCCCCGCCGGAGCCTGTCAGAGCGCAGGGTCTGCGCTCGACAATGAAGACGGCGTTGGGCATATTCAGGGAAGTGAGCTCCGCTTGCACGGCGGCGCAGAATTCTTCCCCGGCCCGCAGGCGGCTCTCTGTTAGTTGGTCTGCAAGGGCTTTTGTTTCTGCCGCCGCCGCAGCGATGAGACCCCGGAGTTCGTCCAGCCGTGCGGTATCGCCGGTAATGGATGCCTCCTCCGCCCGGGCTTCGGCAAGCAAAGCCGGCAACTCGTCCGCTGTTTTTCCGTACTTGGCGCAGAGGGTGCGGTACAGCTCTAAGCGTTCCTCTGTCTGCACCCGCTCTTCTTCATTGAATGCCGCTTCCTCCGACAGCCGGCTTACCGTGTCCCGCAGGTCGGACAATTCTTCCGCTGCGGCTGCCAAGCGTTGGGCTGCTGCAGCGGCTTGCGGGTAAGAGGCTGTGATGGCACCCACCGCCGCCGCCGCCCGCTGCGTCAGCTCCGCCGCGCCCGGTGCCGGCTGCACATCCCGCTCTTCCCCGCGCAAAGCTGCCAGCGCAGTCCGCAAGCCCTCCGCGATACGCTGTGCATTGCGGAAGAAAGCGGCGCGGCTCTCCAACTCCTGCTGTTCGCCGGGGCGCAAAGCGGCTTTCTCCAACTCATCTATCTGGTGCCGGAGGTAATCCTGCCGGCGGGCTTTCTCCGCTTCGCCGGTCTGTAAGGCGCGGTTTTCCTTGTGCAGGGTGCGCAGCGTATGGATTGCCTCGCGGTAGGCTGCCCGCAAGGATTCATTGTCCGCTTTGGCATCTATGTATGCCAGGTGCCGCTTGCTGTCAAGCAGCCCTTGGTTGTCGTGCTGGCCGTGGATGTTTACCAGCTCCGCACCCAAGGCGCGCAAGGCCGCCACGGTCACGAGGGTTCCGTTGGCGCGGCAGATGTTCTTCCCGGCGGCGGTCATGGCGCGGGTGAGAAGAAGGGAACCATCCTCTGCGGCGGGGATGCCGTATTCCTCCATGAGGGCGCGGGCATTCGGCGGGAGTTCGTCGAAGACGGCGGAAACTTGTGCAGTTTCGGCACCCGTACGTATCAATTCCCGGCTCGTACGTTCGCCCAATACGGCGTGGAGAGCATCGATGAGGATGGATTTTCCGGCTCCCGTTTCGCCCGTCAGTACCGTGAAGCCGACGCTGAATCCCACATCGGCTTGCTTTATCACAGCTATGTTCTCTATGGATAGGCATTGCAGCATCTTTTGTACCACCCGAAAGGAATCATTGATTCATTGATTCATTGACCGCTGACCCCTGCCGCCAAGGTCTGTATGCGCCCCGCCAAGCCTTGGGCGAATTCTTCATTCCGGCAAAGGGCAAAGATGGTGTCGTCCCCGGCTATGGTGCCGACCAAACCGTCCCACGTCAGGGAATCCAGCACGGCACAGACGCCTTGTGCAAATCCTGTGGAGCAGTGTACACACACCATGTTCCCGACCGCCTGCGCCGATTGCACGGACGCGGCAAAGATACCGACACTGTCGTCTAAAGCGCTCACGCCGGACTCCGGCAGGCGGTACTTGAGGATGCCATCGGACCCTCTGCGCTTTTCAATTCCCAGTTGCTTGACGTTGCGGGAGAGCGTAGCCTGCGTCGCTTCAATACCACGCATTGCCAAGCGCTCTTTCAGTTCCTCTTGCGTGGTTATGATTTCAGACTTCACCACCTCCCGAATGATGTCCAGGCGTGTGTGCTTCTCTAACATGAACCGTACCCCCTATTATGGTTTGGAATTCATTGCCACAGTTTGTCCGTAAGCTTTTGCAGAAAAGGCTTCCCTTCAAAGGTGATGCGCTGCAGCACGCAGTCGGAAAGCAAGATGGCTGCATTGCTGCATTTTGGCGGGAGCAGAACCTCCCTACCGTCCGCATAAAGCGCGGCGGAGCCCCGGATGCTTACTTGGAACGCGGTCTGTATGGGAAAAATCACACTCCGCACCGTACCCTTGTGCGGGGCTATCGGTGTTACGGCGACGGCCTCCAGACCGGGAACCATTACCGCGCCGCCGGCAGCATAATTGTATGCGGTGGAACCGTTCGGCAGGGAGAAAATGACACCGTCCCCGCGGTATTGCAGTTCCCCGAAGTCCGAGCTGACGGTTATATCCGCCGTGTGGCTGTGGCTGACGGCTGCTATCACGATGTCATTGACACATATTCCCTGCGCGGGCGCATCCGCTTCGGTTTGTGCCGTATACTGCAGCAAAGGGGTAGGCTGTACCTGATAATCCCCCGCGGCAAGCGAACGCAAGAAGCCGTCTTGCGCGCTGTCGCACGCGGACAAAAAGCCGACACGGCCCATATTCACGCCTGCCAAGGGGATGCTGTACCGAATCGCTGCCTGCGCCGCATACAGAATGGTGCCGTCACCGCCGAGGGCCAGCAGTGCTGAAAAATGCTCCAATGAAGCGTCTTCTCCCACCACAGCCGCTTCTGCGCCCAATTCCCGCAGCCGCCGCAGAATTCGTTCGGCCTCGGCCGCACGTTCCGGTCGGTTGGTCTTCCAAACTGCAATTTGTTGCAAAGTGCTACCCTCTCGGATCAGACAGGATTCTTTCGGCGTTCTTTTTAGTCGCCTTAGAATATTATACAGCGTTTTATGCAAGAAAGCAAGTGTTTTTTGTTCCCGGCTTTCCGACGGCAGCAGATTCCCGCTTTTCTTGCTTGACAAACTGTAAGGGATGTGCTATAATACATTCAATCTGCATAATAGTTCATCAAATAACAATTCAGATAACAAACGGAGGCGCGTATGCCGAATCTCGAAAGCTACCAATTCAGTATTAATTTTTGGTATGGTGTGCGGTTGATAAAGCGGTTGTATAAAGAAGCCCTTGACGAAGCGGGAAAAGCCTTGGGACTGACCGGCGCGGAAGCTGCTGTCATTAATTTTCTGCGCGAGAACCCGGAATTTGATACAGCACGGGACATCGCAGCATTGCGGGATGTATCCCGCGCCTATGTGAGCGGGGCGGTAGAGCATCTGGTGAAACGCCGCTACTTGACAATACGGACGGATGAAGAGGATCGCCGCTTGCAGCACTTGGTGATTACGGATAAATGCAAACCGATTGCCGAGGCACTCCACCAAGCGCATTGGGACTTTTATGCCAAGGTGACGGAGGGTCTGACGGATGAGGACTTGCTCAATCTGTGGGTCATCATTGAAAAATGTGCAAAGAACTTGCTGGAGGGAGATATAACCCCTCCCAACGTGTGATGCGGTTCTTGCCTGGACTTTACGTACTTCTCCTTGGGGCAGTTTGCCGCTGCCTGCGGGTTTTGTGCGCCGCAGCGTGTAAAGGCAACGGAAAAAAGCAAACAATGCCCTCGAAGAATGGGGTTGCATTGTTTTTAATATTCGGTCAAGCTGCATATATTGCTTGACAAATTAGGTATAATAGTGTATAATAAGAAAATGATAGTTAATAAATTCTGTCAGAATTGTACAAATTATGACAGATTGACATTTCAAGGAGGCCTGCCGATGAAACGCTTTTTCCGAATAGGGTGTGCGCTTATAACGGCGGTCTGTCTGCTGTTTTCTGCCTGCGGTCCTAAGGCGCCGAACAAAAAAGACGGCCTCACGCTGAAAGCGGGCGTTCTAACCGTCGGGATTCAGCCGGAGTATCCCCCGATGGAGTACGAGAATGCCTCCAAGGGTTTTGACATTGATGTTGCTACCGAAGCGGCACGGCGCATCGGTCTGCAGGTGGAATTCGTTGTCACGCCGTGGGAGGACATCTTGGTGAGCTTAGAGCGCGGGCTCTTTGACTGCGTGTTCTCCGCCGTGAGCGTAACGGTAGAACGGCAGAAGCGCTTCCTGTTCTCGAAGCCGTACATTGCCAATGCGCTGTGCGCCGTCACAAAGGTCGGCGGTCCGACGGTAGGCAATCCGGCTGAATTTGAGGGTCTGCGGGTGGGTGTGCTGCGTGCAGGGACTGCCCATGACATTCTGCGGACGCAAGCGGCGCAAGGCTTCTCTGTGGACATATATCCCTATGATACGCTGACCGATTGCTATATCGGTCTGGATTTGAATGAGATTGATGCCGTCTACGGCGGGAGTGTGGCGGCCAGCTACTTCCTCAAGCAAGACCCTGCGCTGGAACGCAACTGGGTAAGCGAGCAGCCGGAACCGATGGCCATCGCTTTCCCGAAAGACAGCGATGCGCTGGTGGAGCAGATTGACCGTGCCATAGACGAAATGTACTATGAGGGCGTGATGGCGTCGCTTGCCTCCGCTTATTTCGGCGAGGACTTTACTGCAGGGCTGCGCAACGTAACCACACCTGCGGACGAAAATATGTAGGGGCGGCATTCCGCCGCCCCTACAAATGCCACCCGTCAGGCGTTGATGTACTTCGCGAGTTCTTCATCCGTCGGGATGGTGTCGGTCATGGTGCCGTTCAGGTACTGCTCATAGGCCAGCATATCAAAATATCCCGTGCCCGTCAAACCGAAGAGGATGCACTTGGCTTCGCCGCTCTCCTTGCACTTGAGGGCTTCGTTTACTGCGCCGCGGATGGCGTGGCTGCTCTCGGGTGCAGGCAGGATGCCCTCTGTACGCGCAAATTGCATTGCGGCCTCAAAGACATTCGTTTGCTCGTAAGCTACAGCCTCCAGATCGCCTTCATGGTAGAGCGTGGACAGAATCGGACTCATGCCATGGTAGCGCAGTCCCCCGGCGTGGTTGGCGCCCGGTATAAAATCAGATCCCAGCGTATACATCTTCGCCAGGGGAGTCATCTTGCCTGTGTCGCAGAAGTCGTACTTGTACGTCCCGCGCGTGAAGCTGGGGCAGGACGCGGGTTCCACTGCTATCATGCGCGGATTTGCTCTCCCCGTCAGCTTGTCCGCCATGAACGGCGCAATCAGCCCCCCCAGGTTCGACCCGCCCCCCGCACAGCCCACGATGATGTCCGGGTACTCGTCCACGGACTCTAGCTGCGCTTTGCTTTCCAAGCCGATTACGGATTGGTGCAGCAATACCTGATTCAGCACCGAACCCAATACATACCGGTACCCCTCGGACGATACTGCCTTCTCTATCGCTTCCGAAATCGCGCAACCCAAGGAACCTGTCGTCTCCGGGTCATGCGCCAGAATCGCCCTGCCCGCATTCGTCGTGTCCGACGGCGACGCGATAATCTCCGCCCCGAAAGTCTGGATGATCGAACGCCGGTATGGCTTCTGGTTGTAACTCCCCTTTACCATGTATACCGTCAACGGTAAGCGAAAAAATGCACACGCCATCGCCAACGCTGTCCCCCATTGCCCTGCACCGGTCTCCGTCGTCAGTCCCCTTAAGCCCTCCGCCTTTGCGTAATACGCTTGCGCCAGAGCTGAGTTCAGTTTGTGGGAGCCCGATGTGTTGTTCCCCTCAAACTTGTAGTAAATGCGCGCCGGCGTGTCCAACAGCTTCTCCAGCCGGTATGCACGGTGCAACGGCGACGGCCGGAATGTCCGGTACGCTTCCTGCACTTCCTCCGGTATCTCTACATAACGGCTCTCGTTGTCCAGCTCTTGGTGCGCCAGTTCCTTGCAGAATATCGGATACAATGCCTCCTCCGGTAACTCCTCCTTCGTCCCGGGATGTATCAGCGGCGCCGGCTTCGTCGGCATGTCCGCCCGTAGATTGTACCATTGCGTCGGAATCCTGTCCTCTGATAAAAGTATGCGGTTCGGTGTCTTTGCCATTGTCTTCGTCTCCTTTGGTGTGTTTGTTTGGTTGGGTTTGGTTTAGCTGAGCTTAGTTGAGCTGGGTTGAGCTGAGTTGAGTTGAGTTGAGTTGAGCTGAGCTGAGTTTAGCTGAGTTGAGTTTAGTTGAGCTGAGCTAAGTTTAACTCAACGCAGTTCCCGAAAGAATAAAAAAACACCCAACGAATCCTTTCAGATTCATTGGGACGAGGTACAAAACCGCGCGGTGCCACCCAATTTCGCCTCGGGAGAGGCGCTCTCTTTGGTTGCGGAGTAGTTCGTTGCGTTTAACTCAGTTTATTTAAGTTTAGTTGCGTTTAACTAAACGAAACGACCAAAGTGCCCCACTTCGTTTCTGACCGACCCACCGCCCTCACACTCTCGGCGGCTCGCTGGGGAATCTGTGTCAAAAACTACTACCGCACTTCCTACCCGGCTGCACGTTTAGTTTACCACATTCCGCAGAAAAAGTCAAGTAAGATTTCCTAAAAGAAACGTCCGCACGCAGTATTCTTAAAAAAGAACTTGACAAACGCACAAAAATCAGTATAATGATAGTTGGAAGAGAGTTTATGGGTATTGCGAATGAAAGGGTGTTCTTTCAACTAAACTCAACTATACTAAACTAAACTCAACTAAACTCAACTCAACTACCCCAAGGAGCGACCAAAATGTCCAAACTCCGCCCCTACCAACTTCTACCGGAAGAGGCCTTTATGCGCAAGGCGAGCAATGTATCCAACGGCAGAAACGGTTTATATACGGACGAGATACTTCTGACTACCCGCAGCTTTGTCTGGACGAGGATGCGGATGTTTGGCGGTATCAAAGAGATACGGGTATATCCATTATACAACATCAAGGAATACAACAGGCAGCCGCAGGTCATGCAGATTCTGCATCCATTGAATAATCAGCCTGCATTGGCATTTTATTTTACGGACGGCACGGAGGAGTATTTCACTTTCCAGCTCTCCAAGCACAAGGCGCGCAAAGAAATCGCGGCATGGATAGCCGATGTTTGCTCCGTCAGGGGCATAGCGGCGGCCGGTCCGGCAACTGCGGCGAATCCTGCGCCCATCCCGCAGCAAGTGGGGACAATGGCCGGAGACATCCGAGCGGAAATCCTCGGTGCGGCGGAGCAAATCCGTGACAGAGGCATACAACTTGGGGAAGAAATCCGCGATTCTATCCTAAGTGCCTTGCGGTTGAAACCGTTGGCACCCATACCTTCGGCGCATGAATCCCCACCGCCGCCGAAGCCTGTCTTTCCGACGCGCCGCCAACCGGAGCCGGTCGTATACATAACCGAGGAAAACAAGCCGCAGATACTGGAAGGCTATATTCCATTTCTCCAGAGGCAAGCAGGCAAGCCGCCCTTTGCCCTGCGGATGCAGCGCGCCGTGAACCAAATCGAAGCGTATCTCTTTAAGCGGGGAGCCTGTGAGCGCATACTGGGGCAGTTGTTCACCCCAGGCGATTTGTCTTATAACTACTTCTACAGCCGCATCTCTGCGGTAGAAACGGTCATGCAATCAAACAGCTTTTACATAGCCAACCGTGTTGCCCCTTTTGATACGGAGGAGTACAGAGAGGTCATGCAGAAAGCCGCAACGAATACAACGGCGCAGAAGCGGCTTGCTGTCTTAGACGGCTTCTTCACAGATACGGATTCCAAGCTGGAGGAGAACGAAGAAATACTCCTGAAAGTGGATTTGCTCTTAGCGGAACTCAGCAAACTCACCACCACCAATGCGGATGCTCGCGCCTGCGAGGCGGTGATTGACGACTTGGACGGTCTGATTCAGAATACCCCCCTTTACCGCCATGGCTGAACAAGTGAACTTTGTATAGGGAATAGGTAACAGTACCTACATACAAGGCAGGGGCGGCAAAATGCCGCCCCTGCCTGAATACCAACCTGTCACTGTCAGTCATTAACTGCCATTTGTTCGCCGTCAAGTATCTTACGGCGCTCCAGAAGCTCGGCTTCCACCTGTGCCTTATCGCCGGGGTAGCGGTAGAGGAAGCGGAAGATTAGTGTTATCGCGGCGTCTACAGCCGGGACAAAGAAGATGAGGCGCGTCGCCCACTTCTGGTAACGGAAAGACTGCGTATCGGAGTTGGGTTTGAAACCCATCCAGTCCTCGAAGAAGCCGCCGGTAAAGCGGTTGACATTTGCAGCCAAGAGCTTGGAAAAGAGTCCGTCCACAGCGGTCTTGGCACCCTCCGAACGCTTGCCGGTCTTCCACTCCACATAGTCGTACATCTCATAGTTAATCATGCCGCCGGCGATGCTGTCAATACGGCCGGGAATCTGCATGAGCATATCCATCGCCAAGTAGCCGCCCAAGCGCGGGAAAGAGAGTTTCTCAATGCCGGGGATGTAGCCTTTGTCATCCATCTTGTGGCGGTTTTGGTTGGCGAAGTCCGGCAGCTTGCGCATGAAGAGGAACTTGCCTAAGTTGCCGAGGATGGCTACGCCCTGGTTGATAATCTGCATATTGCGCGGACCGCCGACCCCGCGGATCCAAACGGGGGACACCGCCTGCGCCACCTGTGCCACGGGGGAGGAGATACTGGAGATGATCGGCAGGAGTGTCATGCCGCCGATGGGGTCTTTGCCGCCGAACCACTTGGTCTTGGGCATGGTGTACATCCAGTAGGAATTGCCGGAGATGGCGGGCGTGAATACCGTGATGAAGTTCGCAATCCAACCGAGGATGGCGTAGTTGTTGTACTTGATGATGCGGAAGGCCTCTTTCAAGCCCTCGAAGTAACCGACTTTCTCTTGGTTCTCTGTTTCTTCCGGCTCCCAGCGCTGGCGGACAAAGGAGGGAAACATATTCGCTATGGCCTGCGGGAGGAAGAACACCAAGGTGCCGAGCAGGGAGATATAGTAAATGGAATTGCCAGGGCCTTGCAGGATGGGGAACTTTTCTTGCAATACGGTCAAGCCGAAGAGTGCGGAGGGTATGTAAGCGACCATCTCTTTGAATGTGCTGCTGTAGCCGGCGGCGGTCAGAAGCCAGCCGCGCTGGTTGAGGTCCGGTGTGATACGCGCAAAGACCTTGCTGCTTGCCACGCCTGAAGCTGTCCCGATGGTATCCGCTATGGACTTGGAGAACACCAGTACTGCCAACTGCGCTGTAATCTTCCATTCGGGGGCGACTTCCCCGATGCCGAACCAGTTGATCATGGGGAAAACTTGGCAAATCGCGCCGACCAAGGCCGAGATGCGCATGAGCGTCTTCAGGATGTTGGAGGCGAAGTGCCGGGCATCCATATAGCTGCCTAAGAGCGGGTCGTTGATTGCGTCCCAGAGATTGTAGATGATTTGCGCTACGGCGAACTTGGACTTGGTGGAGCCGAACTTGTTGGTGTAGAGCAGCTCGTGGTTGTAGCTGGAGAAGCCGGACAGGAAGCCGTTGAAAAAGCCCGGGATGCACTGCACCGCGAACTCCCACGGACGCACACGCTCCGGTGCAAAGTTCTTTCCCGCAAACCACCGGAACGGATGCCCCTTGGAGGCTTCCCAGCTTTCCTTGAGGGTCTGCCCTTTCTGAGCATACCCCGCGTTTTCTTTGGTGTGGGGCGCGTGCGCAGGCTCTTGCTCTGCGGGCGCGTCCCAACGGTCGCCGTTGTTGTCTGCCATACGTAATTCTCCTTCGTTTGTATTGTATAATGGACTTTTGTTTGCGATTCTGCCATGGACAGCCTTTGCTTTGGCTTATTTGAGTTCTCTGAGCATTTTTACGGCGATGGGGTAGGCGTTGTCTTTCCCGCTGCCGCCGTGTTCTACTGTGACTACAACGGCGTAGGGCGTGGCAAGGTTCTGCGAAAAGCCGACAAACCACGCATGGGGCTTGCCGTCCTCCACTTCTGCCGTGCCGGTCTTGCCGCAGAGGCCGAGGTCACGGTTCGTGCCGCTCTTGTCGTAGTAGTTGAGGACATTGGAGTGCAAGTAGGTTTTCAGCTGCGCCGCAGTGTCTATGCGGATCTTAATCGGCGTGGCGGACAGCAGCGAGGGTATCACCAAGCCGGAGGGGGTTTCTGTGGAGAGCGTCAGGCGGGGGGCGATGCCGTTGCCGTTGTTGGCAATGGCGCCCATAAGAGTCAGCATCTGCGCGGGGTTGGCGAGGACCGTTCCCTGCCCGATGCCTGTCCAGCCGAGTTCGATACGGCTGAGGGGCTTCTCGGGGTCTTTCTTGGGAAACTTTGAAGTGGCAAGGACAATCCCGTCGGCGTGCAGGGTCTTATTGAAGCCCATATCCTGTGCATAGGTGCGGAGCGTTTCCTCCCCCAATTCCAATGCCAGCGTGGCAAAGACCACGTTGCAGGACACATTGAAGCCTTCCTCGAAGCTCAAGTCACCGTGCTTGCCGGAGCAGGTGACCCATCCCTCGCCGGTAGCAAACTTGCCTTCGCAATGGAACGTGCGGCTGCCCAAGTCCGGGATGTTCTCAATCGCGGCGGCACCGGTCACGACCTTGAATACAGAGCCCGGTGTGTACAAACCGTTTAGGAAGCGGTTGAGGTACACGGCCTCATAGGCGCCGCCCTTGGCAAGCTGCTTCTCCGTGAACGCAGGCTTGTTCTTCGGGTCAAAGGCGGGGGCGGATACCATGCACAGCACTTCGCCGGTCTTATAGTTGTATACACCGACCGTCCCCTTGCGGCCGTTCAAGGCGCGGTAGGCACTCTTGCAGAGTTCGGCGTCTATAGACAGCGTCACATTGGAACCGCGGCCGTATTTGATTGTGCTGAACAGCCCCTGGATGCGGTTATAGCCGCTGAGGGTGTCGGCAAAGGCGTGCTGCGCCCCCGTGCCGATAATTCCGTCCACATCCCCGGCGGCATGGAGTGTGGCGCGGCGCAAATCCGAACTTGATGGCCAGACCATCTTTCCGTTCTTTGTGGAGCGCAGGGCTACCCCGTTGCGGTCAAGAATGGCACCGGTGGCTGAGGGCTGCCCCTTCGTATAAATGTGCTGGTTGGTGCGGTCGGCCGCCCATTTGCCGCCATGTACCGTGAATTGCACAACCAGAATCCCAAGCCCCGCCAGAAACGGAACAATCAGAACCAGCAGGCAAAGGGTACGGGCGGTAATACGACGCATGGGCTTCTCCTATCAGATTATCTTATTTCATGAACAGGCTGTAGACCCAGAGTACGGGCTTGAAGATGGGATAGTCAAGAATAACCGCAAACGTGCGCAGGTTCTGGTACATCACGGCGCGCAGGGAACGCACGGCAGAGTCTGCGCGGTAGCTGTAGAACTCCTGGTAGGTGACGGTCTTTTCACTGTAGGTATTGAGGTTCTTGGTGTTGAGCGTGATAACGCGGCAGCCGCGCATATCAATATCGCCGTAGGGTCCGAAGCCCGCGGTCGGTGTGTTGACCAAGTCCGGGTAGCCGCTGCGCTTCATGACGTAGTTGTTGATATGGTCATGCCCAAAGAAGAGTGCCGTCACGCCGGCTTCGGTGAGGGCTTTCCATTGCCCGAAGTTCGTGCGGGAGGAACCGGCACTTTCGCGCAGCCAGCCGGTGCTGCCTTTCGGTACATCGGGGGAATAATAATGGTAAGTCACAGCCAAAGAACCGTCCTTGTTCCGAACGTCTTGGCCGTTCTTGCGGTCATTGAGTGCCCATGTCAAGTAGGGCTTATCCGTTACGGGCGCTGCGCCGTCTTTCCCTGCGGGTATCTCTTTGAGATAGCCGTTGTCATAGATTTCCCGCGGCACAATGTGCTGGAAAGCGAGGGAGGGGAGCTTCTTGCCGCCGTTGGCTTTCCGAAGGTCGGCGTCAGTCTTCTTGAACCAATTGATTTGCTCCGTGCGTACGCAGTCATAGCCGCCGCTGTCAATATACGAGCCGCTGTCAAAGAACCAGAGGTTGTAGACCGGCTTTGCGCTGCCGTTCTTGGCTATCTGTAAATAATGCGTCCCGTAGTGGTCGTTGTCCGACACCGTCTCCGACTGCTCGCCGGGTTTGGCAATGGCCTCCCAGCCGATAAAACTCTCGTGGGCTGCGTACCACTCGTACTCCTTCTGCCGCGTCACGGAGTCATGCCCTTCCGCATCATGGTTGCCGAAAACCGCCGTGACCGGTACGCCGATCTTATCAAAAATGTTCATGATAATATCAATCGATTGCTTGCAAGCCCAGTCCCCGAAGAACCACGGCGGAAAGCCGACGTAGTTGATATTGTCCCCTGTCAAGACAAATAAATCCGGCTTCTCTGCCTCGGCAATGTCATAGAGGAAGTCCTCTACTATGCCGCAGGTAACAAACAGCTCTTGCAGGTCGGATATCTGGATAATCTTGAATGTGCCATCCTTTTGGAACTGCAGCGGTGCCGGTGCCGTAAACGAAAGCTCTTTCTTTGCTTTCGCCGCCGTCGGCACGCCTAAAGTCACAAGCAGTGTCAGGATGCAGAGAATGGCTGTGATGCGCGGGCTTTTCTTTCGCATGGGGGTCACTCCTTTGTGTTGTTGGGGGAGGCGCCGCATTGCGGTGCCGGGGGGGCGACGCCGCATTGCGGCGCAGAGGGAGGCGCCGCATTGCGGTGCCGGGGGAGGCGCCGCATTGCGGCGCAGGGGGCGACGCCGTAATACGGCGTCCGTCTCAGCTGAAGTACACATCGCCGACCACAGGAACAAACTCCCCGGTGGTTTGCGGCGGCGTCGGGGGGGTCGGTTTCGATTTGCGTATAAACGGTGCATCTTTTATATGCGGGTCATCGCGTGCGCAGGCGCGGACAAAGGCGAGAAGTCCCCAAACGGAGAGGATGCTTGTCCCGCCGCGGGACACAAAGGGGAGCGTCACGCCGGTGAAAGGAAGCAAATCCGTGGCGCCGAACACATTCAGGGCGGCTTGAATGAGCAGAAGTCCTGCGGCAGAGATAGCGGCGATGGAGTAGAAAGAACTGCGCGGGGTACGTGCCGCCCGGATGGCATAGCCGGCAATGGCAATGTAGCACAGCGGTATCAGAAAGGCGACGACGAGCCCCAGTTCCTCTGCAATGGTACCGAACACCAAATCCGTAGAAGCGGCATAGGTGCCGCGGAGTTTGCCGTTGCCCAGTCCCAGACCGAACAGACCGCCGGAGGAGGAGTACATCAGCACTCTGGCCTGCTGCATCCCCAAATCGTATTTGTATTCCCAGACATGGCGATAGGCGGCGAAACGGTTGGCGATATACGGCCGGTAATAGATGACAGCCGCCGCGCCGAGCACCGCCGCTGCTGTTACCAGTGTGAGGACACGCATATCCGCCGCCCGCAGCACGGACAAAAACAGGAACACACAGAAGAATAGTAGCACCGAACCGAAGTCTTTCAGCAGAACCAATGTTCCGATGCAGCCAAGGGCGAATATCATATAGCGCGTGATGGAGGGCGCTTTCTGGAGCCTGTCCAGCGTGGCGGCACCGACGAATATAAACGCGACTTTGGCAATCTCCGAGGGCTGAATGGACACCCCGCCCAAGACAATCCAGTTGTATTGGTCGCTGCTGGCATTGTCGTTCTTCATGCCCTTCAGCAAACCGATGCCGAGGTTCAAAGCGAGGAGGAGCATGGTTGCAAAAGCAACGTAAGGGCGCACGGTCATGGCGCGCTCCGGGTCGGCAATCAGCCAGAGCATTCCGGCATAGACCATCATACCCAACGCCACGGCGACTGCCTGTTTCCAGGCGTACTCCGCAGAGATGGAGCCGCAGACCGCAAGGCCTATCCCACAGAGCCAAAGGGCGAGGCACTCCGCGAGCAAATCCTTTTGGCGCATGATAACACGCACCAGCGTCAGAAAGAGCCACTCCGCCGGGATGTAGCAGAGGAATGTGATATACAGCAAGTCCGGGACGTGCTCCTTGAGGAGGAGCGGACCGAACGTAAAGGCTTGGAACGCCGTCACCAAGACCATGGCAAGAGGCCATATCCCACGCACAGGCGCCGCCGGCGGATTTCCGGGCATGCGTACCGCCGCCAAAGGTCTAGGCAATGCAATTCCCCCCTTTTACACACTTTTCTTTATCTATTATACATTATAATGAATCGGATTGCAAGAGAAAATTTCACCGGGCAAACCGTACCGGTCAGAATGTTACACAAAACACTTGATTAAACCGCGGGTTTGTGGTACAATATATTTTGGTATATGGCATAAAGGGGGAAGTCTGCGTGCTTGCCTACTGCAAACGGACAAGCCCGCCCCTAAGTACAGAAACGAAAGGCAGACCCATGGGACTACTTGATAACATCCGCGCCGGCTACTCCAAGAAAGAGATAAAGCGGCTGGACAAACAGAAGCAGGCAGTGCTTGCTTTAGAGGAAACTATGGCCGCGCTGAGTGATGCCGAATTGCAGGCATACACACCGAAGCTGCGGCAGGATTTGGCAGAGGGGAAGAGCTTGGACGACATCCTCCCGGAGGCGTTTGCGGTGTGCCGCGAAGCGGCATGGCGTGTGCTGAAGATGAAGCACTATCCCGTGCAGGTGGTCGGCGGCATCCTGCTGCACCAAGGCCGCATCGCGGAGATGCGCACGGGCGAAGGCAAGACACTGGTCGCAACGCTTCCCGCTTACCTCAACGGCCTGACCGGAGACGGTGTGCATATCGTTACGGTCAATGATTACCTCGCCCGCCGCGACTCGGAATGGATGGGGAAGATTTACCGCTTCCTCGGACTGAAAGTCGGGCTGATTGTGCATGACCTCGACAATGAACTGCGCCGCGAGGCCTATGCCGCCGATATTACTTATGGTACGAACAACGAAATGGGTTTCGACTACCTGCGTGACAACATGGTGCAGTACAAAGAGCAGAAAGTCCAGCGCGGGCACGTCTTCGCCATCGTCGACGAGGTAGACTCCATCCTCATAGACGAGGCTCGTACGCCGCTTATCATCAGCGGACGCGGGGAGGCCTCCACGGAACTCTACAGCAAAGCGAACGCTTTCGCCCGCAAGCTGACCTTCCTGCGCATCAAGGAACTCAACGACAAGCAAAACGCCGAGGACGTAGCCGGGGACGCGGATGTGGTCGTGGACGAAAAAGCCCGCTCCGCAACGCTCACCGCCGCCGGAGTTGCGAAGGCGGAGAAAGTCTTCGGGCTGGAGAACCTGATGGACGTGGAGAACCAAACCATCGCCCACCACATCAACCAGGCCATCCGCGCACACGGGGTGATGAAGTGCGATGTGGACTACATGGTTAAGGACGGGGAAGTCCTTATCATTGACGAGTTCACCGGGCGCATCATGTACGGACGGCGCTACAACGAAGGCTTGCACCAAGCCATAGAGGCCAAAGAGGGCGTCAAGATAGAGAACGAATCCAAGACGCTGGCGACCATCACGTTCCAGAATTACTTCCGCTTATATACGAAGCTCTCCGGCATGACAGGGACAGCGATAACAGAACGGGATGAGTTCCGCGAAATCTACAACTTGGACGTGGTGGAAACGCCGACCAACAAGCCGATGATCCGCACCGACCACCCGGACAGCGTCTACCGCACGGAACGGGCAAAGTACTTGGCCATCTTAGAGCAAATCCGTGCCTGCCATGAGCGGATGCAGCCGGTGCTGGTCGGCACCGTGAGCGTGGAGAAGTCGGAGCTCCTCTCCGCCCTGCTGCGCCGCGAGGGCATCAAGCACAATGTCCTCAACGCCAAGAACCACGAGCGCGAGGCAGAGTTTGTCGCGCAGGCCGGCCGCTACGGGCAGGTGACCATCGCCACGAACATGGCAGGACGCGGCACGGACATCATCTTAGGCGGTAATGCGGAGTATATGGCACTGCATGATATGCGCGTCATGCGTAACGCCGACGGCGAGCAGACGTTTACGGAGGAACAAATCTCCGAGGCCACCGGCTTTGCGGAAACCCACGATGAGGGCATCCTCCAAGCCCGCGCCCAATTCGCCGATCTGGAGGCCAAACACAAAGCCGAAATCAAAGAGGAAGCGCGGCAGGTGATAGAGGTCGGGGGCTTGTTCATCTTGGGTACGGAGCGGCATGAATCCCGCCGCATTGACAACCAGCTGCGCGGGCGCGCCGGGCGGCAGGGCGACCCGGGCGAAAGCCGCTTCTTCCTCTCCTTGGAGGACGACCTGATGCGGCTCTTCGGCGGGGAGCGGCTCTCCAACATGATGCAGACGCTCAACGCCCCGGAGGATATGCCCATAGAGGCCAAGATGGTCACCAACGCCATAGAGAACGCCCAGAAGAAGATAGAGGGACAGAACTTCGCCATCCGTAAGAACGTACTGAAGTACGACGACGTGATGAACCGCCAACGCAACACCATCTATGGTCAGCGCAACCAAGTCCTCGACGGTGCGGATTTGAAGCCTGTTATCCTCAAGATGGCTGCCGACTCCATCACGGAGAACGTGAGCCACTACCTCCCGAAAGCCCTCCCGCAAGAGGAGTGGAACCTCGCCGGTCTGCGGCAGTTCTATCTCGGGTGGCTGGTCGGCGGCAGCAAGCACTCCGACAGCGGGCTCCTGGTCGACGAGGCGTTCAATGCCCAACTGGAGAACCCGGATCCGTTCGCCATCCAAGATTTCCTCATTGCCCGCTATAAGGAAGAGTACCAGAAGCGTGAGGCTGCTTTCGGCGCAACCCTCATGCGCTCTCTGGAGCGCATGGTCCTCCTGCGCGCCGTGGATACCCACTGGATGGATCACATTGACGCCATGGAGGAACTCAAGCGCGGCATCGGTCTGCGCGCCTATGCCCAGCAAGACCCGGTCGTGGCATACCGTATGGAAAGCTATGATATGTTCGACGAGATGAGCAACAACATCCGCGAGGATACCGTGAAGCTCATGCTCACCCTGCGTGTGCGCACGGAGGCCGACACCGCCCGCCATGCCGCCGCGCAGGAGGCCGCCCCGCCCCCGCCGCCCGGCACTGGTGCCGGCGGCGACGGCACGGACAAACCAAAGCCCGTCCGCAAATCGGCCGCCAAGGTCGGTCCCAACGAGCCCTGCCCCTGCGGCAGCGGAAAGAAATACAAGAAGTGCCACGGCGCGGTCTGATACAAAAAGCAAGAGGCAAGAAGTTACAGAGGCAAGAGGGCGGTTGCAAAAAACATTTTCGTCAAATTCACGATTGTCCAAGCACAAAAACCCGGATTCATTGTCAGAATGCACAAAACACGAGGCAAGAGCAAGAGACAAGAGGGCGGTTGCAAGAGACATTTTCGTCAAATTCACGATTGTTCAAACACAAAAACCCGGATTCATTGTCAGAATGCACAAAACATGGCAAGAGCAAGAGGCAAGAGGGCGGTTGCAAAAAACATTTTCGTCAAATTCACGATTGTCTAAGCACAAAAACCCGGATTCATTGTCAGAATGCACAAAACACGAGGCAAGAGCAAGAGACAAGAAGGCGGTTGCAAGAGACATTTTCGTCAAATTCACGATTGTTCAGGTCCAAAAACCCGGATTCATTGTCAGAATGCACAAAACATGGCAAGAGCAAGAGGCAAAATAATGTGATGGTTACAAACGGTAACAAAAAAAATCCATATATTGGACAAGGAGATGGTCGTTGTGCTTTTCAGAAGACGCAGAAAACACCGGAGGGTTCGCTTTGGTTCCTTGGCACTGCTTGTACTGCTCATAGTTGGGCTGTGGGGCGGGTCGCGTCCGGTCGGGACGCTTGATGGCGGGGGGACACAGGCTGAGGCGCACCGCGGCGCCAACCGCGAAGCTCCCGAGAATACCCTCCCGGCTTTTGCCCGCGCTGCCGAGAACGGGGCTTGGGGCGTGGAGACCGATGTCTTCCTGACCAAAGACGGCATCGCCGTACTCTCCCATGACGACACCATTGACCGCTGTTCCGACGGCGAAGGCAGAATCGCCGACATGACACTTGCCGAACTGAATGAATATGACTTCGGCGCATGGTTCTCGCAAGCATATACCGATACGCCCATTCCAACGGTCGAGGCGTTTCTGGAGACGGTTGCCGGATTGGAGCAAATCAACATAGAGCTGAAAGACAACGAGGGCGGCATCGCCGCTGTTGTTACAGGGCAGGTTCAGGCGCGGGGCCTGTTGGAGAAAACCGTGTTCTCCTCCTTTAACTTGGAGGCCTTGGTTGCTGTCACCGAGGCTTGCCCCGAGGCACAGACCGCTTTTATCTATCAGGGTAACTCACCCTATGCCCTCGAAATCCTAAAGGATGCCGGGGCGTTCTGCGCGAAGTATAAGCTCTCCGGTCTGCACCCGGTCTATGCCTGCGTCTGTCGGAAACTGCTGAAAAATGCCCATGCCGCCGGGATTGCCGTACGGCCTTGGACAGTCAACGAGTCGTTTTATGCCGCCGGTTTGATTCGCTTGGGCGCGGATGCCATCATCACAGACGACACGCCCATGGTGGAGCAAGTGCGGGAAGAGCAACCGGTCAGCGGCATATTCTCCGCCGCCCTCCTCAACATAGCGGGGCACGTCTACCCGCTCTACGAAAAGGTAAAAGACATCTTGGACTAATAAGCGGCGAAGCCGCCTGTGAAACAGCGAATGCAGGGGGAATGAGAAATGACAACCATCACTGCCCATGCGGGCGCCTTAGGCACGAAAGACAATACCTTAGAGAGCATACAGACCTGTTTGGATTTTATCGGCAAGGGGAATATAGAAGTCGATGTGCGTTTCACACCGGGCGGCACCCCGGTACTGGGGCACGACGCAGCGGAGGACGGTCTGTTTCTCTCCGCCCTCTTTGCTTTGGCGAAAGACTACCCCGTCAAAATCAATCTGGACATGAAAGAGAAAGAGGGCAACACCGCAGCCATTGTAGAGCTTGCGAATGCGTATAAGCTCCGGAAGCGCATCTTCTTTACCGGCATAGCGGCCGGGGATGTGACAAAAGTCTGCGCCTTGGGTATACCGTATTATATTAACGTACAGCCTACCGCTGTCCCCGGCTTCCGGGACATAGAGGCCAAGCGGTTGGTGAAGCAGTCTATGAAACTTGGCGCGGAGGGACTGAACCTGCACCATCGGCTCTGTACAAAGAAGCTCGTGGACTGGGCGCATGATGCCGGTCAGCTCGTGAGCGTTTGGACCGTCGACGAGGAGGACGCTATCCGCCGAATGCTCGCTCTGGGGGTCGACAACCTCACCACCCGCCGCCCGGATTTGGCACTCGAGATTCGGGAATCGTCTATACTGACGCGGCTGTGAGTTCCCGCCAAAGAAATAAGACAATACAAGCCGACCGGCGGGCATTGTGCAAAACTGTGTAATTTTACCAAAATCACACCCGAAAATTCGTCACTTTCACCAACAGAAAGTATTTGCTTTTTGCGAAAGAATCTGCTATAATTGACGGGTAAGCGGACAATGGGTGTTTGTCGGACATTGCGTTTGGAGTGAAACGGAAAACCTTCCCTGTGAACATAATCCTTTCTGTCCGCTCATGGAGTTAACCATTATTATAAAGGAGAGAATTCCAATGCGCCTGAAAAGCTCCCGTATCCTTGCCCTGCTGCTCGCACTCACCCTCGGTCTCCTGCTCTTCGCTTCCTGCGGTACTGAAGAAGAAGCCGCCGACACGCCCACCTCTGAAGTAATCGAAATCACTGAAGAGGAACCCACCCCGTTAGAGGGAGAAGAAACCACAACCGAACCCGTACTTGAAACCACCACCGAAGCCCCGTCGACAACAGAAGCTGCCACCACCACCACCGCCGCCGCAACCACCGAAGCCACCACCGCCGCCGCCAAAACCCCGGACAAGATGACCAAGGCCGAACTCATCGCTTGGTTCAACGAGTGCGCCCAGAACGTCCGCACAAAGAAGCCGCGCATTGAGGGCGTGACGCAGAACCAAATCACCGGCTTCAAGGCCGGCATCATCCCCGAAGGCATCATCATGGGCATCATCAAGAACTTCATGCCCGGCGATGAAGAGACATGGACGAAGAACAAGGGCGACTCCAACGACGGCAACTTCCTTGCCCGTCAGACTTCCTATGCCTCCAAGCTCAAAGAGTCCGACGTGACAAGCTATACCGTCACCGGCGGTCCGGATACCTATACCGTCACCCTCAACATCAAGGATTGCACGAATCCCTATCCCGGCACCGGCTCCGTTTACGGCCGTATCTTTGACTTCATGACCCCGGAAGGCCTGCGCGATGACCTTGCCGGCACCCTTGACTTTGACCCCGCCGTCTGTAAGCTGAACTACCACAGCGGCAAAGTCCAAGCCAAAATCACCTCCGACGGCAAAGTCACCTACTCCAAGGTCACATTCGGCTGCACCGCCGTTGTGGAGAGAGCCGTCGTTGCAGGCTTCCTGCCCCTCCCCGTAACCGCCGAGCAGTCCTCCCGCGTGGAGTGCAACATTAAGTGGTAACCGGTCTTCCGCTTTGACGGAACAATTATGCATCGAAGAAATCAGACTATGCCTGAAATCAGCCGCTTCTACGGAATCGTCATCAAGATGTTCTTCCTCCAAAGGGAACACAACCCGCCGCATATCTACGCGCTCTACGGAGACTGCCTCGGAGAGTTTGATATCAAAACCGGGAATGTCCTCGTAGGAGATTTGCCTGCAAAAGCCGTAAAGTTAGTGCAGGAGTGGATTGCTTTGCACCAAGAGGAGCTTTCTCGGATTTGGAACACACAACAGTTTCAAAAGCTTCCGCCGCTAGAATAAGGAGATTTCCTGTGTTCCACACCATTGCCTCCGTCACGCCGTTGCCGGATAGGAAGCTCTTGGCGGTATTCAAATCGGGCGAGGTCAAGCTCTATGATGCCGGAAAGCTGAAAGAGATATGGCCGGTGTTCGAGGATTTCGATGTCATACCCGGACTGTTTGAACTGGTCTATGTAGATAAGGGCGGATACGGCATTGTCTGGAACGAAAACCTTGACCTCTCCTGTGAGGAGATATGGGAAAACGGTATTCCTTACAAGAAGCATGATGCATGAGGCATGAGGCAAGAAAAAGAAGGGGCGAACATTGTTCGCCCCTTCCCCTATGCACTGTTCTCTCTTACCTGCGAATGGATTAAGCTTTCAGCACCCGCGGCTCCACGGTCACGCCGCACTCGCGCAGGCGGTAAGTATAGCCGAAGCGGTTGCCGTCTTTGCGCCAAGCACCGGGTCCGTGCCACTTCTCCGTATAGTTGTAGTTGTGCAGAGAACCGAAAGTGTTGATGCGGTTGCCGAACGCGGTGAGTTCTATAGTATGCCGCCCGGCGGTGAGATGACCCAGATCGGCCGTGTAGGGCGCGTAGGCAATCATGCCGCAGTCTTTGCCGTCCGCATAGGCATGGAGGGCCGGCTGCTTGAAGTGCGCCGCCTCCAGCGCGTATTCCCCATCGGCGGGGAGGTCAATCTCCGCGATATAGGTAAGGTTACCGCCGTAGAAAGCAAGACCCTGCGTGGAGTAGTCGCCGAAAGCAATCTCCCGCACAGGTGCTGTGACGGTTGCGGTGTCACCGGCGGCGGTCACGCCGAAGTCGCCCAGCAGGAAGCAGTTCTCCACCGTCGTAATCTTACCGAAGGGGATGGTCACTTCCAGAACAGAGTCGCCGACCGGGAGCGCTCCCAAAGCGATGCGCCGGATGCTCTCGTCCACGTAGTCGCCCAAGGGCGCGGAGGTATCTACCGCTTGGCCGTTGAAAGTGATTGTGAGGGTTTCGAGATCCTCTATGGCGAGCTGCACTTGGTCACAGGCATAGGTGCTGTGAATGGTGTGGCGCAGCTTGAGCGTATGTGTCGGGACGGCCTCCGGGTCGTCGAGGAGTACCCACGGCTGGCAGCCGCCCGCAATGGCGTTGTGCATTTGCAGCTTGGACTTGCAGGTATCGCCGATGCGGAGCATCTCCTCGCGGGGCTGCCACGCGCCGCCGTCGATCTGCCACTCCGGCATATCCAGGACGAGGACATTTGGCTCAGCGAGCTTTACCGCAACCTTGGCGGGCAGCCGCAGGACTTCGCGGGTGCCGCCGCCGGAAGGCTTCTTGGATGTCCGCTCACCGAGGTTCGGGAGGCTGCCCTCTTCCGTGCGGGCAACTTCGGCGGCGGCGGGCGTGAGCTTGAGCAGCAAGCTGTCTTGGCGGTAGGCGATCCAGCGGGCGGCGGTCTTTCCGTCTTCATGCCAATAGCGCGGCTTATATTTCATACCGGTTTGGGTGTCCCAGACCTCGAGGTCATACGCGCCGTCAATCTCTACGGAAAGGCGTTCGGCGTCGGTGTTTGCCGGGTTGTCGGCGTCACGGACGTGCGCCAGGAAGAGCCACTCGCAGTCCGTGTCTTGCCGCCGCTGGGATATGACATTCTGCACCGGGTGGGAACCGTTCTTTACCGTGAGGCGCTTCCATGGCTTCACGGCCGCCAAGACCGCCGAATGCTCCATGGGAAGGCAGGTGCATTCCTTACGGATGGAGAGTGCCGCCGAAGGTTCCGGCCGAGCATCAATATGCGTGGGTGTCAGTCCCAAGAATATGACTTGGCCGCCGCGAGCTTTGAAGTCTTGCAGGGCATCGAGCGTGGTTTGGCGGAGGGTCTCGCAGTTCGGGACGAGGACGGTCTTGTAGGTCATCTCCCCGATACGGAAGCCCTCTCCGCCGGATTGGAACTGCGTCGGCAGTAGGGACTCGCACACATAGTCGAAGTCCGTCAGGTTATACAGCAGCCAATCCGCCAGCACCAGGAACTCACGGTTGAGCCTGTCGCGGATTTCCGCTGTTTCGGCGGCGGGACCCCAGTGGAGCCAATAGCTCTCCACCGGGTGAATGACCGCGATGTCTACGAGTGCTTTGCCGCGGGTCATGGCGGCGTTCACGCGGGCGAAGTGGTCCTCCACGTACTTGTATTCTTTATACCACGGCGATTGGTGACCGATGGAAGCTGGGTAGTCGCGCTTGGCCTCGCCGCGCATACTCACCCAATACAGGTGCGGAACGCGTACCGTGATTCCCAACGCTGCCTGCCAGTCACCTTGGAGCTTATGGCGGCGGAAAGGGAAGTCCCAGTTGGTGACGCCGTACAGCTCGGAGAGTACCCCGGGGCGGCCGTACTGCCGGGCGGCCGACTGCGCCTGCTTGGCGGTCGTGAGGTGGTGGCTGTCGCAAAGCAGGTCAATGCCCGGCAGCTGGAAACCTCGGTAGCTGCGCATACAGTCCCCAATGGCGGCCGTCTGCGCTTGCAGGTTGTCCTCCTCCATCATGTGCCCCGTGAGCATCATGCCGTGGTCGGCACACCACTTGCCGCACTGGTCGGCGAAGGCTTGCGCGAAGCGTTCGGAAACATGGTCATGGTAATCATAGCGAGCCGCGCTGTATCGGCCGTCCGGCAGTTCCCAATAGATTTCCGGCAGGTAATCCATCAAATCAAAGCCGTAGGCCGCTTGGAACGTCTGCGCAAAGTCCGTCGTCCATGGTAGGGTGATGTCCCGCGGTGTAAGTGCCTCCTCCAGCCGCCCCTTGTGCGCAAACTGCGGCTCGTCGGTGAAAATGGCGGGGATGATATTCCCCAAATATTCGCCGACGGTCTCGGCGTAGCGGTCGTGTGTGACCTCCAGGAACTTCTGCATCGCCGACGGGGAGAGCGTATCCACATAGGTTTGCAGGTTGAACCAGTCGGAGGGCTGCTGCGTCTCCAGATAGGCGTACCATGCACTTTCATCCGCTCCGGGTGTATCTGTGTCAGCCAACCTGCGGTAAGCCGCCAGCGTCCCGTCTGCGTTCAGTTTTACAGCGTACGCCGCCAAAAGCGTACCGTTTTCCGCTCGGTGCGCACGCCCCGAGGAATCGTTGCCCTGCGCCGCGACTTCGCCTGCATAGGGTTTGGCCGTGAATAGGAGATACTTCTCCCGGTTCTGCACGTCTTTCGTAACCAGACCTCCGGCAAACCCCGACGGCCACTTGTCCTCATCATAAGCCCACGCGAGCATTTGGTTCGCCTTGGCCTTCTCCGCGCAACCGCGAATGAAGCCCATGAAACGGTCGGTCAGGTATGGCGTATCCATTCCAACACGCACGTGCATATGGAAGCCGCCGAAGCCCATCTCTTTCATGTAGTCAATCTCACGGTTGAGGGTGTCTTGATTCAGTTCCGTGTTCCATGCCCAAAAGGGCGCAGCCCGGTACTCGCAGCCGGGGTTTTCAAATACTTCAGGCGTGAGCGCGGGTTTCATTGCTTCAGGATACAGCATGGTGGTCAACCACCGCCTTTCTGCGTGTTCTGTATATAATACTTACATATCATACCACTTTTTGCAGGGAATTGCAAGGGGGAGTTTTCGCGGGCTTCGCGAAGCCCAGCGTGGACGGGTGGGGGCTTCGCGAAGCCCCGCGGCGGTTCGCGAGCCGCTGCGCAGGGCGACCGGTTACGCGTAACAAGTCATCCCAAAGGGCGGCCGGTTACGCGTAGCCGGTGGGTGGGTGCGGGCTTCGCGAAGCCCCTGGTGGGCGGTTCGCGAACCGCCGCGCAGGGCGACCAGCAATGCGCAACAAGTCATGCCAAAGGTCGACCGGTTACGCGTAGCCGGTGGGTGGGTGGGGGCTTCGCGAAGCCCCGCGGCGGTTCTTTAACTAATATGCACATATGCTTGCATATATACATCGAAATCGACATCGATACCGATATCGACATCCCCCTCTTCAGCATATTAAAGTATATATGATTGTCAATCGATTGCAGACATTTATTCCACTACTGAATTATACATTTCGCTCTGCATATATGCGTCCGCTCTTCCTGCACAAACGCAGTTGCATGGGGGCTTCGCGAAGCCCTGCGGCGGGTGGGGGCCCCCCCCGCGGTCCGCCCCGTATAGCGGAACCCAAAAACACCAACGGCGCGCCGTTACGGCTATCGG
>JAISUW010000010.1 GCA_031271865.1 Oscillospiraceae bacterium
ACAGCCCTCATCCGCGCCACAAGCCTTGACGGAGAACGGATTGCCTCCTGCAAGGTGAGCGTAAAGCCCACGTTTTGGCAATGGGTAATTACCATCGTCCTCTTCGGTTGGATTTGGTACTGATATGCTGCCATTTGTCACTATCGGCAATCAAGCCGTATCCATGTATGGTCTGATGTGGTTGGCAGGCTTTGCGCCAGTATAGCTTTTTGCTTTGCTGAAACCCGGACACCAATATGTAAAATTTGTCGATAAGGCTTGACTTTTTCGGCAAAATGTGGATAATATAATAGTAATTCAAAATGGATGTTTTTGACCGGGGAAACTTGCACATACTACAAACGAGCATAAGTACGGAGGCTATTATGGGATTTAAGCAAGCTTGGAGCAAATTCTGGTCCGGCGGCGAAGCGGACTACGATGCGGAGGAAGAGGAAGAAGCTGTCGCCGAAACCGTTGACGCACCGGAAGATACAACTGCTTTTAAAGGCTCAACGGCACAGATGATTGATTTTACGAAGGAACGCGAGAGCCGCTCTTTCAGCAGGCAGACCGGCGAAATGCACCGAAGTGAGAAAGATGCAGAACCGTCCGCTCCCGCTTTTTCCGTGCCGCGTTCGGATGAGGAGTTTGCCCGCGAGTGGGCAGTGGAAGACATCTCTCCGCCGCCTTCCGCAGCGCAGCCGCTCCGGTTCCCCCAAGCACAGCCGCATGGTGCGAATCTCTGCTTTAAGCCTATCCGCGACTACCAAGCGGCGGCTCTGGCAGCGGACAAGCTCTTGGAAGGACGCATCGTCATCGTCAACTTGGAGGACTGCGACAAAGCCCTCGCAACGCGGGTTATGGATTTCTTGGGCGGTATCTCCTATGCCATCAACGCCGAAGTCATTCCCGCCTCCCGCAATGTGTTTACAATTACCCCCCGCGGCATTCAGTCCGAGGGTGAGTTTTATGAGAATGACTTGGGTACGCCGCGCAGGAGCTGAAAGCTGCGGTGAAGCGCCGTATTACGGCGCTCCCGGATGCGCCGTAATACGGCGCAAAGCGAAGGAGTGATTTTGAATGATAACCGGCGACGACATCCGCGGACATGTATTCAAGTCAGCGGGAAAGGGCTTGCTTTACGCTTCCGAGGTGGAGGGTGTTCTCGAGGCCGCTTCCAACGGCTTGGATGAATATGCGCGGGAATTGGCGCAAGCCGAACAAAACAGCGAAGACTTGTACGAACGCGTGGAAGGTTTGGCAAACGCTTTGAGCCAGTTGCGCTCCGAGCGGGAATTGGTGCAACGCACATTGCTGATGGCGCAGCGTACAGCGGACGAAGCTACCGCCAAAGCCGAGTCGGAAGCCGAGAATCTTCGCACGCAAGCCCGCGCAGAAGCGGAGCGGCTCAAGCAAGAGTCCACGGCGGAAGCGCAGCGGGTTGTGTCTGAGGCGAAGTCCAAGGTGGAGGAGATTACCCTGCGCGCTCGCGCCAAAGCGGATCTGATTGTGGAGCAAGCCGGCAGCGGCGTGAAGCAAGAAGCCGAGCGTATCGCCCGCGAAAAGCAACAACAGCAGGAAGCATACAATGCCGTCCGTCTGGAAGCAGAGAAGTTTCGCCAGAAGATGGTGGATTTGCTCCAAGGGCAGTTGCGTGCTTTCGAGAGTATGCCTGCCTACGCACCGGCGGAGGATACCGACACAGCTGCCGACAGCCGGAATATACCGGCAGCGCCGCCGCCGCGCCCTGCACACAGTTACCCGGCAGGCGAAGAGTTCTCCCGCGCTGCCAAACCGCGCCGCACGGACACAAGTACCAATGCGGATTTGGATGCGCTGCAATCCCTGGAGGCAGAGCTGGGATTGTGACGCAAAATGAAGCAATGCTTATAAAGTATGTAAATGAGGATACTGCCCCATGGGGATTCGCAGATTTGTAAAGCCTGTCATAGCAATCGCATCCGCCGCCGCGCTCACGGCGGCGGCTTATGGGTTACGGAAGTGGGTACAGCGCCATCTGCACGGCGGATCCAACCCCGAGAGTAAGGTACTTATTCCGCACATCCTCGGTCTGCGGTATATTGAAAACACGGGGGTGTCTTTCGGTGCTTTCGCCGGGAGCCGCAGTGCCATGGTGGTGATTACGGTACTGACAGCCGCCGCCATGCTGGCGCTTTTGGTTTGGATTCTCAGCGGCAAGATGAAAGGCTTCCTGCAGTATACCGCCTGTACGCTCATTTTAGCGGGCGGTCTATCCAATGTACTGGAACGCCTCTTGGCACAATGGACGGTTATCGACTACTTTGAGTTCCTGTTTATCCGCTTTGCAATCTTCAATTTCGCCGACTGCTGTATTACCTGCGGCGCTGTTCTCTTAGCGATTTGGGTGGTGCGGACGGACTTGCAGGAACGGCGGCAGAAGCGGTGGGAGGCATATGAAGCGAAACACGGCAGTGATGCGGAGCAGTCGTAACCCGGTCATATAGCAAATAAAAAATCAAAGCGCTACCGCTGCCGCATGGTCAGGGGTGGGGTTATGCACAAGCAATTGAATCAGGTCAGCCGCATCAGCAAGCGCATCGCCGATTAGGGGCAGTTTGTCCATTTGCCCTGCGATGGCAAGAAGCGCTTTCCCCAAGTCTGTTTCCGGGTTGCAGTCTGCTGTATTGCCGCTGAAAATGCTGCGAATGAGAGGTTGTACGGCATCCCGCAGGCGAAGCTTACGGACACGCTTTGGGATACGGCACCATAGCAGTCGCCCCAAGGAGCCCAGCGTCATGTGATGCAAAAACCATCCGCCGAGACGGTAGTACTTTCGGCCTTTACGCGCTTGGTCAGGACGCACACCGACCATGCGGATGTTCTGCACGAAAACCTCGTAATCCCCGACCAAGCCGTCAAAAATGCGGTTCAGTAGCGCAGTAAACAGACCTTTCAGATAGGCAACGGAGGAAAGCGCCCCAAACGCCGGGATATAGGGTACATCCAAAGAGGTTATGTTTGCTGTGCCGTCTGCAATACATATCTGCCGGAACTTGCCGGGGAAGCCGGTAAACGCTCCGGTGTTGACATCACAATAGGGATAGGTGCAGTCTATATCCGTCCGGCGGTGTTGCTTGGCGATATTTGCATCGCATTGATACGCAATACCGTCGGCATCATAACCGGAAGTGCTTCGGCCGATTCCGAGGGGACCTGCTGCTTCCTCCGTTTTCAAGGGACGGGGTTCCTTGTCATCGCCCGTAAGGACCATATAGAGATCTTTTGTCTTATAGGTTATGCTGTGCATATGCGAATGCCCGGACAGCATCAATCGCAAACCGGCACGCGATAGGGTGTCCGCTACTGCAGGCCAAGCGGCAATTTCCCCGGGATAGATGGGTGACGGCGGGAGCGTTGGGCGGTGCGTGGCTCCCAAGATAATCTCCCCGGCGGTCTTTGCAGCCTGCACTTGCTCAATCGCCCACGGCAGCCAAGGCGGCGGCGGGTCGTTGCCGTGGTCATTGATACACAGCAGGCGCAGACCCGGCGCCAACTGCACAACAAAAGCTTGTCCGCCGTTGCATACAGCCAAAGCCCCCTCTATACCATACGGCGCATAGCGTGTCCGCAATTCGTCATCGGATGTGCGGCGGGCATCGTGGCTGGCAGTAAGGACAATGATACGCTTTCCCTGCGCGGCAACGGCGTTTTGCGTGCGGCGCAGCATCTCCAGCATACAATCGTGTTCCTCGGGATAACCGCCCTCGGTGAGGTCGCCGGTGAGCAGGAGGGCATTCACCTCCGGCGTTTCTGCAAAACGTTTCAGACCGGCTGCAATCAGTTCCTTGCAGTGCGGATAGTCCAACTGGTCAGCGGCAGGCGGCGGCGTACCGTCTGCTCTGTACCACAGGTGCAAGTCTGTGTATTGCCATAGGGTGTACTTCATAAGCGCCTGCTTTCCGCTAGCGTAAATATACTTGCGTTTCGCGCAGAAATATGATATACTGTATGCATTCTCGGAGTGCGCAGAAAACCTATGTGTGAAGGAGTTCGCAGATTATGCAGAAGAAGAGCGTCTGGAAGATGGCTATCCTTGGGATACTGTTAGGTATTGCCTACTGGCTGATACCCGATCTGATTCCCACATGGGTGGATGATGCCGTAGTGGCTGCCATAACGACAACAGCCTTCCCGCTGGTGACGGCGTTGCGCAACCGCAAACTGATAGCACCTCCCCCTGACCCGGATGAGGATGTACCGCAGGTGTAACAGTACCGTTACATCTCCCATAAGTCGGCATCGGTGAGGATAGGCGCTTTCTCCAAAGCTTCGTCGGAACCCAAGCTGTGGAGGAGATCCTCAGCGGCATTGTAACCCATGCGCTTCTGGCGGTTGTTCATGGCCGCAGCCTCTACGATGACGGAGAGGTTGCGCCCGGGACTGACCGGCACGACGTGCGCGGGCAGCGTGATGCCCAGTATCTCGGCATATTGCTCTTGGAAGCTCATGCCGCTGTAGTTCGCGCCCTCTTTCCACGGCTCGAACTTGAGGATGAGGTTGAGCCGCTCCGTTTCCTTGACCGCTCCCATGCCGAAGAGGCGGCGGGCATTAATTACGCCCACCCCGCGCACTTCAACAAAGTGGCGGATGTTCAGCGGGGAGGAACCGACCAACGTGCGCTGGGAAACCTTTCGGATTTCCACGGCATCGTCGGCGATGAGGCGGTGACCGCGCTTAATTAATTCAACGGCCGTTTCCGACTTGCCGACCCCGCTGCTTCCGACAAGTAATACACCTTCCCCATAGACCTCAACAAGTACACCGTGGCGCTGAATGCGCTCGGCAAGCTCTTGGGCAAGGTAGGCGATAAGGGAGGCCATGACCTCGCTGGTCTGCTCGGAAGTAGAGAGTATCGGCACATGGTAGTTGTGCGCCAGCGTGAGGAGCATCGGGGGGCACGGTATTCCCCTTGTCAGGAGAATCGCCGCGGGGTGGCGGGAGAGGAGTTTCTCCAAGCGCGCCATGCGTTCGAATTCCGTATCTATGGACTGCAGATACCCGATTTCGGTATAACCGAAAAACTGGATACGGTCGGCGTCGAAGAAGTCGGTATAGCCGGCTAATACCAACCCCGGCCGGTTGACCTCTTTGGAGGAAATGAAGATGTCCTCCGGCTTCTCGTGGGAATAAAGCACACCAAACCCGTTGTCTTCAGCGAGTTTGGCGATGCTGACGGTGTATTTCATAGCATACTCCGTGGATTCGGTCGGTATACTTGCTCCGTTTCTTCTGCCGGCATGCGGTACGATAGCATGGGCGGCTTGGAAACATTACTCGTCCTTGTTCTTCTTGCTCTTTTTGCGGCCGGCGGCAGCGGCTTCCGCACGTTCACGGCGGGCGGCATCCTGTGCTTCCTTGGCGGCGGCGCGCTCGGCTTCAATTTTCTCCTGCTGGGTGTTGTTGGTGCCGATGGCTGTGCGGGTGAAGCGAATCTTGGTACGGTCGGCACCTGTTTCGATGACGACGCTGTCCTCTTTGATGGTGACTACGCGGCCCATGATTCCGCCGACAGTGGTGACCTCGTCGCCGATGGCGAGGTTATCACGCATGGCTTGCTCTTCTTTTTGGCGCTTCTTCTGGGGGCGGATGGTCGTGAAGTACATCACGGCGACCATGACGCCGAGGAGCAGAATCATGGAAAGACCGCTGGAACTGCTGCCGGACGTGGAGGAGCTTGCGGCGGCATTTCCGCCGAACATGTTGAGAGCTGTTTGCAGGAACATTAAGAATCTCCTTTTGGGGTGCGCCGCCGATCGGTCGGCGCTTCCTTTAGTATTTTGTAACACCTGTAATTATTATACCAGATGTTGCCGGGAAAAGCAAGCCCTAAATCCGCTTGTCCAAAATATTTACATTCTCTTTCAGGAACGCCTGGTACTTCCCTGCTTCTATTGCCGAACGTATGTCCTCCAGCAGATGATTATAGAACCATAGGTTGTGCATTACGCAAAGCCGCATCGCGAGCATCTCGCCCGCCTTCAGCAAATGCCGCAGGTAGCCGCGGGAGAAGTGCCGGCAGGCGGGGCAGGTACAGCCGGATTCAATGGGTTCACTGTCAAGGGCATATTTCTTATTATTCAGATTCAGAATACCCTCGTGTGTGAACAGATGCCCATGACGGGCATTGCGTGCCGGCATGACGCAGTCGAATAAGTCTATCCCACGGTTCACGGCCTCCAAGATGTTGCCGGGCGTACCGACACCCATCAGATACCGCGGTCGGTCGGCCGGCATCAGCGGTTCCACGGATTCAATGATTCGGTACATCTCCTCCTTTGGTTCGCCGACCGCTAAGCCGCCGATGGCATAGCCGTCCAAATCCAAAGCGGCAATCTCCGCCATATGACGCTGACGCAGATCCGCGAAAGTTGCGCCTTGGTTAATCCCGAATAAGAGCTGCCCGGCACCGGTGCGGGCGTTCAACGCATCAATTTCCGCTTTGCAGCGCAGGAGCCAGCGGGTGGTGCGGGTGGTGGAGGCTTCAGCATAGGCATATGGTGCCGGGTTTTCCACGCACTCATCGAATGCCATGGCTATCGTAGAACCGAGGTTGTGCTGGATGCGGATGCTTTCCTCCGGTCCCATGAAGATGCGTTCCCCGCTGATATGGGAGGCGAAGGTCACACCCTCCTCCTTTATACCGCGCAGTTTCGCGAGGCTGTACACTTGAAAGCCGCCGCTGTCGGTCAGAATCGGTCCCTGCCATGCCGTGAACTTGTGCAGTCCGCCCATCGCCCGCACCGCTTCGTCCCCCGGGCGCAGATGAAGGTGATAGGTATTGCAGAGCATGACTTGGCAGCCGAGATCCTCCAAATCCAATGCGGAAACGGCTCCCTTGATTGCGCCGCAAGTGGCCACATTCATAAATGCGGGGGAGTGAATCTCTCCGTCGCGGGTTTGGAAGACGGCACGGCGCGCCTTTTGGTCTGTTGCGCTGATACGGAACATAGGTATCCTTTTATGTTTGGGCACAAGGCTTGTGCCCGATTGGTTTTTTATCCGAATAGACCGCCCCACCAGTCCGTTGTTTTGGCTGTGCCGGGCTTCGTGGTTGTCGAACCGGACGTGCGGCGCACGGTCGTGCGTTTGGAAGTGGTCGGCGGTATCGTCGTGGGCGGTGTCGTCGTTGTTGTCGTCGGCGGGGCGGTCGTGGTTTCACCCAAGTTCGTCCATTCCGGACGCGTGGAGTAACCCTTGAAGTTGACTGCCGTCGTCGGCTGCACAGTAACAGTATCCTCCCCGCTGCAGGCGGCGAAGCCGAAGAGCAGGGTAAAGAGGGCGCCGAGAACGATGAGTATGCGTTTCATGGAGAAGCCTCCGAGGGAGATTCTGTCTTTTGGCTTGTACTTATTTTGCCGTATGTCGGCGCAATCATGCAGGCGGCGCGCCGAATGCCGCGATAGCTGTATAGCCGTCAGAACTTGCCGCCCCTCCCGCCGCTGAAGCCGCCGCCGGAGTTCATGTGAACGGAGCCGCCGCCGAAACTGCCGCCGCCGCTTCTGCCGCCGCCGCGTCCGGAGGCTGTGTTTGTCTGCTGCGGAATCGGCGTTCGGGTGGTGTTCTGGTAAAGGTAATCATCGCGGGAGACGCTGAGATAAAACGCACCGGGAACCTCATAATTCGCTGCGGCTCTTTGGGCGCGGGCGGTGTTCATCTTTCGTTTCATGACGACCACAACAATAGCCGCAATGGCCAGACCGAGCAATAAGCCGACTCCCAGACCGTAGGTGGGGGACAGCGACGTGTCATAGCCATGGTCGTCGCCGTAATACCTGCCGTTCTCATAGTAAGAGCCGTCACCGTAGCTGTCGTCCTCTTGGGAGCCTGCTGCGGTCATGACTTCCGCATGGGCTAAATCCAAGAACGCATCGAACGCTTTGTAGTAGCGGCCGCCGCTCAAGTCAGACAGAATCTGACTGCCGATGCTGTCCAACTCATAGTCAGAGAAGAGCCGTATACCGCGTCCATAGGTTCCGAAGTACCAATCGCGTTCCCCCATATCCAGCAGGAAGAGGACGCCGTCGCCGTCTGTGTATTCACTGCCGCTGGCCGGTCGGTAACCGTAGCCGTTATTCACATAGTAGTCGTCCGCATAATTCACCGGAGCCTTGCCGCCGATGCTCTGCTCCGTGAGGAGGATGTAGTCGAATTCATCGGCAGCCGACATGGTTTCTATCTTGTCGGTGAGTTTCTGCTCTTCTGCTGCGGTGAGCAGCGTCGCATTGTCTATAACGCGCGGGAGAGCGGGATGCAGCAGCGCCGCCCCGGCGGAAAGCCGAACCGAATACAAACATATAATCGAAATAATAATACATATAAACAAACGGAACACACAAGGCTTCGGAATCCGAACGGAATGCGCAGAAAGTCCGGTCATCACTCACACCCCCCCAAACAGTTGGGCGGCCGCCCAAACCAGAAGCGTCACACCGCCCATGATGCCGCAGAACCAACCGATGCCTTTCCCGGCGGAAGAGGGAAGTTTGCCGACGAACTTGCCTGTTTGGCCGTTCATTGCGAACTGGTAGTGCCGACCGTTCCAGTTGGCATTCAGAACCCAAACAGGCAGGAGCGCATAGGAGGCCTTCGCTCTGCTGAGGCGCAGGGTGGCTCCTTGCGGCGTAAGGGAATTGTAGCCCTGGACAGTAGATGCCAAAGAATTCTGCAAGGATGTACGGATGCGGTTATTGACACGCTCTTGGTTCTCCTGTGCGGTCACATCATATTTATTGGCGAGGTAGCCGGACAGATAAGCGGCATTGAACGGCACCATTTGGCTGTAGTCAAACGGCTCTATGGCCTCCATGTAGGCATCGTCCATCTTTCGGGAGCCGTCGGCAGGGATGTGGGCAAAGGCTGTGCCTCCCTGCCGCGTGATTTGGTAGTACTCGGTTCGTTTATATACATACCGTGTATCCGACCAAGTGTGTACCCGCGCGGCACGCCAGTTGGCACTCCCGTCGGCATTGGCGTCAAAGAGCCAGAACGGCACATAAACCGCTGTAACCTCCTCCAGTTTTGCCTGCGTTTTAAAGAGCTTCGGCAGGAGAGGTTTGCCTTTGAAGTTCGCTTGGAAGGCGCGTTTGGCTGCTTCCTTGTCCAGTTTAAACGGGATCACAAAGTCCGGCTTATATGCCCCGGAGAGCTGTGTCGGCAGGATGGTCGGGTTGCCGCAGAACGGGCAGAACGTTGCGGCTGTCGTGACCTCCCCTACCAACTCTCCCCCGCAGGAGGAGCAGATATACCCATGGAGGTGTTCATCCTCCTCCAAGGTCTGGTAATTCTGCTCCCACTCTGTTTGCTCGGGCGGTCGGTTATCCTCTGCGTCTTTCAGCGCAAGCAGACCGGTCACATCAATCTCCGTCCCGCAGAAAGGACAGACCATCTTTTGCGCATCGGAATCGAAATGAATTCCGGCTCCGCAGGCAGGGCATTTGTACTCATAGGCTTCCAACGGCGGTCACCTCCTTATGGAATGCTATGGGCGCACGCACAGTACGCCCGAACACCGCGGGAAGCAGCATCACTCTTTGTCGCTCTCATCGAACTTATCTCCGCACTCCGGGCAGAACTTCGGCGGGTGGTGCGGGTCGGCGGGCTGCCAGCCGCACTTGTCGCAGCGGTAGAGCGGCGCGCCGTCCGGCTTTTTCTGTCCGCACTCGGCGCAGAACTTGCCTTGGTTCACGGCACCGCAGGCGCATTGCCAGCCGTTGATTTGCGGCTGCGCGGCGTTCTCCGTGGGAATGGGCTGCGAAGGTGTCTGGATGGAGTGCCCCGGCGCGGCTTGCTGCTGGTTGCTTTGGTATTGCTGCTGCTGTGCAGCTTGTTGGTAGAGGGCGTTGGCATTGATGCCGCCGGCTTGCTGCGCCATCCCAAAGCCCATGAAGCCGGTCATGGCTCCCGCCGTATTCGAGGCGGCGGCGCGCATGGCATCGGCTTGCGCGGCGGTGAGATTGGCGGCGGCCATACCCGGGTCGCGCATGACGGCGGATTTCTGAAGTTCCTTGATGAGCTTCTCATCCTCCGGCGATGCCGTTACTGAGTTCACGCCGAAACTCCAGACTTTCAAGCCGCGCATCTGGGTCCACTTGCGGGAGAGCACCTCATTAAGGGCATCCGCCAACTCCACCGTATGCCCCGGAAGCGCAGAGTAGCGGATACCCATCTCGCTGATACGCGCAAAGGCCGGTTGGAGTGCGGTCAGAAGCTCCGTCTTGAGCATGGAGTCAATCTGGTCGCGGGTATAAGCACCGCTTACGTTCCCGCTGACGTTTGTATAGAATAGCAGCGGGTCGACAATCTTATAGGAGAACTCTCCGTTGCAGCGCACGGCGATGTCCACATCCAGCCCAATGTTGCGGTCCACGACGCGGAACGGTACGGGGGCAGGTGTCCCGTATTTATTCCCGGGGATTTCTTTGGTGTTGACATAGTACACGCGTTGGTCCTTGGGCGGTTCGCCGCCGTAGGTGAAGCGCTTGCCGATGTTGGCAAAGGTTGCCTTGATGCTCTCCCCGAGGCTGCCGGCAAAAATCGATGGCTCGCTGGAGGCATCATAGGTGTACTCGCCGGGTTCCGCGCAGACTTCCGCAATCTTCCCTTGGTCTACAATCAGCACACACTGCCCGTCCGCCACAACGATGCCGGAGCCTTGCGTGATGACATTGTCACTGCCTTTGGTATTCGAGGAACGCTTGCTTGTATTATGCTTGCCTTTTACGACCAGCGTGTCCGCTGAAAGCGCGTCACAGCTGAAGAACTCTTTCCATTGGTCGGCCAGAACGCCGCCCAGCGCTCCGATGCCCGCTTTGATCAGACCCATAATACTTTCCTCCGTTAGAGTTACTGTTTAAGAAGTTCGGATAATATATTATACCACAGATTTTACAGAAATCAAGCAAAATATCTGCAAACAATTCGCAGACGTTCCTGTTTCTTCTCCGCAAGCCGAACAGGGGGCATTCCCGGGAATGCCCCTTGTTTATTGCATACGGTTTTTCAGGAGATGGCTGCTTTCATTGCGCGGCAATAGTCGGCAAGGTAGGGGGCGGCCCCGGCGCCGTATTCGGCGCAGAGTTTGACGATAGCAGAACCGACAATGACCCCATCGGCACCTGCGGCGGTGATGGCAGCGGCCTGTGCCGGGGAATGCACACCGAAACCTACAGCCACCGGTACATCCGAGACAGCGTGGGCGCGGGTACATATGGCACCCAAGTCGGTCGTAATCTCAGAACGGACACCTGTGACGCCCATGGAGCTGACAATATATAGGAAGCCGCGGGCCGCTGCGGCTATCTCCGTGACACGCGCCTCGGAGGTGGGGGCGACCAGACTGATGAGGTCTACGCCGAAGCTGTCGGCAATGGAGCGGAGTTCCTCTTGCTCCTCGAAGGGCATATCGGGGATAATCAGACCGTCCAAGCCGACTTCTGCGCAGCGCTTGCAGAAAGCTTCATAGCCGTAGTGATAGACCGGGTTGAGGTAAGTAAGGAACACGAGCGGGGTCTGAATCTTCTCCCGTACCGACTGCACCAATCCGAAGAGCTTCTCTACTGTTGCCCCGGCGGAGAGGGCGCGGAGGTTGGCTTCCTGGATGACAGGGCCCTCTGCGATGGGGTCGCTGAACGGAATACCGATTTCAATGAGGTCGGTGCCGGCTTCCGCCATGGCAAGGATGAATTCTTCGCTCTTGGCGATGGTCGGGTCGCCGCCGGTTACGAAACCGATGAACGCTTTTCCGTTGCGGAAAGCACTTGCGGTCTTACTCATGGATGTCTACCCCCTTGTATCTGGCGATGGCCGCCACGTCTTTGTCGCCTCTGCCGGAGAGGCAGAGGATGACATTCTCCTCTTTTGGCAGCGTAGGGACATAGTTCAGCGCGTGGGCGACGGCGTGGGCGGATTCGATGGCGCATATGATGCCCTCCGTGCGGGCGAGGTACTCAAACGCATGGACGGCTTCGTCGTCCGTAACCGGTACATAGCTTGCCCGCCCGCTCTCGTATAGATAGGCGTGTTCCGGACCGATGCCGGGGTAATCCAAGCCGGCGGAGATGGAGTATACCGGGGCAATCTGCCCCTCGTCATTCTGGCAGAAGAGGGACTTCATGCCGTGGAACACACCCTTTTCGCCTTTGGCAACGGTCGCGGCATGGAGCGGCGTATCAATCCCGCGCCCGGCGGCCTCACAGCCGATGAGCTTGACTTGCGCATCCGGGATGAAGTGGTAGAACATCCCCATCGCGTTGGAGCCGCCGCCGACGCAGGCCATGACCGCTGCCGGGAGTTTCCCCTCTTTTTCCAGAATCTGCCCGCGCGCCTCCTTGGAGATGACACTTTGGAAGTCGCGCACAATCTGCGGGAAGGGGTGCGGTCCCATGACGGAACCCAGGACATAGTGTGTGTCATATGTGCGGGAAACCCACTCCCGCATGGCTTCATTGACGGCATCCTTGAGTGTCTTCGTTCCGCTGTCTACGGCGTTGACCTTAGCACCCAAGAGTTCCATGCGGTAGACGTTGAGGGCTTGGCGTTCGGTGTCCTCGCGGCCCATGAAGATTTCACACTCCATATCCAGCAGAGCGGCGGCAGTCGCGGCGGCGACCCCGTGCTGTCCGGCACCGGTCTCGGCAATAATGCGCGTTTTGCCCATGCGTTTGGCAAGCAAGGTCTGACCGAGTACGTTATTTATTTTATGGCTGCCGGTATGGTTCAGGTCTTCCCGCTTGAGGTATACCTTTGCGCCGCCCAAGTCACTGGTCATTTTCTCTGCATAGTAGAGCAGCGACGGCCGTCCGGCATAGTCGCCAAAGAGTGCCGCAAGTTCTGCAGTAAAGTCCGGGTCGTCTTTATACTTGGCATACGCCGCCTCTAAGGCGTGAATCTCATTCATCAGCGTTTCCGGGATATACTGTCCGCCGAAGCCGCCGTAGCGGGTGCCAATCGGTTGGGTATAGGTTTGTTGTGTTGGCATGGGAATGCCTCCTTTGTGGGATGTAGAGGAGAAGTGCAAAAAAATTATCGAAAATCATTATAAACGCAGAAAATATTAATGATACCAGCTAAAAAGAAAGAAAATTCAGCTATTGTGAGCGAGGCGGACGAGTTGCAGAATCTTTTCTGCATCTTTCTTCCCGTTTGTCTCCGCCCCGGAGGATACATCAACGGCGAAAGGCCGGAGACGCATAGCCCTCTCAATGTTGCTCAAATCAATACCGCCTGCGAGGAACCAAAGCTTGTCCGGTGCTTGGACAGCACGCCAATCCAAGGTTTGACCGCTGCCGGCACCGCTGTCTAAGAGTACCATTTCCGCCGCCGTCGGCTGCGCTTTTGTATCTTTGAATACTTTGATACACGGCACGCCGAGATTCGCGATGTATTCCTCATCCTCCTCGCCGTGCAGTTGGGCGATGTCGATAGAGCCGTAGTGGTGCAGGAGCTGAATCAGTTTGGGGTGCTCGTTGACGAAGACGCCGACGGGGATGATGCCATCTGCAAGTTTCGCCCTAAGGGCAGCGGCTTGTATGAAAGACACTTGCCGCTTTGAGGGGGCGAAGACGAAACCGGCGAAGTCGGGCATGGCGGCATTGACGGCTTCGATGTCTTCCATACGGCTGAGACCGCAGATTTTAATTCGCATTATCTATACCTCACAGTTTGACTGTTGGATTGGGGCATTGCGCAAAGCGCGCAAGGCGGCAGCCTTGTCTTGTGCGCGCATGAGCGTTTCGCCGATAAGGACGGCATCCGTGCCGTTCTCCATGAGGCGGCGGGTATCGGCAGGGGTTTGGATGCCGCTTTCGCTTACAAATAGTATGCCCGGCGGGACTTGTTTGCGCAGGCATATGCTGTTTTCAATGTTTACCGTGAAGTCTTTCAGGTTGCGGTTGTTCACGCCGACAATGCGGGCTCCGGCGCGCAGGACAGTCTCGACTTCTGCGGCATCGTGTGCTTCCGCTAATACGGATAGACCCAAGGAGGCCGCCAACAGCATAAAGGTACGAAGCTCCTCTTCCGGCAGGAGCGCAGCAATGCACAGGACAGCGGAGGCTCCCAGCAGTTTCGCCTCATAGATTTGGTATTCGTCCACCGTGAAGTCCTTGCGCAGGCAGGGCAGGGGAGAAGCAGCCGCAATCTCCCGGAGATAGCTGTCGCTGCCCAGAAAGCGCGTCGGTTCCGTCAGAACAGAGAGCGCATCGGCACCTGCCGCCCGGTAGTCCTCTGCAATTTGCATATAGGGGAAGTCATCGGCAATCACGCCTTTGGAGGGAGAGGCTTTCTTTACCTCACAGATGAAGGAGAGACCGGGTTTGCGCAGGGCAGCTTCAAACGGAAGTTGGATTTTTTTTGTTACCGTTTGTAACAATTCAGCTTCACGGCGGACGGCAGAGAGCGGTTGGAGGCGTTTTGCCTTTGCCACACGCTCCCTTGCGGCGCCTGCGAGGGTTTCTAAAATGGTCATGCAGCAGTTCAGCCTCCTTCAGCAGTGGCTCAGGCGTTGGAGAGCTTGACGAGGGCATCCAGCTGTGCCAATGCTTTTCCGCTGTCTATCAGTTCAGCGGCGAGGGTGATGCCGTCCGCGATGGATAGTTCCGGTTTGGCGATGTGCAAGGCGGCTCCGGCGTTGAGCAATACGGCTCCGCGGCGTGGACCGGCTTCCCCTGCCAAGACGGCGCGGGTGATGGCTGCATTCTCTTCCGGCGAGCCGCCGACCAGCGCGGATTTGTCGCAGCGCTTGAAACCGAAATCCTCCGGTGTGAGGGTATAGGAGGAGAAGCTGCCCTCACGCACTTCGCATACAGATGTAGGTGCGGACATGGAGATTTCATCCAGGCCATCCTGACCGAACACGACCATGGCGGATTTCACGCCGAGGTTTGACAGCACCTGCGCCATGGGTTTGACCAGCGCTTCCTCATAGACGCCGAGGAGCTGCATTGAGGCGCCTGCCGGGTTCACCAGAGGTCCCAAGACATTGAAGATGGTACGGATGCCGAGTTCCCGCCGCACAGGAGCCACATACCGCATGGCAATGTGGTAATTCTGTGCAAAGAGGAAGCAGAGGTTGATGCTCCGGAGCAGTTCGAGGCTCTTTTCCGGCGGGACGGTGATGTTCACTCCGAGCGATTCCAGCACATCGGCGGCACCGGATTTGGAAGTGGCGGCGCGGTTGCCGTGCTTCGCTACGGGCACACCGGCGGCGGAGATGACCATTGCCGACGTGGTGGAGATATTGAACGAGAAAGACTTATCGCCGCCTGTGCCGACAATCTCCAAGACATCCATGTCGTGCAAGAGGCGCACACAGTGTCGGCGCATACCTGCGGCGGAGCCGGTAATCTCATCTATCGTTTCGCCTTTCACGCTCATCGCAGCGAGGTAGGCGGCCATCTGTATCTGCGAGGCCTCGTTTTGCATGATTTCGTCCATAACTGCTTCCGCCTCTGCGTAGGTGAGGTCTTGGCGGCCGGCGGCTTTGCTGATCGCTTCTTTAATCATGGGACTATACCTCCAAAAAGTTCTTTAATATGCTTCGTCCGTTGGGTGTGAGAATGCTCTCCGGGTGGAACTGTACGCCGAAGACCGGGTATTCCCTGTGGCGCACAGCCATGACTTCGCCGTCATCTGCAATCGCAGTGACTTCGAGGCAGTCCGGGAGTGTGTCTGCCGCAGCGGCAAGGGAGTGGTATCGGGCTCCTTGGAAAGCCCCTCCAAGACCAGCGAACAGATTTCGGGGATTGTCCTGCGCATCCGTCACAGTAATGCGGCTGGGCTTGCCGTGCATGAGTTGCTTGGCGTAGCTGACGGTCGCTCCGTACTCCTCGCAGATGGCCTGATGCCCTAAGCAGACACCGAGAATCGGCGTGGCCGGACCGAAGACGTGGATAACATCCTTACATACACCGCTCTGGGAAGGCTTTCCGGGACCCGGGGAGAGGATAATATGGGAAGGATGCAAACCGATAATCTCCGGAATGCGTATGGCGTCGTTGCGGTAAACCTGCACGGTCGAATCCAATTCCCCGACGAGCTGATAAAGGTTATACGTGAAGCTGTCGTAATTATCAATGATGAGTGTCATGCCGTAACCTCCTTTCCTGCGGCTTCCCGGAGGGCTTTCAGAACCGCCGCGCATTTGTGGTTGCATTCGTCATATTCATTCGCCGCAACGGAGTCGGCGACAATCCCGGCACCCGAGCGCACGAAGACCTTGCCGTTCTTCTTAAACGCGATACGTATGGCGATGCAGGTGTCCAGCTCGCCGGTGAAACTCAAGTACCCGATGGCTCCGCCGTAAATGCCGCGCTTGTTGTCCTCCAAGGCATTGATAATCTCGCAGGCGCGGATTTTCGGCGCACCGGAGAGCGTACCTGCCGGCAGGAGGGCATCCACAGCTTCGAGTGCGGTGCAATCCGCCTTGAGCGTGCCTGTTACGGTGGAGCCGATGTGCATAACATGGGAGAAGCGCAGAATCTCCATATACTTCTCCACACTTACGGTGCCGAATTGACTGATTTTGCCGATGTCGTTTCTGCCAAGGTCAACGAGCATATTGTGTTCCGCGCGCTCTTTGGCGTCTTGCAGTAAGTCCGTTTCCAGAGCGGCATCCTCCGCCGGGGTTGCGCCGCGGGGGCGCGTACCTGCCAGCGGGAAAGTGGATACCTTACGATTGCTGTCCACTTTGACGAGTGTCTCCGGTGCGGCACCCGCAATCTCTACGTCATCCGAGGAAAAGTAAAACATATAGGGTGAGGGATTATTCAGCCGCAAAGCTTTGTAGGTATCAAACAGCGAGCCCTCCGCGTCTGCCTCCAAGCGGTTCGAAAGAACCACTTGGAAAATGTCGCCCTCATAAATATGCCGCTTGGCTTTCTCTACCATGGCACAGAAAGCCTCTTTCTCAAACAGCGGGCGGAACGGACCTGTCAGCCGCAGCGGTTCCGGTTGGTATACATCCGGCTCGGTAAGAATGCGGCGCATGGTCTCCAGTTCATAGAGGGCTTTGTGGTAGTTTTCCTCCGCACTCTCCGTACGTATATTATATATAAGGTATAGGAGTTGCTCCTGTCTGTCAAAAGCAATGGCTTTGGTGAAGAGCATGAGATCGACATCATTGAATCCCTCCGCATCTTGGGCGTCCAGATTCAGTGTAGGTTCAGCGTACTTGATATAATCATACGCAAAGTAACCGACTAAGCCGCCGGTGTAAGGGGGCATACCCGGGATTTGCGGGGCTTTCCAGTCTTCCAGCACATTCCGAATCTGTGCGCCCGGGTTGTCGGTGTCCAAAGCAATAGTGGTACCGTTGCGGATGCGCATCTTCCCATTACGGCAAGTGACCTCCAGTTTCGGGTCATAACCGAGAAAGGTATAGCGCCCATGGCTCCCTGCCTCCGCCGACTCCAGCACGAAGCACTGTCGCGATACTTTCTTGAGTGCCAGAAACACATCCAGCGGGTCGCGGCCGTCCAAGGGCACGGTGTCCCAGACGGGCACCACCTTGTATTCTGCTGCGTAGACTTTGACTTGGCTCAGTTCCGGGTACGGCATTTGCTATCAACTCCTTATGGTATATTTATAAGCGGCAGTTTCCGCTTGGCGGTCAAAAACAGAAAAACCCGACAGCATACCATATGCTGTCAGGGACGATTCCAATGGAGAGGTTCATAAATCAACCAATCACTCGAGCCGCGGTGCCACCCTGATTCGGGGATTGAATTCAATTCAATTCACCCGCACTTACAGAGGTCAAACAACCTCCCGGGCGATAACGCTGCCCTACGCGTCAGTTGATACTGCGGGATTGCATTGCATTCAATCCCATTTCCCAACTGCCCTCCGCGGTCCATTATTACGCAAGTCCTGCCGCCGGAATCTCAGCCGCACCGGCTCTCTGTGGGCGTGTTGCCTGCCTTTATCTCCGCTTCAACGGTGTAATAACAGTATATCATAATTTTCGATATTTGTCAAGTTTTTTTTGAGGCAGAAGCGCGGTATTATTTCACGTCGCACAGGAAACGATTGCATTTTCCGCGTGAATATGCTATAATCTATGGGTAGGCATTTTGCCTATTGCGGGGCAAAGTACAGGGAGTATAAGCCTCCCGCAAACAAACGAAAAGGTGTAAATATATGATACAGGTTCGGGATGTCGGTTTGGGCTTCGGCGGGAAGCCGCTTTTTACGCACGCAGATGTGCTGTTCACGCGCGGCAACTGCTATGGTCTAATCGGGGCCAACGGCGCGGGGAAGTCAACGTTTTTGAAGATACTCTCCGGGGATATTGAACCGGACTCCGGGGATGTCTATATCACGCCGGGCGAGCGTCTGTCCGTCTTGAAGCAGGATCACTTTCTTTATGACAGCTGCACGGCACTGCGCACGGTGCTGATGGGCAATGCGCGTCTGATAGAGATTATGGATGCCAAAGAGGAACTATACGCCAAGGAGGACTTCACGGAGGAGGACGGCATACGCATATCCGAGCTGGAGGAAGAATTTGCCGAGATGGACGGCTGGTCGGCGGAGAGTGACGCGGAGATTCTTCTCAACGGCTTGGGTGTCACGAACGAATACCACGAAACGCTCATGGCGGAGCTGCCCAATGACATCAAGGTGAAGTGCCTTTTGGCCCAGGCGCTCTTCGGCAATCCCGATAATCTTCTCATGGATGAGCCTACGAACCACTTGGACATTGATGCCATCCACTGGCTGGAGGAGTTCCTTGTCACGCAGAACTCCACCATTATCGTCGTGAGCCACGACCGCCACTTTCTCAACAACGTCTGCACCCACACCGTAGACATAGACTTCGGCAAGATAACCATGTTCACCGGCCCGTATGACTTTTGGTACAACTACACGCAGATAGCCCAGCGCCAGATGCGCGACCAGAACAAGAAAAACGAGCAGAAGATAAAGGAACTCCAAGAGTTCATCCAACGCTTCTCCGCCAACAAATCCAAGGCCAGGCAGGCGACCTCCCGCCAGAAGCTCTTGGATGGCTTGAAAGCCGAGGAACTCCCTGTATCCACCCGCCGCTTCCCCTATATTGCGTTCGAGCCGAACCGCCCCTGCGGCAACGAACTACTGACCGTCACCGATTTGACATATACCATCGGCGGGAAAGTTGTTCTGGACAATATCAGCTTCACCATCCAGCCGCGGGAGAAGGTCGCTTTTGTCGGCACGGATGCCGTCGCCAAAACGTCGCTCTTTAAAATTCTCACCGGCGAACTGGAGCCTACCGGCGGCACGGTGAAATGGGGTGTCACGACCTCCCAAGCCTACTTCCCGACCGACAACGGTCAGTTCTTTGACGGCATTGATTCCAACCTGATTGACTGGGTGCGCCGCCACTCCGACTTGATTTTTGAAACCGATGTGCGCGGCTGGTTGGGGCGGCTGCTCTTTGCCGGGGACGAGGGCTTGAAGCAAGCCAAAGTCCTTTCCGGCGGCGAGCGTGTGCGCATGATGCTAATCCGTATGATGCTCACCCCCGCCAATGTCCTCCTCCTCGACGAGCCGACCAACCATTTGGACTTAGAGAGCATCCAATCCCTTAACGACGGCTTGACGCGTTATTCAGAGAGCATACTCTTCACCTCCCACGACCACGAGTTCACCCAAACCATCGCCGACCGCATCATCGACCCCACGCCGGGGCAATGGTACGACCGCAAAGTGACCTTTGACGAATATCTGGAGGATATACGGGCGGATTGAGGGATACAATATAAGTGGATTACCTATTGAGAAAGGGCTTGAGCGAATGGATTACCCCAAACTGATTTCCGCAAAGGCTTTGCCTGATTATCACTTAGAGCTTGAATTTGGCAAGAAACATGAGCGAAGGATTTACGATTTCCGTAAGAATCTAACGCATCCCGCTTTTCAATGCTTACGCGATGAAAGCGTATTCAACCTTGTTCAAGTCGTTGATGGAAGAATAATGTGGCCCGACCACTCGGATTTCTCTTCGCATAGCCTATACGAGGGCAGTGTACCTATTTCTGTTTATCCGGCCTTAATCCTTATACAAGAATCTATTCTTTCTGTAGTGCCGCAGACAGAAGTTATTTATCTCTTTGGTTCCTACGCAAAGAATACAGCAACGGCAGACAGCGATTTGGACATTTATGTGGTAGTTGCGGATTCTTTGCCGGGCAATCCTATGGACAAATGTGTAGACATTCGTTTACAGCTCTTCGGGAAGTTGTATATCCCTTTGGATTTGATTATTCAGCATTCTGCTGTATTTCGCGACCGCAAAAAGTACCCGACCATCGAGAATGTGGTAGCAAATGAGGGGAGAATTCTGTATGCCGCTTGATTCGAAGATTCTCAGCGAATGGTTCCGTTATGCTGATATGGATTTAGCATATGCAGAGCATGGTTTAAGTCTGTATCCGCCGCTTGCAGAACTAAGACAAGTATTATATGTCAAGTGATTGCTGTTGTCGATAAAACCCAACCCTGTCGCACCAAAGGAACGACATATGCCCTCCCTTTCCATTCACCTGAAAGTCGCCCAAGCGTTCGGCAATGCGCGCAGCACGGCATTTTTTGTCGGCACGGTATTGCCGGACGCCATTTCCGACTGGCGGGTAAAGGATGTGACGCACCTGCGCGATCGCCCGGACAGGGAGGCAGCGCTCCGCGCTATAGCCAAAAAGACGGATCCGAAAGACGACTTCGCCGAGGGTGTCCTTATTCACTTATTCACAGACCTGCTCTGGGATCGGGAATGTCTGCAAGCCTACTGGGATGCCATGGGCGGCCGCCCGCCGGACAGTGCTTGGGTAAAACCCTACCGCCGGGAGATACACCTCGCCGGCGCATGGCTCTACCACCGCGACCGATGGCTTCGGCAGATATGCAGAAAAATACGCCGCACCCGTCTGTCTAAACTTCCCACGCTGCAAAGCATTACCCTCGCGGATGCCAAAGCCTATATCAAGCGCAACACAAATCCCGCAAGCCAGCCGATAGGTCCGCCGTCGGCGGCTTTCCCTCCGGAAACGGTGGATACCTTTATAGAAGAAACAGTCAAAGCCTACCGGCATTGGCGTGGCTGAAAAATATTTTCCAAAAAAACGAAAAAATCTTCCCAAACCACTTGACAAATCCAAAAAAATAAGTATAATAGTAAGTAGAGGAGGCAACCGCATCTGCGGGAGTAGCTTTATTTTTTTCATTCAAGAAGCAAGAGGTCACCTCACGAAGAGTTCGTCAAATTCACGATTGTTCAAGCAAGAAAACCCTAATTCTTCGTCAATATGCACAAAAAAGAGGCAAAAAGCAGAACCAACCTCCCACCTACAAAGAACACAGAGACCCTGCCCCCAACCCACC
>JAISUW010000055.1 GCA_031271865.1 Oscillospiraceae bacterium
GTCCGCCGAAAAAAGCCCTCGCCCCTAATCATCTTTTCATACAGGCAAAAATGAACGAAGCCCGAAAGTGGCTTATTTCAAGCACTTTCGGGCTATGTGTGAACCATCTACCGACAAAAGTCCTTTTATCAATAGATGGTAGATATTATGGCGGAGAAGGGGAGACTCGAACTCCCGCGCCGGTTACCCGACCTACGCCCTTAGCAGGGGCGCCTCGTCACCAACTTGAGTACTTCTCCGTGTGGGACTGCCTGTATTCAGTTCTTCTCCGGCAGCCACCGGCTGGCGGAGAGAGTGGGATTCGAACCCACGGTACCTTTCGGTACGACGGTTTTCAAGACCGTTCCGTTATGACCGCTTCGGTATCTCTCCGAACAAGAGATATTATATCACAATCCTATGGGTTCTGTCAAGAGAAAATTCATTTTTTTCGGTGTGTTTTTTTCTTATCCGATTCTCTTATGGGACAGGACACAGGTCAGAAACCGAACAGCGTCACCTGATTCGAGGCTGCCATGCCCTTGAGTGCCCCCGCTGCTTCCAAAGCATCGATGACTTGGGAGGACACTTTGGTCCGGTCTTTCAGTTCCTCTATGGAGAGGTACGCGCCGCGGCCGTCCTTACGGGCTGCGGCAAGGCTCTTGGCGGCATTCTCTCCCACCCCGGAGAGCGCAGAGAACGGCAAGCGGATTTTCCCTCCCTCAATCAGGTACTCTTTCACATCGGAGAGGTTTAGGTCCACCGGCAGCACTTCAATGCCCCTGGCGAGCATTTCTTGGCACACAAGCATCGCGGAGAGCAAGTCCTCGTCTTTCTTGGAGAGGTCTTTGCCCTGCACCTCCAGGGCGGCAATGCGGCGGCGCACTGCTGCCTTCCCCTCCATGAGTGCAACGGTATCTAAGTCGCTGCCGCGCACGGACATATAGGACGCATAGTATGCCACCGGGTGGTAAAGCTTGAACCACGCCAAACGCATGGCAGCCATGACATAGGCGGCAGCGTGCGCTTTGGGGAACATATATTCGATTTTCATGCACGAATCTAAATACCAATTACCGGCTTTCGTGCGAATCTCCTCTTTCATCTCCTCGGTGAGGAGCTTCTTGGCCTTGCCTTTTCGGACAATCTCCATGATCTTGAAGGCCTGCAGGGGTTCAACCCCATGGTGAATCAGGTAGGTCATGATGCTGTCACGCGTGCCGATGACGTCGGAGATGGTACAGACCCCCTGCGCAATTAGTTCGGCGGCGTTGCCGAGCCATACGCCCGTCCCATGGGACAGCCCGGAGATTTGCAGAAGATCGGAGAAGTTCTTCGGCTGTGCCTTTTGGAGCATGCCGACCACAAAGGGGGTTGCCAACTCCGGCAGGGAGAGCGTTCCCAACGGGAAGCCAATCTCCTCTGCCGTCACGCCCAGAGGCTTCGGGCTTGCAAACAGCTCATAGAGTTTGCGGTCGCAGACATCCGCGTCGGCAACGTCTATGCCCGTATTCTTTTCTAAGTAGTGGTAGATGGTCGGCACATCATGCCCGAGGTTATCCAGCTTGAGAATGGTATCGTGCAGGGAGTGGAAGTCAAAGTGCGTGGTCATGCCCACATCGCCGTCGCTCTTGTCTGCCGGGAACTGGATGGGCGTGAAGTCCTCCGCCTCATAGGCGGCAGGGATGACGACCATCCCGCCCGGATGCTGCCCTGTCGTGCGCTTGACACCTGTGATGCCCTTTGCCCAGCGCTTCATTTCCGCCTGGGAGGGTTCGGGCTGCCCCGTGGTCTCCAGGTACTTCTTGACATAACCTAAGGCGTTCTTCTCTGCTATGGTGGCGATGGTGCCTGCTTTGAACACCTTATCCTTGCCGAAGATCTCCTCCGTTTGGCGGTGGGCGTACCACTGGTCCTCCCCGGCGAAGTTCAGGTCTATATCCGGGGACTTGTCGCCGTCAAAGCCCAAGAAGGTTTCAAACGGGATGTCGTGGCCGTCGCGGCGCATGGGGGTGCCGCACTTGGGACAGTCCCGGGGCAGCAGGTCATAGCCGGAGCCTTTCGAACCATCCGTGAAGAATTCCGAGTGCTTGCAGTTCTTGCAGAGGTAGTGCGGCACCAAGGGATTCACTTCGGATATGCCCGCTGCATAGGCCGCAAAGGAGGAGCCAACGGAGCCGCGGGAGCCGACCTTGTAGCCGCGATCCTCGCTGCCCTTCACGAGTTCTCGGGCGATGACGTACAGGACTGCGAAGCCGTTCTTGATGATGCTGTCCAGCTCTTTGTCCAGCCGCTCCTGTACATATGCGGGCAGCGGGTCGCCGTACTCCGCTTTCATCCGTCGGTAGCAAGATGTGCGGAGCTTCTCGTCCGATCCGGAGATGACCGGCGTGTACGTGCCCTCCAAGAATGGCGGCACGGATTCCAGCGTGTCCGCAATCTTGCGCGGGTTGGTCACGACAACCTCCAGCGCTTTATCCTTGCCCAAATAGGCGAATTCTTCTATCATCTGTTCGGTTGTTTTGTAGAAGAGCGGGGCTTGGTTTGCGGCATCCGTGTAGCCTTGGCCGCCCATCAGCACTTCGCGGTACTTGGCGTCTTTCTCGTCCAAGAAATGCACGTCCCCCGTGGCGCACACCGGGATACCCAACTGATCCCCCAGTGCTGCGATGCGGCGGTTGACTTCCCGCTGTTCCTCGGCTCCGCCCAAGGGGATGCGTCCGGTATTCTTATCGGGGCGTGTGAGGTACGCCGTATTCCCCAAGGGTTGAATCTCCAGGTAGTCATAGAAAGAGGCGATCCTGCGTAGTTCCTCATCGTCGGCTTCGTCCAGAATGGCTCGGTAGAGCTCCCCGGCATCACAGGCGCTCCCCAGCACCAAGCCTTCCCGGCGCTCCAGCAGCGCAGAGCGTGGAATACGCGGTGAGTTGCCGACAAGCCACTCCACATTGGATGCCGTAATCAGTTTATACAGATTCTTCAGCCCGGTGATGTTCTTGACCAGTAGGATAATATGGTAGGGCCGCAGCCGCTTGGGGTTTGGCTTCTGGACATCCATATTGAACCACAGGAGGTCTTCACCGCACGTCGGGTAGTTCCGGCGCGCCTCTTCCATCAGGCACAGAAGGGCAAGTGCCGTCACACGCGCATCATCGTCCGCGGAGTGGTGCGCAAAGCTGCCCAGCTTGTAGTGCCCGGTAAGGGTGTCTAACTTGTAGTTCGCCAAGTCGGGCAAGAGCTTTTGCGCCAATACCATCGTGTCTATACAGGGTGCGGTGTGTGCCGCCGTTTTCACGGCGGAGGTCGGCGTATGCCGTCTTGCCGCGGCGCGCAGGAAGCTCATGTCAAAGGCGGCATTGTGCGCACAAAGTACACAGCCCTCGGCAAATGCGAGGAAGCGCTCCAGTGCCTCCGCTTCTTTCGGAGCGCCGACCAACTGGATCGGCTGAATGTGCGTCAGTTCCAAGATGCGCTCGGGTATCTCGCGCTCCGGGTCTATGTACGTATTGAAGGACTCTTCAGTTTTGCCGCCGGCTATCCGCACTGCCCCGATCTGTATCATGCGGTCTTTGCTCGGGGAAAGCCCGGTGGTCTCTACATCAAAGACGCAAATGGGCGCATCGAACGGTATGGAATCCGGCTTCTCGGTACCCAAAAGAACTGCGGGGCGCAGGTCATCCACATAGTAGCCTTCCATGCCGTAGAGTATCTTTACGCCGTATTTCTTACCGGCTTCTCTTGCCGCCGGGAAAGACTGCACCACACCATGGTCGGTGACGGCAATCGCCGGATGCCCCCAAGCGGCTGCCCGCTTGCATAGATCCTCTACAGAAGGCAGCGCATCCAAGCGGCTCATGTTGGTGTGGCAGTGCAGTTCTACGCGCTTCTCGGGCGCATTGTCTGTTGGCTGAATCGGCCGGACAGTAGCTATGGATTTCGGTTTCAGGATGTAGCTCTGCGAGAACCTGTCCATCTCAAACTCACCGCGCAGGAGGACAAATACACCATCGCTCAGCGCAGACAGCAGGGTGTCGCAGTTCTTGAGATCCTCAAAGAGCTTGCAGCTGTAGGAGGATGTGTAGTCCGTCACACAGAAGTTCATAATCTTCTTGTCACCCTTTCGGGTTTGCCGTTCCTCAAAGCCGAACACTTCCCCCCAGATTGTGGCGCTCCCATCCTGCGGGTCCAAGGTGCAAATGTCCATCGGTCGGCTTTTAATCGGCGGTCCGTATATGGTCTTGCTCCCCTCTACTGTGAAGGGTAAGCCTTTATAGAGGTCGGCATCTAAAGCGGCTGCCGGGTGGCGCGGTGCCCCTTGCGGGGCATTGGGTGCCCCTTGCGAGGCATTGGGTGTCCCTTGCGGGGCATGGTTAGCCCCTTGCGGGGCATTGGCTGCCCCTTGCGGGGCACTTCCATATACCAACGCCTCGGGTACAATATCGCCCGGCGCGGCGGACCCTACGCAGATATGCACATTCAGCTTCAGACCGAAGTGGCTTTCTATGAAAGCAGAGAGCCGCACATCCGCTTTTTGCTGCAGGAGGACATTGACACCTGCCTCCTGCAAGAGAAGGAGGCGCAAGGTAAGGGCAAGCCCATCGATTTCGATGCCGGCGCCGCGCAGGAAGCCGTTGGCAATAGGCTCTGCGGTTTTCAGTGCACGGAGCACCCAAGGGAAGGCTTCACGGGTAAAGGCTTCGGGAGGGTAATAAAACTCCAAGTTTACTCTGCATGGGGAGAGAACTTGCTCCAGAGCGGCTTTGAAGCCATCCAAAGCGGAAGGCTCCAACCAGGTATCGGCATAGAGGTGCAGCGTCAGTTTGCGGTTCGGCAAATCCACATCCGGGCGGACACGCAAAGCAGCCGCCTCTGCCGGAGCCGCAAAGCCGGGGAGGCAGTCCGCCAAGAATTCCGCCAAGGTGTGGGTTGGCATTGACACTCCTCCTCGGTATAGGCTCTGCAATGCAAGCAGGCTTAGGACTTCTTGCAGTAGTCCAATGCTGCATAGCCCTCGCGCATGAACCACTCTTCGTAGCCGTCATAGGTGTTCCAAATCTTCGTGTATGCCACAAAGCCCCAGGTATAGCCGCCGGCTTTCTTGGTGCTTGAAACGGTCAGGACGGTGCCTTTGGGGAGGAGAACGATTTTCTTGCTCGCTGCGGAAGCCCCGGTGCGCAGCCACAGACCGCCGGCGACCGTAACTGTGTACTTCACGGGGGCACCCTTGGGGCAGGGCGCAAGATTCACCCAGCCGCCGGAGGTCTTCCCCCAACTGCCGGAAACCTTGGAGGTCTTGCTGACATAGCCCCAGGTACTGCCGTATGTATCGGTCTTGGTTTCGCTGACGGTGATGGCGGCACCGATGCCTATGGCTCCCAAGGATTTATAGGACTGCCCGGGACCGGAGCGCACAGCTACGCCGCTCGTAGAGGCAACGGTATAGACCTCGGACTTGGCGGAAACACCCACGCCGAAAGCGCACAGTACCAGCACAAAGGCCAACAGGAAAGAAGCGGCTCTCTTCATGGAAAAAATCTCCTTAAATGAAAGGTTTGGGAGATTTACGGACTTTCTAAGCGTGATTGTTCGTTCGTTTTATAGCATAAGCGTATGTTTTATTGATCGGTGAGGTCGGAGACCTTTGCCGACTCCTTGCGGAAACGCAGGCGGCAGGCATCGCTCCCATGAGCGATTGCAGACTCAAGATGGAGCAATGCGCCGAACTGTTTTGCTATCTCATGGTCGCCGCACATGGCCCAGTCGCAGAGCTTTCCGCAGGTTTCGGCATCGCAGCCTTGCTTTTGCCACGCCTCGAGGAGGGGGCAGTAGTGGAAGTCGATGTCCAGGCGGTCATCGGTACAGTCCAGTATCTCCATGTCAAAAATGAGGCGCGCAAAGTAATGGAACGTGGCTTTCTGCAAGCCTTTCAAGCTGTCGGTACCGGCTTTTTTCAGCAGGTTATTGCCGGAGAAGATGCCGTTACGGGCGATGGCAGACGGCGCAAATGCCGCAGGGTCAATGCCGGCTTTCTTCGCTTCGTCCGTCAGGAGGTAGAGCCAGAGGGCGCGGTGTTCCATCTGCTCACGCAGGGCGGTGATGAGAGGGTTTTTGCGTGTGCGGGGTTCGTTTTTAATTTCCGGCATAAGGCACCCTTCTTTCTCGGCAAACGGAATTTGACTGCGGACTTTTTGCTGTCTGCGAACGGATTAAGCTTTCCCTGCGCAGCCCAAGACGGTTTCTATCTTGTGCTCGACCATCTTCTGAATGGCGTCACGGGCAGGAGCCAAGTATTGGCGCGGGTCAAAGTGGGAGGGGTTGAGCGCCATGTACTTGCGGATGGCGGCGGTCATCGCCAAGCGCAAGTCGGAGTCGATGTTGATTTTGCAGACGGCGGACTTTGCAGCCTCGCGAAGCATCTCCTCCGGGATGCCGATAGCATCGTCCATTGCGCCGCCGTATTGGTTTATCTCCGCCACGAACTCCGGCACCACGCTCGAGGCGCCGTGCAGGACAATCGGAAACTCCGGCAGGCGGCGGCTGACTTCCGCGAGTATGTCAAAGCGCAGCTGCGGCTTCTGCCCGGGCTTGAACTTGAACGCCCCATGGCTTGTACCGATAGCTATCGCCAAGCTGTCAACGCCTGTGCGGCCTACGAAATCCTCCACTTGGTCCGGTTGGGTATAGCTGTGTTCGCTGACGTTGACATCGTCCTCCACGCCGGCCAGCTGCCCCAGTTCGCCCTCGACGGTTACGCCTTTGCTGTGGGCGTAGTCGACGACCTTTTTCGTAAGTTCTACATTTGTTTCATAGGGGTGGTGGGAGCCGTCAATCATCACGGACGTAAAGCCGCCGTCTATGCAGGACTTGCAGGTCTCAAAGTCCGGACCGTGATCCAAGTGCAAGGCGATCGGCAGACCGGTGGTCGCCTCCGCCGCCTCCACGAGCTTTACGAGGTAGGTGTGGTTAGCATAGGCGCGGGCACCTTTGCTGACTTGGAGGATGAGAGGGGCATTCAGCTTCTGCCCGGCTTGGACGATGCCTTGGATAATCTCCATATTGTTGACATTGAAAGCGCCGATGGCATAGCCGCCGGCATAGGCATCGGCGAACATCTTGCGTGTAGTTACGAGAGGCATTTCGGGTTACTCCTTCTGTGGTATAGCTTTCCGGCTGCGCATAGGGCTGCCGATGGATTTTTTACCTACCTATTATATCATAACGGTGCCGGGATTGCAATATATTTCTTAGGAGAGCTGTCTGTGCCGCATCCGGACAGAACATAATGACTGATTATAATGCTTATGTATTTTTTATAGCAAGGAGAGGGTGGCACTATGTTTGCCTGCGTTTGTATCGGGAAGCCGGAGGGTCGCTTATCCAAGCACACGGAGCCTGTATTGACCCGCGTGAACATCCCCGGCGGCGCTCCCTTCTATCGGCTGGACACGAAGCCGCGGCGCGGCATCCTTCCCTGGAACGAGATAGAGCGCTGTGCAGGCCGCCTGCGCACCAAGCTCCTCTTGCCGGCGGACGTTTCCCTGCCGGAAAGCCATATCCTTCCGGCGGATTCCCGTCACCCCGACCCCGGGATGCGGGAATTCAAGGCGCGGCGCTTGCCGCTGATGCTTGCCGTGCGCTTGGCGGCGGAGATTTTGCGAAACTGTGCTGTGCCGCCGCAGGACTTGCGCATCACGTTCGTTGACCCGGACGGCAACTGTACAAAGGGCTTGGAACCGCTGGTGATGCTCGCCGGTTCACTGCGCGTTTATACCCATGAACCGGCCGCCTACCGCCAAACCGCCGCCTCCCTCCTGAACCGTTATGGGGTCACGCTCCTGGTGAGTGACTCCCCGCAGTCCTTCGCAAATGCCGACTTGGTCATTTGCGACAACCTCTCCCTCCTCACCGGACGTGAGCGCGGGCTGATCTGCACTTCGGATAATACGCGTTCTCTCCCGGATTGCCGCGTTGCCCGTATCGGGCAGGTCTTCCTGCCGCCGCCCTTGGATAGCCTAATTCCGCCGGACTTTGACCCGGTTCGCTTTGCGGCGGCACTATATGAACTGTGCGGCGTAAAAGAGATGGATCGCCTCAGCTCGGCACCAACCCTCGGCGGGGAAAAGCCGCAGCCCATAGAGGTCAAGGCACTCGGCGAACTGCTCCAAAGCGTCTGTGACCACGGACTGCGGCTGGTGAAGAGCGGGCGGTGAGGCTGCAATCACTTGATACCTATATTCTTGCCTCCTGCCTCATGCTTCTTGCCTCTTCCTCAGTACATCCCGCCGCCGCCGCCGGCCATGGCTGCCGCTGCGGCTGCGTCTGCTTTCGGGTCGGGGATGTCGGCTACGAGGCTCTCTGTGGTCAGCACCATCGCCGCCACGGAGGCTGCGTTCTGGAGGGCGGAGCGCGTTACCTTGGTCGGGTCGAGGATGCCGGCCTCGAGGATGTCGCAGTACTGATTGGCGGCGAAGTCATAGCCGTAGCCGGGTTGGTTGGCGGAGATGACTGCATTGACAATCACGGAGCCTTCCTGACCGGCGTTGGCGGCGATTTGGCGGATTGGCTCCTCCAGACCGCGGATGACAATGGAAATACCGGTCTTGAGATCCGGATCCTCCACGGTTTCGAGGAGAGCCTTCGCGGCGGGGATGGCACCCAGCAGCGCGACGCCGCCGCCTGCGACATAGCCCTCTTCCACGGCCGCCTTGGTCGCGGCGAGGGCATCCTCTATGCGCAGCTTCTTCTCTTTCATCTCCGTTTCTGTCGCGGCACCCACACGGATGACGGCCACACCGCCCGCGAGTTTGGCGATGCGCTCTTGGAGCTTCTCGCGGTCAAAGTCGGAGGTGGAGTTGTCGTACTCTGTGCGGATTTCTTTCACGCGGCCTTCCACGGCGGCCTTGTCGCCGGCACCGCCGACGATGATGGTGTTCTCCTTAGAGATGCGCACGGTCTTGGCGCGGCCGAGGGAGGCGATGGTGGTCTCCTTGAGTTCCAGACCGAGGTCGGCGGTGATGACTTCCCCTGCGGTCAGGACGGCGATGTCTTGGAGCATAGCCTTGCGGCGGTCGCCGAAGCCGGGTGCTTTCACGCCGACGCAGATAAACGCGCCGCGAAGCTTGTTGAGGAGGATGGTGGAGAGCGCCTCGCCCTCGATGTCCTCGGCGATGATGACAAGCTTACCGCCGCCTTGGAGAACCTGCTCCAGAACGGGGAGAATCTCTTGCACGTTGGAGATTTTCTTATCGGTAATCAAGATATAAGCGTCTTCAATAACGGCTTCCATCTTGTCGGTATCCGTTACCATATAGGGGCTGATATAGCCGCGGTCGAACTGCATCCCTTCCACGACATCGCAGATGGTGTCGGCTGTCTTGTTCTCCTCAACGGTGATGACGCCGTCTTTCGTAACCTTCTCCATGGCCTCGCTGATGATGGTGCCGATGGCGGCATCGGAGGAGGAGACGGTGGCGATGCGGGCGATGTCCTCGGGGGAAGCGACGGCTTTGCTGGTATCGCGTAGATAGGCAACGACCGCATCCACGGCTTTGGCAATGCCCTGCTTGACGACCATGGGGTTGGCTCCGGCGGCTACGTTCTTGAGACCTTCACGGACAAGGGCTTGTGCCAAGAGTGTCGCGGTAGTGGTGCCGTCGCCGGCAACGTCGTTGGTTTTTGTGGCGACTTCCTTAACGAGCTGCGCTCCCATGTTCTCGAAGGCATCCTCAAGCTCCACGTCTTTGGCGATGGTCACGCCGTCGTTGGTGATGAGGGGAGAGCCGTATTTTTTGTCGAGAACGACGTTGCGCCCTTTGGGGCCTAAGGTAATCTTCACGGTGTTCGCGAGTTTGTCAATGCCGGTCTGGAGCGCCTTGCGCGCCTCCTCGCCGAAGATGATTTGCTTTGCCATAGTCTGGAATTCTCCTTTATTCATGTTGTCTATTGGGGCGGTGAACCGCCGTGAGGTGCGCCGCTATGCGCTGCGGCGGGGAAGAAGTGCGGCCGTATGCCTTACTCCACGATTGCCAGGATGTCGCTGATTTTAACGATAGTGTACTCCTCGCCGTCGAGCTTGACTTTCGTGCCGCTGTACTGGCTGGTGATGACCTTGTCGCCGGGCTTCACGGTCATGACTACCTCTTTGCCGTCGACGATGCCGCCGGGTCCGACTGCCGCCACTTCCGCCGTAACCGGCTTCTCTTGCGCGGCACTGGAGAGAAAGAGTCCGCTCTTGGTGGTTTCCTCCGCCTCGATGGCCTTGAGGACAACGCGGTCGCTGAGGGGTTTGATTGCCATAGGATGGTACCTCCGCTGAAATTAAGATGATGTAATTTGGATTTGGAGAGCCTGCCTCCCCTGCTGCCCTTCCGCTTAGCGGGCGGGCTGTTAGCACTCTCTTAGTTTGAGTGCTAATTCATATTTTAATACAATCCCGCCCAAATGTCAAGGGGATATTTGTTGATTTAACAGAGATTTCACATTTTCGTAAGGCGATATACAATATCTTGCCTCTTGTTTCTTGCTTTGCACTTTGGTTGGGTTCTTCCCAATGGATTCATAAAAGGATGGGTGTGTTCCTCCACCCCGGGGGCCGGCCCCCGGGCCCCGCCCGGGGGCGCGTCCCGCGGCGCCCCCTGGACCCCCCGCGGCCGGGGAGTCCCCCGGACCCCCTTGCAGAATCGCCCGCTTGGATGGAAAATTTGCCTTATGTCCTGTTGGGCAAATATTCCATATGCGCTGCTTGGGTGCCTCTGTGTGGGTTGGGGGCAGGGTTTTGGTGCTCTGTATGGGCGGGACGTGGCCATGGGGACGTGCCTATATGGACGTCTCTACGCCTTGTCTCTTGCTTCTGGCTTTGTGCATTATGACGATGATTCGGTCGTTTATTGGCTGAACAATCGTGATTATGACGAGGATTGGTGCCTCTTGCTTCTTACCTCTTGCCTCCTGTTAGGTTAACCTTTGCGGTTTTCTTTACCGTTATGCCTTGAAAGTCTATCTGACAGGGCACTCCCGCAAGTCTACCCCAACAACAGCGCATTCGCACTTCACCGTGCTGAGCCGACAGGAACAAGCGGATGCCGAACCGTTAAGGATTCGGCATCCGCCCTGCATATAGAACTGTTGTTTTGTTTTTTTGTGAGAATCCGCTATGAGATCTTCATATCATGGAAGCTGCCTATGCAGCCTGCGCATCGAACGCGCCGGAATGGAGGTCTCACTTTGCACCCGCGATTGCTGCCTGCGCGGCGGCGAGGCGGGCGATCGGCACACGGAAGGGGGAGCAGGAGACATAATCCAGCCCGATGGAGTGGCAGAACTTGACGGAGGTGGGATCGCCGCCGTGTTCGCCGCAGATACCGAGCTTGATGTCGGGGCGTGTAGCCTTACCTTTCTCGGCAGCCATCTTGACGAGGGCACCGACACCGGTCTGGTCGAGGCGCGCAAAGGGATCGTTCTCGAAGATTTTCGCTTCATAGTAGGCATCGAGGAACTTACCTGCGTCATCGCGGGAGAAGCCGAAAGTCATCTGGGTGAGGTCATTGGTACCGAAGGAGAAGAACTCAGCCTCAGTGGCAATCTGATCGGCGGTAACGGCGGCGCGCGGTATTTCAATCATGGTGCCGACCTTGTAGTGCAGATCTGTGCCGGAAGCGGCGATAAGCGCGTCGGCTGTCTTGACTACGATGTCCTTGACGAACTTGAGTTCCTTGACTTCGCCGACGAGCGGAATCATGATTTCGGGGACGATATTGTAGTCGGGGTGGGCGGCGTTGACAGCGAGGGCTGCATTAATGACGGCTGTGGTCTGCATCTCGGCAATCTCCGGGAAAGTGACGGCGAGGCGGCAACCGCGGTGGCCCATCATGGGGTTAGATTCGTGGAGGGACTCAATCTTGGCCGCGAGCTCCTCATAGCTGACACCGAGTTCCCCAGCCAGCTCTTCAATCTCGTTCTTCTTGGTGGGTACGAACTCATGCAGGGGCGGGTCGAGGTAGCGGACGGTCATCGGGCGTCCTTCAAGGGCCTCGTACATGGCGGTGAAGTCGCCTTGCTGATAGGGAAGGAGTTCTTCCAAAGCTGCCTTGCGTGCCTCGGCATCTTTCGCTATAATCATCTTGCGGATGCTCTTGATGCGGTCGCCCTCAAAGAACATATGCTCCGTGCGGCAAAGGCCGATGCCTTCCGCGCCGAACTTCACTGCCTGAATGGTATCGCGGGGGTTGTCGGCATTGGTGCGGACTTTAAGGGTGCGTTTGGCATCCGCCCAGCCCATGAACTTTTCAAAGTCACCGGAGATTGTAGCTTCTACTGTTGGGATGGCTTCGCCGTAAATCTTACCGGTGGAACCGTCGAGGGAGATATAATCGCCTTCCTTATAGTCCTTGCCGCCGAGTGTGAAGTACTTCTCCGCAGCGTGCATGGTGATATCGCCGCAGCCGGAGACGCAGCAGGTGCCCATGCCGCGGGCAACAACGGCCGCATGGGAAGTCATGCCACCGCGAACCGTCAGGATGCCCTGGGCGGCTTCCATGCCCTCGATGTCGTCGGGGGATGTTTCGAGTCGGACGAGGATGACTTTCTCACCGTTTGCTGCCCAAGCTTTGGCATCGGCGGCATCAAAGACGACGCGGCCGGTTGCGGCGCCCGGAGAGGCCGGGAGGGCGGAGCCGATGGGCTTGGCGGCCTTCAGCGCTTTGCTGTCAAACTGCGGATGCAGGAGCGCATCGAGTTGCTGCGGTTCCACACGCAGGACGGCGGTGTCCTCATCAATCATGCCTTCCTCTACGAGAGCAACGGCGATCTTGAGGGCGGCAGCAGCGGTGCGTTTGCCATTGCGGGTCTGGAGCATATAGAGCTTCTTGTTCTCAATTGTGAACTCCATATCCTGCATATCTTTGTAGTGATTCTCAAGGCGGTTGGCGATTTCGACAAACTGCGCGTAGACTTCGGGCATATCCTGCTCGAGCTGTGCTATCGGCGAGGGCGTACGCACGCCGGCAACCACATCCTCGCCCTGCGCATTAATGAGGTACTCGCCGAAGAGGGCTTTCTTTCCGGTCGCGGGGTCGCGCGTGAAAGCCACGCCGGTGCCGGAATTGTTGTTCAGGTTGCCGTAGACCATGGGCTGCACGTTGACGGCTGTGCCCCAGCTGTACGGAATCTCGTTCATGCGGCGGTATACATTGGCGCGGGGGTTGTCCCAAGAACGGAACACGGCCTTGACGGCTTCGATGAGCTGCACTTTCGGGTCGGACGGGAAGTCCTCGCCTGTCTGCTCTTTGTAGAGTGCCTTGAACTTCGCCGTAAGCGTCTTCATGTCGTCTGCGGAGAGGTCGATATCCTGCTTGGCACCTTTCTCCTCTTTGAATTTGTCGATGACATGCTCAAAGTCGTGTTTGGAAAGCCCAATGACAACATCGGAGAACATCTGGATGAAGCGGCGGTAGCTGTCGTAGACAAAGCGCTCGAAAGCCGGGTCGGGGTTTGCGGCAATCATGCCGGCGGCAACCTCGTCATTCAAGCCGAGGTTTAGGACGGTGTCCATCATGCCGGGCATGGAAGCACGGGCGCCGGAGCGCACAGACACCAGAAGCGGATTCTGCGGGTCGCCGAATTTCTTCTCGTTGATTTCCTCTGTAACTGCAAGAGCAGCGTCGATTTGGTCGAGGATTTCTTGCGCGATGACTTTCCCGTCATCATAGTAGCGCGTGCAGGCTTCGGTGCTGACCGTGAAGCCTTGGGGTACGGGCATTCCCATGTTCACCATCCCGGCGAGGTTTGCGCCCTTGCCGCCGAGCAGTTCGCGCATGGTTTCGTTGCCTTCCTTGAATAGGTAGACGTACTTGTGAGCCATTGTTTCTCTCCTTACTGAATGTCGGGCAGTGCGCAGACTTGCCCCTGATACTGACTTCTCTAACTGGAGTATTATAGCAGATTTTGCCCCGAAATGCAAGGGGAAAATCGCAAAATTAGGAATTTGTACATGAATTTGTTTCGCATTATCATTTTTTTGGACAGTATTCTCCGCAAGATGAACCCCTTGCCGGCCTTTTTCATAGAATGCTATGATAGGGCAAGCCATTTTTGGATTTTTTTGTTACCAATTGTAACCGGTATCGCCATATCGGCAAAAAGAAAGATGTTAAACGAAAGGGGGGGAAACAATGCCAACATGGTGCATGGCACTCATAGCGACGACCATTGCGTGGTCGGTGACAGCGGCAGGAGCCGCTGCTGTACTCTTTCTCAAGAATACCCCCTCCGAGCGGACACACCGCGCTTTACTTGCATTTGCGGGAGGGGTTATGGTAGCGGCTTCGGTCTGGAGTCTGCTGATTCCCGCTATGGAACTTTCGGCAGACCGTGGAAGCATTCCCCCGACGGCTGTGGCTGTTCTCGGCGCCATGGCCGGAACCATATTCCTTTGGGGTGTGGATAAACTGCAAGACAAACTGATTTCCAAAGGCACGGCATTGCAGAGTCACCAGATGCTCATGCTTTCCATAACGCTCCACAACCTCCCGGAAGGCTTGGCTGTCGGCGTGGCATTCGGCGCGATTCCGGGCAGTCCGGATGAGAAAGCAGCTTTCGCCGCTGCGGTTTCCGTGGCGCTGGGCATCAGCATCCAAAACTTTCCGGAAGGGGCGGCGGTATCCTTGCCGCTGCGGCGCGCCGGCTGTTCCAAAGCGCGGAGCTTTTTTCTGGGACAGTCTTCTGCTCTCGTGGAGCCGCTGGGCGGCGTATTGGGGGCGCTACTCGTGTCCGCTGTGCGTGCCGCCTTGCCGTGGAGCTTGGCATTTGCTGCCGGGTGTATGCTTCTCGTGTGCTTCAAGGAACTGTTTCCGGCGCTCAGCGACGGCGGCAGTGCAGATTATTTCCCGGCAGTTGCCGGCATTGTGGGATTTTTACTGATGATGGGTTTGGATCGTTTGACTTTTTGATGCATTTCCATATTATGGTATTCAGTCGTTTTTTTTCGGACAAGCTGCTTTTCACCAAATTCACAGAAATTGGGGCTTGTACTTTTCTGTCGGGTGTGCTATAATAAGATTAGTGCAGTATGCCGTGAATTATTGGAAAAACTGTGCTTACCTGTCCACCACAGTAGGAGGGATGCCGGCTTGACCGCCCGAGCGAAGAAAAAAGTTGTTAGGCATGGACGCCTGACGCCGGAAGAGCGGAAAAAGGAGGCCCGCAGGAAAGTTTTAGCTTTTGCGGGTGCTGCGGCGGCTATGGGCTTGACTGCTATATTGGTATTTTTGGCCATTGCGCATGCGGCGTTGGATGAACTTGGCCACAGTGACGGTGTGGAGACTACGAATCCTTACACCACGGCTGGGGAAACGACAACGGAACCGGAAGACCCGGATTTCCCCGTCATTTTAGACATTACGGATGCCTCCGGTCTGCGGCAATTCCTGAAAGAATGGTGGCACCAAGGCGGCGAGGACTATATACGCTACTCCAAGGATGTTGTCAATGTCCTGCTCATCGGCGTGGATAACTCTCAAGACGGCGATGGCGGTCTGCGCCGCAGTGACACCATGATGCTCGCTTCGGTGAACAAGAAGCTCGGCAAAGTAACGCTGCTTTCTTTCTTACGCGACAGTTATTGCTATCTGAATATAAACGGGAAAGAATCCTATGAACGCATGAATGCCGCCTATGCTTACGGCGGGGCGGCGGCGATTATGGATAATATTTCCCATATCTACAAAATCAAAGTAGATAAATACATTTCCGTAGACTTCGATTCTTTCCCAAAGATTGTGGATGCTTTGGGCGGTGTGACGGTGGATGTGTCGGCGGCGGAGGCGCGGTATTTAAACAAATCCTCCCCCTCCCTGAAAGGACAGTTCCCTGCGGGGGACGGCGTGACACTCACCGGGCGGCAAGCGCTCTACTATAGCCGTATCCGCAAACTGGACAGTGATAACAATCGGGTACTTCGTCAGCAGAAAGTAATAGAAGCCATCATCAACAAAGCCCGCGGCTCTTCCTATGGGCAGATTGCCGCCGCCGTGAAGCAGACGATGCCCTATGTGGTCACCAATTTCACCAACGCGGAAGTTCTATCGCTGCTCCCGCAGGCGATCAACTGGCTCAGTTTTAAAATGGACAGGAAAACATTCCCGATTCCTTATGGAGAAGGCCGCAACGCCTTGGGTTCCTCCATCGGCGGAGCCATGGTATGGCTGGTGGATTATCCCTATGCCGCGCAGCAAGTGCAGACGCTCCTTTACGGCGAATCCAATATTGACGTTGCCGCCGACCGGCAGCGCAATTCCTATATTGACAGGCTCTTCCGCAATGCCTCCGACAGCGGTATTGAGTACGAGAACTATTACTCCGGCGTATTGGAGTACCTTGGGCAGCCGACGACAGTTCCGGAAGCCGGGACAGCAATCGAAAGCACCCAGGCGCCTGCCGATGCGGATGCAGCCGAAGAAGAAACCACCGTGGATGTGTTGCAAAGTATGCTGGACGAAGCGTTCGGCACAACAGGTTAATTGGGGGATGCGGATGCCCTTTACGATAGACTGACCGGTGCAGCCCCATGCGCTGCCCGCTTAAAAACAGAAAGAGGAGATACCAATGGCACCGGAAGAAAGAGAGAACCTGCCGCCTACCGATGAAACCGTGAATGAACCGCCTGCGGCAGAAACAGAAAACACCGATGTCCTGCCGCCGTCGGAAGCCCCGCCGACAGAACCGGATTCGGCGATGCCGTCAGAAGAAGCTCCTGCCGAGGCCGCAGCCGAAGCAGAGGCAAAGCTGACGCGCAAGCAAAGAGCGAAAGCGAAAATCCGCCAACGAATCCGAACGTTTGCTTTGTTATTGACCCTTCTGTTGGTCGTGGGGGGTGCTTTGACGTTCTTTTTCATTTACAATAAAGCGGACAAAACAGAGAAAGACGAGGGTTATAACTACGGAACCACCGTACCGGAGGAAGAGGTCACCGGCTTGGAAGTCGGAATGGAAAACGTGGATGCCACAAGCCTCAACGAGTACCTGACCACTTGGGCCACCAACGGGATGCAGCATTTGCAGGACAAGAATGTGCTGAACATCCTCCTGTGCGGCGTGGATTCCGAGGACGGAAACGCGTTGCTCGGGCGCAGCGATGCCATCATGCTGGTGACAATCAATAAGAAGAAGAAAGCTATCACCGTCACGAGCTTCTATCGGGACAGCTATACATACATTGACCTCACGAAGAACCCCGAAAACGGCTATACCCTCATGGAGAAAGTCAACGCCGCCTACTCTTTGGGCGGTCCTGCGACGTTGATTGAAACGCTCGAGAACAACTACAAAATCGCCATCGACGACTATGTGGCAGTTGATTTCAATACCTTCCCGAAGCTCATTGATTCCCTGGGCGGGGTGACGGTAGATGTGACGGAGAAAGAAGCGAAGTACATTAACCGCACCGCGCCCTCGATGAAAGGCGAATTCCCGGCCGGGGACGGCGTTACACTGACCGGCCGCCAAGCGCTTGTTTACAGCCGTATCCGTCACCTGGACAGCGATATGGAGCGCACCAACCGCCAGCGGAAGATTATATCCGCCCTCATGAAAGCCGCCCAGGAGGCAGGAGCTGCCCGCGTGAACGCCGCACTCAATGATTTGCTCCAGTACGTAGTAACCAACCTTTCCAATTGGGAAATCAGTTCCTTGGCGGCGAATGCACTCTCGCAAGGTTGGCTGAATTACTCCCTGACGCAGCTGAACACGCCTGTGGTAGAGACAGATGATGCCACGGGCGTTTCCTCCTATATCCGAACGAAATGGGTTTGGATTGTGGACTACCCCCGCGCAGCCCGGGATTTGCAGATGGAGCTGTACGGCGTGACCAATATCTTGCTCTCCGAAGACGAGAACCGGGAGGACTACTTGGCGAATCTTTTCCGCAACGCCGCCGACCGCCGCAGCTACGGCGGTTCCTCCTCCGGCGGGAGTGCGGGCGATGACTACGAAGAAGAATACGACATCCCCACCGAAGAGACGGAAGAAATTACGCAGCCGTTCAGCGGCATCTTCGGCTGGCTGAATCCGCCGACCGCCCCCGTGCAGGAAGAAGAGGATGATGCCGATGCAGGCAGTGAGGCAAGCGGCGAGGCAGAGTCCGATGCCGCGGATGTAACATCCCCTTCGGCAGAGGAAACCACCGCCAAAGAGGCGCGGACAACGACCACCCATATTTTCGGTTTCGAGTGGTAACGGCAAACTGACCGAAATTTTTACGGAGTTTGAATTTACTGTTGCATTTTTTCTTTGTATGTGTTACAATTATAACAGAGGGCGATCCACCTTATCTGCCCCGATAGATTCTTACATTAAGGAGATGCTGAAATGATTCTCGCCGCTGTACTCGAATTCATCCTACAATTGCCCGTCTGGCTATGGTCCACGCTGTTCTCCGCCATCCGCAGTCTGTTCGGCCTGTAAGCTGTGCTTCTGCCCGGCTTGAAACCGCATTCCAATGAAGTAAAGGAGCTGTCCGTATGATTGTACTATGGAGCCTTGGTTCTGTCCTGCTGATTCCGCTGTTCTTTCTGTTGGATCTTGTAGATGCGGTGTTCCATATCTTCGGCATCTTCAGCGGGTACGAGTTTTTCCCGTATCTTGCCGATTGGTTCGCCTGCTTAAGCACGTTCTGAGTTGCCGGCAAATCTCTGCAAAGTCTTCACCCTGCCGCTGTTTCCTTGCGGCAGGGTGATAGTCTGTTTGCCTCGGCATCCCTTTCCTATGGATTCAAACCACGGCTTTCAGCTCTTCCAATGCGCCATGCAGCCGGGCGAAAGCGCAGGGAGCCGATTTCTCCAAGATTCTGCCGACGGCTTTGTCGAGTGCCGCAATCTCATCAATACGAATGGCAACAGCTGTATCCGGGTCGTCCATGTACTCGTCTGACTCATCTCCCGCCGTGAAGCGCCACCCGCTGTCGTTCTCGTTTGCGGGCATTTCGCGGTAGCAGTATCCGACCGGCGCACCCTCATCGGTAATGCGCCGTGTGCAGAGGCAGAGCAAAGTGTCCATTTGCGGCAGTTCAGCGTCAAAGACCGGAGGTTCGGCAGTCTGCATCTCTCTCGGTTGCGGGACGGACGGTTCTATAGGCGAAGTCGGAAAAGGCTCGGCCGCTGTATCGGCAGGGAGGGTCTCCGGCTCTGTTTCCTCCGCAATCCGCAGCGGCGGGTCCCCAATTGCGGAGCTGCCGCAAAAAGCGCCGTCACTGTCGGAAGCGGCAGCCGCAGCCGCAGCATCCCGCTCTTCCCCGCTTGCAGCGAAAGCGTCCTGCACCGGTTCCCAAACTGCCGCAGGGCTGAATTCCTCCGGCGGCGGCGCCGGGAGGCGCGGCGCATGCAACGGACTGCTTCTGCGTATGTCCGTCACAAAAGAGAAAGAGGAGCCGAGCTTTTCCAAAAGAGCTTCCGCACCATGGGCGACGGCGAAATCCAGTTCCTCCGGATAGAGAGGCAGAAGCTGGTAGAAGCAGCAATCCTCCCCCCCCGGCAGCCGAAACGCCGCCTCCCGCACAGGGTCAACCAAAACAAAAGCACTCAGATCCGTATTCCCGGCCAGAGCGCCGCCGCCGGGGATTGTGTGACCGAAGCCCAGCCATGTGCCTGTCTCCATAGGCAAGCGGGCCAGAATCCGCAGCCAACGCAGCGGCCAATAGTCCTCCTCCGCCCTCCCCGAAAGGTTCCAGTCCAAGGGCAATTCAATCATCAGTTCACACCGCGCAGGGATGGAGTCATCCGGCACCTGCATAGGGAAAGCACCCATGCCGCACGTGGCGATGACCAAGTGATTCTCCAAGCGCGCCGCGCAGAGGTCTATTCTGCACCCGCCGGCAGCTTTGCCGCCGAGGACAAGCGTTACAGGTCCTGCCGCCGCTTCGAATGCCGCTAAACACTTCTCCCTCTGCAAAGGGGAATACACATACTGTTTTACCGCCGTTTCCGCCATAGCAGACACCTCACCCGATTCACTTGTTGTCCAATTCTATGCAGGGGGAGAAGGTTTCATGAATCTCCATGGTGTAAACACTTCTCTAAAAAAACACTTGACAAATCCAAAAAAAAATAGTACAATAATAAGTAGAGGAGGCAACCGCATCTGCGGGAGTATCTTTGTTTTTTTTTCGTTTAAGCGGCAAGAACACCTTGCCTACTACTTTCGTCAAATTCACGATTGTTAAAGCAAAAAAACCGCATTTCTCCGTCATATTGCACAAAGCAAGAAGTAAGAGCAAGAATACGGCCCCACAACCTTCGTCAAATTCACGATTGTTCAAGCGAAAAAACAGCTATTCTCCGTCATTATGCACAAAAAAAGGAAAGAGGCAAAAACCCACAACCACATCCGACCCATACAGAACACCGAAACCCTGCCCCCAACCCAAACAGAGGCACCCAAGCAGCGCCAATGGAAAATTCGCCCAACAGGACATAAGGCGAATTTTCCATCCAAGCGGGCACATCTCCGCGGGGGTCCGGGGGACTCCCCGGTCGCGGGGGGTCCCGGGGGCGCCGCGGGATGCGCCCCTGGGCGGGGGTTTGGGGGCGGCGCCCCCAAGGTGGAGGAACCGAGCCATCCATTTATACAACTTTCAGGCAGAACCCAACCAAATCCATAAAACCTTCGTCAAATTCACGATTGTTCAAGCAAAAAAACCGCAATTCATCGTCAAAGTGCACAAAAAGAGGTGTGAAAGGAACCATGGAATCCATCCGAAAGAACACCGCCTTGCTGAAACGTTTTTGGCCTTACCTTTGGAAGCAGAAGCGCACCCTGCTGACGGATTTGTTCTGCGCCTCGCTGACAACGGCAGCCGAGATTGTGCTGCCGCTGATTGTGCGCCGCATCACAAACGCGGCCACCGGCGACCTTGCGCTGCTGACGCCGCGCTTTATCCTCATGGTTGGCGGCGGATACCTGGCGCTGCGCATCATGGATGCGGCGGCGAACTTCTATATGAACTCCCGCGGCCACTTCATGGGTACGAAGATTGAGACAGACCTGCGCAATGACCTCTTCGCCCACTTGCAGGACTTGTCTTTCTCCTATTTCGACAATTCCAAAATCGGCGTACTGATGAGCCGCCTCACTAACGACCTTAACGACATCACAGAGTTTGCCCATCACTTTCCGGAAGAATTGTTTATCACGGTCATCAAAGTCTCGGCTTGTATGGTCATCTTTCTGCGTCTGAATGTGTTCATGGCACTGATTGTATTCTCCATTCTGCCGGTCATGTTCCTCTGTACTTGGCCGGCGCGCCGCCGCCAAAAGGAGCAGTTCCGCGCCCACCGCGCCGCCATCGGCGAAATCAATGCCGCCGCCGAGAATACGCTCTTGGGCGTGCGCGTGGTCAAGTCCTTCAACGGCGAGGAGGAAGAAAACGAGAAATTCCGCCGCCACAATGAGGTCTTCTATCGTGTAAAGGAGAAGTCCTTTACATATATGGGGCAATACCATACCATAACACGGATGTTCGACGGCGTTATGTATCTGGCGGCGGTTTGTTTCGGCGCTTGGCTCTTGCAAAAGGGCACCATAACAGCCGGTGACTTTGCGCTCGTACTGCTCATGGTCTCTACCCTCTTGGGTTCTGTGCGCCGGATTATAGAGTTCTCCGAACAGTTCCAGAAAGGCACGACCGGTATAGAGCGCTTCGCGGAAATCATGGACGAGGTAACGGAAACCGCTGCTCGGGACGGGAGCATAGAGCTCACCGACGTCAAAGGCGAGATTGTACTGGAGAACGTGTCTTTCACCTACCCCGGCACGCAGCAGCCGGTGCTGCAGAACATCAGCCTACACATCAAACCCGGGCAGAACATCGCCCTGTGCGGACCCTCCGGCGGCGGCAAGACCACCTTGTGCAACCTCATTCCGCGCTTCTATGAGCCGACTGCCGGCACAATCGCCATTGACGGTATAGACATCAAAGAGATTACACTGGAAAGCCTGCGCCGGAACATCGGCGTGGTACAGCAGGATGTGTACCTCTTCAGCGGCACCATCCGCGAAAACATCGCCTATGGTTACTGCGAGGCGCACGACAGCGTTGACAGCCCGGCAGACGCGTATGCAGCCGCTTTCGGCTTCACGTCCACGCAGCCGACGGACGCACAGATACGCGAAGCCGCCCGTTTGGCAGGCATAGACGCATTCGCGGAGAGTCTCCCCGATGGCTACGATACCTACGTCGGCGAACGCGGCGTCAAACTCTCCGGCGGGCAGAAGCAGCGCGTCAGTATCGCCCGCGTTTTCCTGAAGAACCCGCCTATTTTGATCCTCGACGAGGCCACTTCCGCCTTAGACAACGAGAGCGAACGCCTTGTACAGAAATCCCTTGAACTCCTCAGCGAGAACCGCACCACCATTACCATCGCCCACCGCCTGACCACCATCAAAAACGCAGACCAAATCCTTGTCCTGACCGAAGACGGCTTCGCGGAACACGGCTCGCATACCGAGCTATTAGATAAGGGCGGCTTATATGCCGCCATGTGGGGTAGCTGATACCGCAACAAACGGCATTCCCGCTGTCAAAACCGCCTTTTTCTGCATATGATGAGTGTACGACTGCACCTGCCCGCTTTTCGGATGCCCTTGGCACGGTGCGCCGTACAATCATCCCGCAGAAAGGAATTGCATAAAAATGGCAACACTCTTAAAAGGCATAGACGTCAGCGTCCATCAAGGCACCATCACTTGGGACAAAGTCGGCAAACAGGATATAGACTTCGCGATGATTCGCTCCAGCTACGGTCTGCACAGCCGCGACTCGAAGTTTGACACCAACGTCAAAGGCGCGCAGTCCGTCGGTATAGACGTGGGAGCCTATCACTTCTCCTACGCCTCGTCCATAGCGGACGTGAAAGCGGAGGCAAAGAACTTCCTCGCCGCCATCAAGGGCTACAAGCTGACGATGCCCGTCGTTTATGACCTCGAATCCAACAGCACGACCAATAAGGTCGTCAGCCAATGGACGGATATGGCCATCACGTTCCTTGACATCATGGAGCAGAACGGTTACTTCGCCATGCTCTACGGTTCCAAGTACTCCCTTGAGCAACAGATGACCCCCTCCAAGCTCAAGCCCTACGCCATCTGGGTCGCCCAGTGGGCCAGCAAGAACACCTGCACCGTACCGTGGGGGATGTGGCAGTACACCGACAGCGGCAAAGTCGCCGGCATCTCTACCCTCGTGGATATGGACGTCACCATCAACGACTACGCAGCCATCATCAAGAAGGCGAAGCTGAACAACCTTTGAGTTCCATCCGCTCGGAGCTTCCGGCAGCGGCAATGCGGGGCTGCCGCGGCGGCAGCACGAAGCTTCCCGCTGCGGCAGCTCCAAGCGCCGCCGCTACATACCGACCCCGACAAATAAACGCGCGGCGCATCGCATATACTATGTAGAAGAGCGCACCCAAAGAGGAGGAACAGTTATGGCCTGCCCATGCAGCGGGGGAGCCTCCAAGAGCAGCACCCCGAACCCTTTCAAGGACTATATACCGAAGCACTATACAGGAGCCACGCCGCGCCAAGACGTGACGGCGCGTTACGCACCGACGGATTATGAGCAATGGAACACAGGCTATGACCGAATGCGTGCGGCGGAACAGCTGCGCCTGGCACGGCTCTATAAGCGCGTAGAGGCCGGTGTTGTCATCCCCTGCCCGGATGCCGTAGTCATAGACGATACCGTAGAGATAGAAACGGGAGCGACCATCTATCCCGGCACGGTTCTGCGCGGGAACACGCACATAGGGAAAGCGTGCATCATTGGCCCGAATACCACCTTGGACAACGTGACGGTCGGCGACCACTGCAGCCTGAATAACGTGGTGGCGGAATACGCCGTTGTGGAGGATCATTGCACCGTAGGTCCTTTTGTGCGCCTGCGCTCCGGTGCTGTCATCAGCAGCAAGGCCAAGGTCGGCAACTTTGTGGAAATCAAGAACTCCACCATTGGCGAGTGTTCAAAAGTAGCACATTTGAGTTATATCGGCGATACAGATATGGGCGGCGGTTGCAATGTCGGCTGCGGCTTTGCCACAGCGAATTTTGACGGCTTCGAGAAGCACCGCACCACCATCGGGGACGGTGTCTTCATCGGCTGCGACAATACCTTTGTCGCCCCGGTTACGATAGGCGACGGCGCGTACACAGCGGCCGGCTCCACAATAACAGAGGATGTCCCGGCGGGAGCCCTTGCTTTCGGCCGCGCCCGTCAAGTCAACCTCGAAGGCCGCGCCCCCACGGGTGCCTCCACCGACCAACAGCTTGCAGATTAAGCGGCGCTTATAATTCTTAAAGTACTATTAACTCTTGTGAGTCAAGGGGTTGGGATAGCCCAACCCCGCTGCTTGCCTTATGGAAAGGATGCGGGGTTCCCCCGCATCCTTATATAATAGCACAAATGTGTTACAGATTCGCACTCCCCGGATAGTAGAATGGACGCTCCTCACGGTTCAGGCAAGTGGGGCAGTTGCTCTGCGGTGTCGGGCAGGGTGCCGGGCAGCCGCAGGTGCTGCGGGTATCCTGTCCCACCGGGTAGCATACTTGCTGGGTATTGAAGCACTCATTGTACTTGGATTCCGGTGCTTTGGGCGCACAGATATAGGGAACACCGCCGCACATGGTGGTCTGCTGCGGGCACTGCGGCACGTCCGGCACTGCCGGAATCGGCGAAGGGGATACAGGTTTCGGCGCACTCGGCGGTTGGGGGCAAGCCGGGGTCTGCGTACAACAGCAGCAACCGTTATAATTCTGTGACCCCGTTACCGGCTGCTGGCAGATTTGCCCCGGCGGGCAGGTATAACTGCCGTCGCAGCTATCTAAGCCCGGTACCGGCTTTGCCGCTTGGATACACGTCTGGGCGGTATTACAGCATACCTGTTGGGCGGGCGTCTTCGGGCAGCTTTGCGGGCAGCCTTGCGGCGGTCCGGCATACACAGTAGAGTACCCCGGCAGAGGTGCAATCCCGGCCGGTATCGGGTTTGGGCAAACGGCGGTCTGTTGCGGGCAGCATTGCTGCGGCTGTGTGGCCGAGCAGCAGACGGTCTGTTGCGGGCAGCATTGCTGCTGCTGCGGCTGAGCGCTCGTGCAGCAGACGGTCTGTTGCGGGCAGTACTGCTGCTGCTGGTCGGTCGAGCAGCAGACAGTCTGCGGCTTCGGCGGGCAGCATGGCTGCTGCTGGGTGGTGGTGCAGCAGACGGTCTGTTGCGGGCAGCGTTGCTGCTGCTGGTCGGTCGAGCAGCAGACGGTCTGCGGCTTCGGCGGGCAGCATTGCTGCTGCTGGGTGGTGGTGCAGCAGACGGTCTGTTGCGGGCAGCGTTGCTGCTGCTGCGGCTGAGCGCTCGTGCAGCAGACAGTCTGCGGCTTCGGCGGGCAGCATGGCTGCTGCTGTGTGGTGGTGCAGCAGACGGTCTGCGGCTTTGGCGGGCAGCATAGCTGCTGCTGCGGCTGTGTACTCGTGCAGCAGACGGTCTGCGGCTTCGGCGGGCAGCATTGCTGCTGCTGCGGCTGTGAGGCGGTGCAGCAGACGGTCTGCGGCTTCGGCGGGCAGCATGGCTGCTGCTGCGGCTGCGTACTCGTGCAGCAGACGGTCTGCTGCTTTGGCGGGCAGCATTGCTGCTGCTTTTGCGGCGGCGGCACTTGGTGACAGGGCGGCCCGGGGTATACCGTGTCGGGAAGGCAGGGCTTTTCCGGCGGATAGGGTTTCGGGCAGCAGGGGTTCGGCGGCGGCTGCGGACAACCGGGGTATATCACGGCACAACGCTGCGGACCTTCCATAGGCATATCCGGGCAGCAGAAAGGCACAACGGGAATTGGTTTGCGCTCCGGGCAACAAATGGCGAAGCTCTCAGCGCAGTCATCCACTTTTGGAATCGGTGGTATATACGGGCGGCGGTCGGGGTTAACTTCAGGCACCGGGACGGTGCAGTATGGAGTAGGTATAGCGTTTGCAGTACAGCAAGGGCAGCAGCAAGGTGCCGGTGCTGCGCAGGGGGATGGGCTTTGGCAGAAGCAAGGTTGCGGATTCGCCGGGCGGCACTCCGGAAGCGGACCGCCGCAGTGCGGACAGCAGCAAGCCGGTTGGTCGGTTTCCGTGCAGCAAATGGGCCGGGCTTTGGCAGGCTGCGGGGTATAGCAGCTTGCGGACTGATTCCCGCCGGAACAGGATCTGTTCCCTGTATTTACAGAACCGTTGCCTTTGCCGAGACAGAGTTTAAAGAGGGGAGCGCAGGTATACCGCACTTTGCGCTTACAGCATTTGCACTCACATCCGCATTGCCCTCTGCTGTCGGTCGGGTTTGTATAATACCCCGCATTGGCGCAAGGGTTTGGCATGTGACAGGATCCTTTCATCATGGATTCGGAGAAACAGGTCACAGCTGCTGTGCAATCGGTTGAAGTTCTTGTGCTGCAAGTGTTGCAGCTTATAAGAGCATCGCTTATGACGCTTTGCACATCAGCAGACCCGAAGACCTCTGCCCGGCAATCGTATGGAAAGGAACTATGTGTATGCAAGTGCCGACAATTGGACAGAGTATCCTATCTTCATGATATTCAGGATGTCCGTAAAGGTGAGGACAATCTTCCCGGGAACGGGAGATAGGGAACAGGGTATAAGAAAGCGTCTGCGGCAGGACCGCAGACTGCTGTAGGGATGCTTATGCATTTTTCATAGTAAACTGTGGACGGCTTGGGATGCCAGGAGTACCCCCAGCTTTCCGGTAGGATAGTTTAAGCCTCCCTGCATCCAGACGGCATATGGCTCTCGCAGCGGGGCATCGGCTGAAAGCTCTATGGAACTCCCGAATATGAATGCACCTGCTGCCATTATCACTTGGCTCTCATAGCCCGGCATATCCCACGGCTCGGGTGTGAGGCGACTGTCTACCGGTGAACCCTTTTGCAAGCCTTGGCAGAAAGCAATCAGGCGCTCCGGTTTGTCCAGAAGGATGGCTTGGATAATGTCGGCGCGGCTTTCCTCCGGGGTAGGGGTGACGCCAAAACCCAGTTCCTCAAAAAGAGCGGCGGCAAACACAGCTGTCTTGAGTGCCTCCCCCGTGACGTGCGGTGCATGGAACAAACCCATGAATAAATCGCGCATATGTCCTAAGTTTGCGCCGACCTCACTGCCCAAACCCGGACAGGTCAGACGGTTGGCGCACATTTGTACGAACAAATCTCGGCCGGCGATGTACCCGCCGTTCTTTGCCACCCCGCCGCCGGCGTTCTTTATCAGACTGCCTACGATAAGGTCAGCGCCGACGGCGGTCGGTTCCAACGTTTCAACGAACTCGCCGTAGCAATTATCTACAATTATGATTGGTGGGACTGATGCCGGTGCGGCACTCTTTTGAACGGTTGCTGTGATTTCACCGATGGCTGCCACGGAGAGACTCCGGCGCAGGGTATACCCCCGCGAACGCTGGATGTGAACTGCTTTGGGTTTGTGTGCTTGTATTGCGGCTGCAATGGCAGGCAAATCCGGTTTGCCGTCTGCCGTCAAATCCACTTGGCTGTATTGTATCCCAAAGTCCGCCAAGCTGCCGGCGTATGGCTTCTTCCCTATGCCTATTACACCGTGGAGGGTGTCATACGGTTTCCCAGTGACACAGAGCAACGTGTCCCCCGGGCGCAGTACGCCGAAAAACGCCGTTGCTATCGCGTGCGTCCCGCAAGCAAAAGAATGCCTTATGAGTGCGGCTTCTGCGCCCATCGCTTGGGCAAAGCATTTGTCCAACGTTTCCCGGCCGCGGTCGCCGTACGCATAGCCGGTGGTTTCATAAAAGCAGGATTCTGTAACATCGTTATCCTGATAGACTTTCAGCACCTTGAGTTGGTTGTATTCCGCCACGGCTTCCAGGTGTGAAAAAATGGGCGCTATGCGCTGCTGCGCTTTTTCGGCCGCCTGTTCTATCGCAGGGTCTATATTATAAAACGGTATCATTCTGCCTCCTCCGGCTGCGTTATGCCGCCGTAAAGCATCTCCGTCACAAAACCGCTCTTTTCGTAGAAGCGCATATTGTGCTTCTTGCACGTCAGGTACACTGTATGTCCTTTGGAACTCTCTGCCGCCGCTATCCCGCCGACAAGTGCTCCCGCTATCCCCGTGCCCCGTACCTCCGGCAGTGACCCTACGTTGCCTAAGTATGCAAAACCCTCATACCGCGCAAGTACACAACACACCGCTGCCTCTTTCCCGTCCTTCTGTGCAAAAAAACACTCCGCCTCCCCGTGACGTATCTCCTTCGCTAAGTTCTCTGTCCATTCCTGCCCGTCCGTTATCCAGTCGGCCCCAGCCGCTTTCAGTAGTCTGTATACGGCGGCGGCGTCCGCATTGCGGACGCTCTTTTCCCCCGCATTGCGGGGGATGCCCCCCGCCGGCCAGCGCATCAGACAGTAGTCGCGGGGGAGGGGAACCGCATTGCGGTTCCGCCCTGCGGCCGCAGTGCGGCCGCCCGCGCACAGCCTTTCCTCCACATCGGGAGCACACTGAAGCTGAATACTGCGAAACAGCCCGAGGTACAGCACGAGCTCTTCCCAATCTGCATCACCGGAAGCGGAGATATAGCCGGAACCCTCTTGCGTAATCTGCATGACAGCGGTAATGTTATCCGCAGCATTATATTGCGAATAAAACGAAGAAACAAAGCAGCTGGGCAGCTGCCGTTTTGCCCAACCCAATATGCGCAGACCGAAAAAATCCCTGCGGCAGAAATCCGCAAAGGCGGGTGTTATCTCTTCAGTCAGACGAATCATAGCTCATCACCTGCACTCATGCGTTCCCACAGAAGGCGAATTAGGGCAGAAGCCGCTTCGCAATCTGATTCTTTAGCTACGACGGAAGGACCATGGAGATAGCGGCAGGGGACAGATACTGTAATGGTCGGAACACCGCAGCCGGAGGCTGTTACCCCGCGGGCATCGTTACCACCGGCGATTTTGGTTTTGGTCTGTATGGGAATGCTGTTGGCAGCGGCTGTTTTGTATGCTAAGTCATACAAGTGTTTCGGATAGAGCGTCCCCTTATCCATAAAGGGCACAACTGCGCCTTTCCCCAATGCGCATACACGCTCTGCGCCTTCGACTGTCGGCAAGTCGGCGGCGGTGGTGGTTTCCGCGACAATTGCGGAATCGGGTCGGAGGGCATAGGCGGCGCCCGCCGCCGCGCCGCCGATTTCTTCCCTCGCAGAAAAGACACAGGTCAGTGCGTAGGGTAAATCATCTGCACAGAGCAACTCCAGCAAGGAGAGGCAGCCCAAGCGGTCATCCAAAGCCTTGGAACGGATATAACCTTCCCCGAAGCGCGTGAACCCAACCGGAAAGGTGAGCACATCTCCGCGCTCGATGGATGTCTCCCCTGCCATGTCAATATACATGGATGGGATGTCGGGGATGCTCTCTCCCTCTGCGCCTTTGCATAAATGGGTCGGTTTGATGCCAACCACGCCGATGCGTTCGCCGAACTGCAACCGCTTGCCGATAACGGACTGCTTATCTATCCCGCCGACGGTGTCAAAGTGCAGAAAGCCATCCTCTGCAGTATCTGTTACAATGAAGCCCACTTCATCCATGTGGGCAAAAAGCACAGTAAAGCAGGGTGCTTTAGCACCTGCTTTTGTGACAATGAGATTCCCCAAGCGATCGGTGCGGTAGGAGCAGTCAGCAGGCAAATGCAATTCAATCCAATCGCGGACAGCGTCCTCATGCCCGGAAACGCCGGGCAGCGCGCAGAGTTCTTCTAAGTACCGCAAATTCATACAAGCCCCCCTTTCGTCAGATAGGCAGCTATCAGCTTTGCAGTCGCCTCGATGTCTTTCAAATCCGCGGTTTCCACAGGGGTATGCATATTCCGGATAGGGATGGAAAGAAGGGCTGTGCGCAAGCCGTCCCCGGCTGCTTGAATGCGTTCGGCATCTGTGCCGGTGCGGCCGGACATAATCTCCCGCGTATGGGGGAGGTCTAAGCTCTCCGCGAGGTAATCCAAGTAGCGGCTGAATTCGTCGTCCAATGCCGGGGAGAATCCGATTGCCGCCCCGGAGCCGAGCGGCAAAGTCTCCCGCCTGGTGAGTCCGGGAGCAAAACCGAATGTAACATCCACCGCGATGGCTTCCTCCGCCCCGGCGGTAAAAGCGGCAAAAGCGGCGGCGGTTGCCCCGGCTTGCGTACTTTCTTCCTGCACGGAGAATTGCACCAGCACCGGTGGGTGCGGTTTACCTTGAATCCGATCCAATGCTGCCAGAATGGCAGTGACCCCCGCACGGTTATCTATGGCGGGTGCGGTCACCATACCCTCCCCAAGAGCCGCATAAGCCGTGCGGTAGAGTACACGGCTCCCCAAGGGGATCTGCGCTTCGGCGGTCTCTTTGGGCAGCCCGGTGTCGATGCGCAGCGCTTTGTGGGAGGGCGTGTCCTCTTTTCCACCGGAGAGATGCGGCGGCCGGTCTGTTATAACTCCGTAGTAGGTTTGCTTGCCGTAGATTGTTACCTCTTGGCTTGCCAGAATGCGCACATCCCCGCCCTCAAAGGAAAGGAAGCCACTCTCCTCTATGCCCGTCACTACGAGGGCAACCTGATCCAGATGCGCCTCCAGCAGAACAGGTGCCGCTGAAGCCGAAGACCCTTCCCCCGGTATTGAACATAGTACTGAACCAAGTCGGTCAATTCTGACGGGACCATATTTTTCCAACAAAGAAGCGGCAACATCCGCAACTTCCCGTTCGTTCCCGGTCGGACCCGGTGCAAGGCACAGAGTGCGGAGTGTTTCAGATAAGTTCATCTTATACCCTCATTACAGCTTGACGACTTTCGCCCCTTGCGGTGTGTCCTCAATCCGATAGCCTTTGGCTTTCAGTTCGTCACGTATGGCATCGGCACGCGCCCAGTTCTTGGCTTTCCGCGCTTCTGCACGCTCTGCCAGCAGGGCGGAGAAGTCCTCTTCATCAGCCGCGGGCTTGTTGTAGAGCAAACCCAATACATCGGTCAATTCATTGAAGAGCCCAAGCGCAGCTTCCAGAGCCTCTTTGGAAGCGGATTCGCCGAGGAATTTGATATTGATGCAGCTGACCAAATCAAACACAGCGCCCAGCGCGGCGGCTGTATTGAGGTCATCCTCCATGCCCGCAATGAACTCCTCCTTGCGCTCGCCAAGGATGGCTTGCTGTTGGGGCGTTATGTCGCCGCTCGGCGCCCGCTGAATGGCAAACTCCAGATTTTCGCGGCAGGTGTAGAGCCGCTGGAGAGCGGATTTCGCCTGCGTGATTGCCTCCACGGAGTAGTTGAAGGGGGAACGGTAATGGGAGGAAATCAGCAGGAAGCGAATCGGTTCATAGCCGTAAGCCTCAGCCACGTCACGTACGGTGAAAAAGTTCCCGAGGGATTTGCTCATTTTCACATGGTCCACGTTAATGAAACCGTTATGCATCCAATAGTGTGCAAAGGGAACACCATTGCAGCACTCGGATTGGGCAATCTCGTTTTCATGGTGCGGGAAGATAAGATCCGCCCCGCCGCCGTGAATGTCTATCGTATCCCCCAAGTGCTTCTTTGCCATAGCGGAGCATTCGATGTGCCAACCCGGGCGGCCTTTCCCCCAAGGTGAATCCCAGGATGGTTCACCGGGTTTGGCGGCCTTCCAGAGGGCAAAGTCCATGGGGTCTCGTTTCACTTCGCCGACCATAATCCGCGCCCCGGCCTCCAAGTCTTCGAGCGGCTGGTGGGAGAGCTTGCCGTATTCCGGGAAAGCTTTTGGGGAGAAGTACACATCCCCGTCTGCTTCATAGGCATAGCCCTTTTCCTCTAACGCAGACACCATGGCTATGATTTCGTCCATGGTCTCGGTAGCTTTCGGATGGACGGTAGCCGGCTTTACATTCAAGCCCTTGGCATCCGTCCAGTATTCGGCGATGTATTTCTCGGCGATTTCTGCGGAAGTGACACCTTCTTCGTTGGCGCGGCGTATGATTTTGTCATCCACATCCGTGAAATTCTGCACAAAGCGCACATTCCACCCGCGCCACTCCAGATAACGACGCAGTGTATCAAACACACACAGCGGGAGTGCGTTCCCAATGTGAATGAGATTGTATACGGTCGGGCCGCAGCCGTAGATTCGCGCCTCATTGGGCGTGAGGGGTACAAACTCCTCTTTCCGGCGTGTAAGCGTGTTGTAGATACGCATATAGGCTACTCCTAAATATATAAATATCGCTTATGTAGGCTCTGTTGCGGTTGGACAAAAACGCAACACATTGTATACTATACCATATTCGGGGAGAAAATGCAAGCCTTCTGCAAAAATAAAGCTGTAACTGTGTAATAAAATAATTCACAAATAACGACTTGCATTTTCCATGTTTTTCTGCTACAATAGGGCATGATAGATTGGGAAAACAAATTGTGAGGTATACAGCCCATGGGCTTCTTTGAACGCCTCTTCGGCGGGGCGAAAAAAACGCGCGACAAATTGGATACCGCAATTGATGCCGCTTTTATTGATGACCGCGAACCGGATGAGGAGTTTTATGATTCCTTAGAAGAAGCATTGATTCTCAGCGATACCGGTGTGGAAACGGCAATGGAGGTCGTGGCAGAACTGCGTAACCGCGCAAAGAAAAAGCGTTTCAAGACCGCCGGGGATGTGAAGCTGGCTCTTTCCGAGATTGTCGCGGAGAGACTCTCCGGGGAGGGCATGACGGATATGATAACCATGCCCGCGATTATCCTCGTCATCGGTGTCAACGGCGTGGGGAAAACAACCTCCATCGGAAAGCTGGCTTCTTATTATAAAGGGCAAGGGAAGAAAGTGATTCTCGGTGCAGCCGATACGTTCCGCGCCGCCGCGATTGAACAGCTCGAAATCTGGGCCGAGCGCGCCGGTGTGGAAATCGTCAAGCACCGCGAAGGCGCCGACCCCGCCGCGGTTATCTTCGATACTATCCAAGCCGGGAAAGCGCGGGGCGCCGATTTGATTATCTGCGACACCGCGGGGCGTCTGCATAACAAGAAGCATCTCATGGAGGAACTCGGAAAAATCTATCGCGTCATAGACCGCGAACTCCCCTACGCTGACCGTGAAGTGCTCCTCGTCCTCGACGCCACTACAGGTCAGAACGCAGTGAACCAAGCCCGAGAGTTTATGTCCATCGCGGAGGTCAGCGGTATTATTCTTACCAAACTCGATGGTACAGCCAAAGGCGGCGTGGTGCTGCAGATTAAAGATGCGCTCAAGATTCCAGTTAAGTTTATCGGCGTCGGTGAGAAAATCGACGATATGCAGCCTTTCGTGCCAAAGGACTTTGCGCGGGCTTTGTTCCGCGGTTGATTCTTACCGGGGCGGCAGCGCCGCCCCTAAAAGAAATTCCGGGAGGAGTAAAAATGGACATAAGCACTTTACCTTGGTGGAAAACCGCAGCGTTTTATCAAATCTGGCCGCGCAGCTTCAAAGACGGAAACGGTGACGGCATCGGCGATTTGCAAGGTGTATTGGAGAAACTGGATTATATCAAAGACTTAGGCTGCGATGCCATTTGGTTTTCGCCGCTGTACCCTTCGCCGAATGCGGATTATGGCTATGACATTGCGGATTACAGGGATATTCACCCGGAATACGGTGATTTGGAACTGTTCAAACAGGTCATAGCTGCCTGCCGCGAACGCGGGATTAAAGTGGTGGTGGATTTGGTCGTCAACCACACCTCTGATGAGCATCCGTGGTTCAAGGCCTCCTTGGATCCGACTTCACCCTATAGGGAGTACTATTTTTGGCGGGAGGGACATGAGGACAAGCCGCCGAACAACTGGCTGTCTGTGTTTGAAGGAAAGGCATGGGAACTTGACCCGGATACGCAGACATGGTACCTCCATGTGTTCGCCAAGAAGCAGCCGGATCTGAATCATGAGAACCCGAAAGTGCGTGAGGAAGTTAAGGACATCATGCGCTTCTGGCTGGAGATGGGAGTCGATGGCTTCCGAGAGGATGTCATCACCTATATCGCCAAACGCGAGGGTTTGCCCAATGGTTTGCCCCTCCCTGTAGGTACGGGCATTGAACACTATACCGGTTTGCCGAAAGTCAAAGAGTACCTCAAGGAATACCGTGAGGGGGCACTTTTGCCCTATGATGCCTTTACCGTCGGTGAGGCTCCGATGATGACGCCGGAGAAAGCACTGGAGTATATTGACGAAACCGCCGGCAGCAAGACACTGGATTTGATGTTCCACTTTCAGCATATGGAAGCCGATTCCCTCCTGACCGATTGGGTGCCGCTGCCGTTCAACCTTATTAAGCTCAAGCGCGCGTTCAATGCTTGGCAGCAAAAAATGCGCGGCAAAGGCTGGAATGCACTGTATATCGAGAACCATGACCACCCGCGCATCATCTCCCGATACGGCTCGGAAAAGTACCGTGTCGAGAGCGGCAAGACCTTGGCTGCTATGTATCTTCTGCAATCGGGTACACCCTTTATCTACCAGGGGCAGGAAATCGGCATGGTGAATACCGAGTTCGGCAGCGTGGATGAATCCAAGGACGTGCTGACATACAACAACTGGCGGATGGTGCAGAAAGTGCGCTTATCCGAACACAACTTCCTTAAAATCGCCAACCGGCGTTCCCGCGACCACGCCCGCACCCCCATGCAGTGGACAGCGGAGAAAAATGCAGGTTTTACCTCCGGCACGCCTTGGTTTGCCGTCAATAAGAATTACCCCGAAATCAACGCCACCGCCGCCCTGCGTGATGAAAACTCTCTTTGGCATTGGTATCAGAAGCTCTTGGCTTACCGCAAAAACAATCCCCTTGTGCTGTTTGGTACGTATCTGGATTTGGCGCCGTTGGACCCGCACCGCTATATCTATGTGCGCGAATATGCCAACCAAAAGCTGCTTGTCATGCTGGCTTTCGGGGAGAAGCCGCTGAAGATGAAGCTCCCGGAGGGTTTTGGAAACGCCAAACTGCTTTTCTCCAATTATGCTGCACCGGAAACACCGGAGGACACCTACACCGCCCGCCCCTATGAGTGCCGCGTATACCAAGTCGGGTGAATCAGCCCAAAAAACAACAAACTGCAAAATTTCCCTTGCGTTTTCCTTTGCTTTGTGTTACAATTGTAGGGCAGGGGTACGCAAGGGATGATTCTGTGCCGCAGTACCCCCGGCGGGTATTCCGCTGTATATGAAAAAAGGATGTGACTTCATGGCTGAGCAAGAACCGGGTGTCATCAAAAAGCTGTTTACCGCAGAGGATAACTCAGCAGCAAAAATCGACAAGGAAAAGCTCGACCGCCACGCAGCCCTCGCCACAAGAGTTTTCCACACACCTGTACTTACTCTCAAGGAGATGATGTTCCCGGCTGTCTCCGACTTCGCGAACCGTTTCATCAGTGCCGTCAACTCGTACCAAAAGACTTACCTCGTTATGGTGTTCCGGCTTGATATGGTCTACGTCGCCGGCATCAGTGCACTCATTTCCATCTGGGATGTCCTCAATGACCCGCTCATGGGCATTGTTTATGACCGAACCAGAACACGCTACGGCAAAGCGCGCCCTTATCTTTTGGCAACGCCCATCCCTTACTATGTGTCCTTGGCTCTGACCTATTTGGGAGCTATATTCTTCAATAATGCCAACACATCCGACCCGCGGAAAGTGCTGTATTTGTTTATTGTCATGTTCCTGCAGGAAACGTTCGCGACGATATACAACCTCCCAAAAGGCAACCTGCCGATTCTGATGACGCCGCACCCCAACGACCGGATTGTTATGGGGCTGATCAAAAACTATGCGGACTTCATCGGCGGTCAGATTATGTACGCCACGTTCATTCCGTTCATGGACCTCAACAACCACGGCATCATCAATATCCCGATGTCCTACTTCTTTGCGTTCATGGCTGTTTTTGCCGCCACCATAGCCATTGTCGGGAATATCGGTTTGGCACTGGGGACAAGAGAGCGCATCATGCTCCAACCCAAGCCCGTGCACTTCACCAAATCCATGTTCTACATTCTCAAAAACAAGTATGCGCTTCGTAACTTTATCGCCAGCTTTGCTGTTTCGTGGTTTGAGAAAGGCGGCTATGACTGGGACGTCGTCCGCCAGATGGATCTCTTCGGCGGATGGATTGGCACGACCATTACCGAAGGAATACCGACGATGACCGGGGAGTTTGCCTCCGCTGCCCTTGTTCCGCTTACCATGAAGATTTTCGGCGGCAATAAGCGCAACGGTCAGATTTTCTTCTTCTCCCTTGATTTTGTGCGTGCCCTTGCGCAGTATCTCCTCGGCGCGGCAGTCATCAATAAACGGCTCTTGTTCTGCATCGTATGGGGCGTCCTGAAACTGGTGAACTCCATGGACAACGCGCCTTCCCGCGTCATCGGTGATGAACTGAACCGCGAAATCGCCGACTATACGGAATACGTGACAGGCGAGCGTCCGGACGGAACCGCCGGCATCTTGACCGGGTTCATCACGCGCCTGACTGCCCCGCTGAAAGCCATCTTTACCGTCGCCGTGTTCAAATGGACAGGCTATAATGCTTCCTTGGGTATGGGTTCCTACCGCCAAGGCAACTTCACGGTTTATAAACGGCTTTACTTCCTCGAAACATTCTCTTCTTGCCTGCCCGGTTTGGTGAGCATATTGCCTTGGTTCTTCTATGATTTGGTCGGCGAGAAGCGGGAAGCTATGTATGTTGCCCTCAACGAACGCCGCGCACTCCTCACGAAAGAACCGCCGGAAGAGCTTTCCATGATTGAAGCGACACTCGATGCCGAACTGTAAAGAGAAAGCCGAACGCAGGATCCGATTATGCTTACTGTTCCTTGTTAATCATTCATTATTTTGAATCGGGAGTGAAACAAATGGCTGATTGCCCAAACTGTAACTACCATCTGAAAATTACGGACTGGAAACCCAATTGCCCCAAATGCGGTGTCAATGTCCTCTATGCGGAATTCGAACCGCGCTTCTACTTAGATGCCAAGAAAGCCGAGCTTTCTATCGCGAGTGTCCGCGTATGGGCCAAACAGCTCGTTGCAGGGCTGTGGGGCAACATATGGGCGAAACTGCGGATATGCCTCTGCTTCCTGCCCGCAGCCGCGCTGCTTCTCCCTGCCTTGACCGCGGAGATTGAGCTTCCCTATGGAGGGACAAGCTTTTCCGCAGGTCTGCTTGGGATCGTCAACATCATCACCGGCGGCCAGCTGAACTTTCTGCTTGCCTTTAATGAATTTCCCATCCCCGGCAATGCGGTTACTTTCCTCTATGCTCTTTTGGGGCTGACGGTAGTTGCTGTTTTGCTTGCCGTGCTGACGCTGTTCGGTTCGCTGTTCTCTTTCACAAAGAGTAAGAGAGCATCTTGGACGGTCTTCGTATTCTGTTGCCTCGGCTTCCTTGCCTCGGCTGCGGCTTTTGGACTGTCTTTCTTTACCAACAAAGAGTTGCTTGCCGCCCCCGGTTTGATTTCCGTCCAACTGCAGTACGGTCCGATTCTTTGGGCGGCTATGTTCGGCGGCTTAGGCTTTATCCACTTCATGGCAGCGCACCAGGAACTTGAGCCTGTGTATAAAGAAGGCGACTACGAGCGTAGCCGGATTTGGAAAGAGGTCAAGACCGGAAAAACCGACATTTACTCCCTGCCCTATCCTGTTGTAGAGACCGCCGAAACACGTGAACGCGAAGAAAAAATCAACGAAGAACTCATCGCCCTCGGCATCTCTCCTGCGCTTGCCGCTGAAGCCAAGGCAGAGGAAGCTCTCGCCGCCGCCGGCATAGATCCCGACCATGCAGAAATCGCTAAGGAGGACACCGACAATGGCTGACGAATTTAAAAACGACCCGATCAAAGAAACTGCCGAAGCCCAAGCCTCGGCAAAGCGAAGCCTCTCGGATATTTTGCAGGATGAAGCCAATGTCAAGCTCCGCAACCGCATATTCGGCGGCATTATCATTCTGCTTGTTGTCATTTTCTTCGGTGTCATGGTTTACGGTGTGAACAACCTCTTAGCCAATGAAGGGCAGCATCCGGTCGAAAGCGCTGTGGACGACAGCATATCCGCCTCCCCGCAGGATGCCGAGGCTGTTTTGACTTACCTGGAAGCAAAGGTCATTGAAGCCGGTGCGGCTACGCCCGCCATTGGCATTGAAACGAAATATGAACTCCGCGGCGAGGATGACGCAGTGACTGTCTCGGGCGACAATGCCAACGTGCTGACCGAAACCGCAAAGCTTCTCCTCCCAAAAGCACTCGAGGAGGTTAACGGAAAGACCGGCAATGTTTCCGCCGATTACGGCGAGAATATTACCGGCTCCCTCTGGCGGTTGGACAGCCTCTCTCCCGCGGATATAGCCGCCGTCACCAATAACTTTACCTATTACCAATGCACAGCTTGCAAGGAGACCTTTGACGAGGCTTTCACGGAGTGCCCCAAGTGCGCGGCAAAGAATACCTGCAATAAGCTCTACCGCGACAATTATGATTTCAACGGTACCCTCAATGATACCCCGGATGTGCAGGCATTCTACAAGCCTTTGACTGCTTCTGATGTTGCTGCACTGCTCACCGGGCTGAACGGATTTGAGGTATTGGATACCAAAGTCACTTATGCGAACCCTGCATTCTCCGCCGCCTCCGGGCGCACCAACGGCAGGCTCTATAACATCGTGTTTTCCCGTAATGTGGACCTTACCTTGCAGTTGAAAGGCCAAGATGCCTATGCCGCTTTCGGAGAATTCACACTCAGTCTGAAGCTGATAAAAATCAATCGTTTCAACTTCACGTGGCCGACCGTTAATCTTTCGGCGGAGATGGTCGTCGGCGCGAAAGAGAGTGTCCTGCTATCCGCGAGTATCAACGCCCCGGAAGGTACGATTGTACATTGGCGTTCCCTCACGCCGGAAATTGTGACCGTAGATGATGTGGGTTACATCCAAACCGGCGACACCTACGGCGATGGCACGGTGCAAGCCTACTATGAACTGAACGGAGAAGAAATCTCCGCCGACTGCGTCATTCATGTCCGTGTCCCTGTAGAGGGCGTTGCCCTCAACCGCCGCCGCGAAAAACTGTCCGTCGGTGAGACTGCCCAACTCAAAGCGACTTTAGAGCCGGACAATGCAACCATAGCGGGCTGTCAGTGGTTCACGGACGACCCCTCCATTGCCACCGTTGACGGTATTATCATCGAGCATGAGAAAGTCCTCGGCATCTTTGGCGGCAAGACGGAAAACATCGGTACCATAACCGCTGTTTCCCCGGGAACCGTTCGCATCTACTGCCTGACGGAAGACGGTGCTTGGCGATCCTCCTGCACAGTTACCGTGGAATAAGCTACACCGCCGGCGGAGGACAACTTCCGCCGGTGCATTTTGTGTTACCGATTGTAACATACTAAGCCTGAATGGAGGTGTTATTCATGGGTGCCCCGCAATGTCAAGAGGAATACAGACCGTATACTTACTCCGAATACAAGACGTGGGGTGAGAACCGTCGTTGTGAACTCCTCGATGGCTATGTCTACAACTTTGCAAGCCCAACCCGTACGCACCAGAATCTGACGTTTATGTTCGGCAGGCGTATAGCTGATTACCTTGATGACAAACCTTGTTAAGTATATATTGCGCCTTATGATGTGCGCCTCTTTCCCGCAAAGGACGAATCAGATAAAACCGTTGTGCAACCGGACATCTTTGTTGTTTGCGATACGGACAAACTCACCGAAAACAGCTGCGACGGTGCCCCGGATTTTATCGCCGAGATTCTTTCCCCTTCCACAGGCCGTAAAGACAGACTGCTGAAGATGAACTTGTACCTGGAGGCCGGTGTCCGGGAGTACTGGATCATATCGCCCGAATACTCTATTGTGGAAACTTATGTGCTTCAAGATGGGCACTATATCGCCGCCGGTAACTACACGACCGGCGACCATGCACTCATATCTATCTTCCCCGGTTTCTCCATAGACCTCAGCACCCTCTTCCCGCCGGAAGAGGAAGAAGCCGAAGCAACCTGAAGGATAAGGATAACCGGCGAGGAAAAACGCCTCGCCGGGATATTTTTTGTTACCATTTGTTACAATATAGTAGCAACCAACCGAATACAGGTTCCTTTCTTGCTTCTTACCTTATTCCTCTTGCTTTTTGATGCGCATGGAGATGTCGGCAGCGGCAACGGAGTGCGTGAGCGCCCCCAAGCTGATAATGTGTACGCCGGCGGCGGCTTTCTCCCGGATGTTTTCGAGCGTGATATTCCCGGAGGCCTCAAAGACAGTTGCCGGGTACGTTTGTACTGCCGCAGCCATGTCAGCGGCAGACATATTGTCCAGCATGACAATATCGGCTCCGGTGCGGATGGCTTCTTCCACCTCTGATAGGTTGCGGGTCTCCACCTCTATCTTCACCATATGCCCCACGGCGGCGCGGACGGTTTGTATCGCTTTGGTGATGGAGCCGGCAGCATCGATATGGTTGTCCTTCAGCATGACCCCATCCGAGAGGCAGTAACGGTGGTTCTTCCCGCCGCCGCAGGTTACGGCGTACTTTTCCAATGCCCGCAATCCCGGAAGAGTCTTGCGCGTGTCTGCTATGCAGGCGTGTGTACCTGCAACTGCCGCAACGCACTGCGCCGTATAGGAGGCGATGCCGGTCATGTGCTGCAGAAGGTTTAGAGCCGTGCGTTCCGCAATCAGCAGCGACTTCGTGGAACCCGCGAACTCTGCCAATACATCTCCGCGCTGAAACGGTGCTCCATCTGTAAGCTTTGCCGCAAAGCGTATGGAAGTGTCTGTGAGTTCCAAGGTTCGCCGAAAAACATCAATCCCGCACAGCACCCCCTCGGATTTGGAAAGCAGATACCCCTCGCTCTGATGGGAATCCGCAAAGAGATACGCTGCGGAAATATCCAGATAGGGTACGTCTTCTTGCAGGGCGTTTGTTATGACGGAATCGATTCGGAAGTTAGGGAGCATAGGGAATCCTTCTTTCAGTTTCTGGCAGCTTCCGGGCGGTAGGCAGGTACTGCTCTGTATATTGTACCCTGATTTGCTCTTTTTGTCAAGTGTTAAGCACAAAGATGACAGTGACCCTGCGGTTACGGCAGGAGGCTTCGCCTCCTGCCTTTGCTGTTTCTTAGTCTGGCTGACGGTTACAATTGGTAACAATTTTTATCCAAAAACGTCCTGCTTCAGCACAGCAGGGCGAAAGAGAATCGGTGAGGACTACGCCCTGTCCTAACGACTAACAAACGTTGCAATAATTTGTGCTTAAGCCATTCTTTTGGAGGAAACTGTATGATACATAGCGTCCCTAAACGAATCCTCGCCCTTTTTCTGGGGATTGCCTTGCTTTTCGGCTGGGCAGTTCCATCTTTCGCCGCGACGGACGAGGCATGGGAAGAAGGTACACCAATCCCCATCGAGGACGTGCTTCCGATTATTGAAGCGTATAACAGCAGCCTCTATAATCCGTTTCTGACCACGACCCTTGTTTTCGGGGAGGTAGGCGGGCAGCGGCTCACCTGCAAGCCGACTTTGTCCGCCGAAAGCCTCGCCATTGAACTCAACGGCTTCAACATCGCCAATCCGATCGCCTTATTCAGCGTTAGCATGTTATTGTTTAATCGCGGGGATCCTATGGAAACTGTTGCGGAGGTGCAACAAAACTGGGAGAACAGAAATGCTTCGGGCGATTATCCCTCTTTTCTGGAGCCGTTTTTGCTATGGTTACTCGGCGCTTTGTCCAAGCAATTGGGCAGCAACCTCCGCTTCGTCTTCACAAAAGATGCTCTGACGATCTGCGCCTTGGATAAAGGCAGAATCTATACGTTCGGCGGTTGGTTGTATGTTCCGCTTAGGGAATTTGTTTTGTACGATGAAGTGATGGAAAACACAGTCGAATACGGCAAAATCCAAGGGGCGACCGAAGCACCGCCCGTGCGAGCCTTTGAAGTCGTGCATGACGGCAAGACCTACATTGCCGTTGATTATGAATTCACATATAACGGCGGCTATGTAGAAACGAAGCGCTGGTACCTGTTGGACGGTGCCCCGGTGCGCGTTGCGTTTTATAGCGACGGCGCGTTTCTTAGAGCAAGCACCCACTTACCGGCTTTTGTCGGAAACGCCGCAGATACGGAAGTCGTCGGCACAGAGAACTTTTTCGACAGTCTCGTCCTTTGGCCGCTGCTGTTCCTATTAGTCTTTGCGCTGTAATATCCGTTTTCTGCGGTCTTAGAAATCGAACAAAGTCCGAGCCATGTACCAGATGGCTTCCAGCGCGTCCGGGAAATCACCGCGGGATACCGCGAATACAAGATCAAAACACTCGATGAGTAAGGCCCCGAGCCGAGAGAAGAAGTTGAAGATATCAAGCCAAAACAAAGGTAACAAACCCCTTTACAAAGAAGAATGAATATAGCTTGCTGCGGCATTCGCTGACGCAAGCTATATGTTATTGTATCATTTTTTTGTTCAAATGTCAAGCGCGAATTTGCGAGGCTTATAACCAGAACCGATGCGGCCGGTTTGCAGTTTGTCTGCTTAGCGGACGATGATTTCTTTCCCAATACCCCCAAAGCAGTCGGCAAGTTTTTCTGTTTGCTCCTTGCTTGGCTCCGGCAACTCCAAATGGGTATACGGTTTGCCGAGGGCATCGTGTTTGCCGGCACCGAGCTTATGGTAACGCAGGAGTTCGATTCTCTCTACAGCGGGCAAGTCTTTGAGAAAGACTGCAGCGGCGGTCATGTTTTCATAGGTGTCATTTACGGTAGGAATAACGGGGATGCGCACCCAGACAGGCACATTTCCCTGCCCTATTTTGCTGAGATTTTCCAGAATGCGCTCATTCGAGGCACCGGTTGCTTCTCTGTGCATTTTGCTGTCCATGCACTTGAGATCAAAAAGGATAAGGTTTGTAACCGGTAAGACCTCCTCAAATTTCTCATACGGCACATTGCCTGCGGTATCTAAGGCGGAATGGATACCGCGTTCTTGCATTTCCCGGAAGAATGCTGCCACGAATTCCGCCTGCAGAAGCGGTTCACCCCCGGAGCAAGTCACGCCTCCTCCGCTCGTTTGGTAAAACGGCGCATCCTGTAGCGCCTGCTTTACGGCAGTTTTCAAATCGTAGGCTTTTCCGCTGCTGACCAACGCGCCCGGGAAGCAGGCCTTGGCACACTTTCCGCAATTGATGCAATTGGTGCGTTCAAAGACGTGCTTTGCGCCTTCCTCCGTCTGATGGAATGTGTGGCAGCCTTTTGGACAAACGGTTTCCGGCTCTTTGTCCTGCGCTATCTGCCGGGCAAGTCCCGCAAAGCCGCCGCGGTAAGCACAGCGCCCGCAGGAGATGCACTTCACAGGGTAATAAAGCAAATCCGGCTGCATGGAATAGGATTCCGGGTTGTGGCACCAGAAACAACGCAGGTTGCATCCCTTAAAGAACACCGTCGTGCGTATCCCCGGTCCGTCATGTACCGAATAGCGTTGTATGTCAAATATCAGGGCTTGCATAGTTGATTCCTTACTCCGGTGTATTTGTAATTGCCTATGCGCTTCGGCTGCAAGATATGCCTTGCCTGCCTATTACACACCGGCGTGCTCTGTGCGCGTGATAAGCTCCGCTTGTATGGACGGCGCAAGGTTCGTAAAATAGTCACTGTACCCCGCAACACGTACCATGAGCGTTCTGTATTCCTCCGGGTGCTTCTGCGCCTCTATCAGCGTCTTTTGGTTTACAACATTGAATTGGCACTCGAAGTTTCCTTGTGCCATAAACGCCCGAATAAATGCGCAAAGCGCTTCCTTCCCCTCTTCGTCCGCTAAAAACGCCGGGGAGAACCGGAAGTTCGTTGCTATCCCGCCGATGCTCAAACGCTGATCCAGTTGGGATATGGAATGCACTATCCCCATCGGACTGTTGCGGTCGCATCCCTGCGAGGCCCCCAGATTCTCCGAAAGCGCCGTCCCTTGCTTGCGTCCGTTTGCTGTTGCTGCCGTTTCTCCGCCTTTGATGCTGTGCATGATCCACGCAAAGTAGCTCGGGTGGAATGTGTTGCAGGGGGGGGCGGCCGTATTACGGCCGCTTGCCGGAACCGCATTGCGGTTCCCCGCCGGAGCCGCAATGCGGCTCCCCGCGTACCCCACACAGTGCGAATACTTTGCGCACTCTTCAGCAATGAAGTCATAGAGATCTTTACCCATAGCATCGACCTCAGGGACACCGTTACCGTACTTATCGATATGGTCACGCAAGTAGAGACGGACATCCTCCGCATCGGCAAAGTTCCGCTTGAGCATAAGGGTAAGGTCATTCAAGGACAATACCTTTTCGTCATAAACTGCTTTCTTTATGGCATAGAGGGAATCGATAAGGGTAATAAAGCCGGGGAAGCAGGGGTAATAGAAGTTATAGCGTGCCCCGCCTTTTCCTGCATCGACACCGGTTTCGAGGCAGTCATTGAGGAAAGCGGAATGAAGAGGGCAGGAAGCGCGTTCCATACGTTCGCGGGCATGGCGCAAATTATGCTCGATGCCTCTGCGGATAATCTCTCCCAAGGCTTCTTTGGTAGCGGAATATAGATTATCGAATGTATCCAACGGCGGGATGTCCACTGCTGACCTGAGATCTGTAGAACCGCCCCAGAGTCTGTGACCGCCGCCCAAGACATACTCTAAGGCCTTGCAAGGATTAAGGTAGGGGGTTGCGACTTGAATGTTGGAAGAAGCTACGGGTGTCAGTTCCACGCAAGTGGAGTGCATATAGACCCTCGCATCTGCTGGGCGCACGCCTGCCATCTCCAGACCCTCGCGGCAGATGCGGTCATTGAACAAGGCAGGTTTCGTGTAGCCCTCTGCTATCAAATCTACACAGAGGCGCAGGATATGCGGCGGCATATCCTCCGTGTAGCACACCGCCACTGCGGGATTGATAAGCCCAACTTCACGGATACCCTCAATCATGATTTCCGTCAGTTCATTCCAAACCGGTTTACCGTCTCTATCCGTGCCGCCGACCATCAGTGCCGCCGGCCACGTATCAAAGAACGCATTGTGCTTCAGATACCAGCTGTGAATAATCTCTTCCGCTTTCTGCCGGGTGAGATGTCCGGCATCCATATCGGCTTTATAAAAAGGATAAAGGTATTGGTCCGGTCGTCCCGCCAACGGGGAATCCCCCGCCAACCCAAAAGCAAACTGCGCAAACCAGACTGTCTGTACTGCCTCATGGAAAGAGGTACAGGGTTCCAAAGGTGCTTTCTCGAACAGAGCCGCTAAGTCCGGCCGCCCCTGCACCGTACACGCCTCCCGCATCCGCTCGGCAAAGCGTACATAACCCTCCAAAGCGACCCGCACGGCAGCATAAAACGGTGTCACAGGTTTTTCGTCCAGTACAGAAAAGATGTGCTTCACTCCTTTGTTCAGCAAGAGGTCATAGTCTATGGCGCGGTGCCCCGTACTTGCGCACATCGTGCCGCCGTCATTTGGGGGATAGTGGGAATCTTTCGGCCGCTCCCAGTAAATGGAATACTGTCCGGCGAGAAGTTCCCCCTCGGTCAGTTCCAAGGAGTAGTTGTCAAAGATGTAATTGTTCTGTAAGGCGCGGCGCATATGCTGTTCCGGCTCGCCGGCAGTAGCTACCCGCGACCAATGATTCAAGTAATCCAATTCAATACCGCGCCGTGAATTCCTGCCGATTTGATAAGCAACGGTTTTGAGTTGTTTGATACGTTCTGAGGGCATATGTATTTCCTTCTTTCGGGATTACGGACTTGTGAATCTGCTTTCATTATATCATATTCCGCCGCAAGTTGCAAGAGCGTAAAACTACTCCAACCAACCTACGGCCAACGCTGCCACGCGCGTTGCCGAAGACCCATCGCAAGCAGAGAGATACTTCGCAATAAATGCCCCATACGCCGGTACATTCGCCCGCGCACGCCGGCAAGCAGGAAGTATCTCCTCCGGCCGGGTGACAATTTCGCCCGGCCAGTCCGCCGGTTCGAAGAACACAAGCGGCGCATGCTGCTCTTCCGGCTGATAAAACACTATAGGCAAGCCAAGCAGCACAGCCTCAAAAAGGACGCTTGCGTAATCGGTGATCAGCACTGCTGTGTCTATATACAGGTACTGCCCCTTTTCAGTGATGCTCTCACCCGCGCGGAGGTCGCCTGTGATTGGCGGGAGTTCCAAGCGTTTTTCCGGGCGGTAGGTGGGTGCCCAAGCATACGCTTTCCCCTCGGGGTCTTTACCGTAACGCAGCACCGTGTCGGTACGCGGTATGCCCAGCGGCAGAACCCGTTCCGCCGGAACACCGAACGACTCCGCAAAGGGCTTTCGGACAAAGTCCGAGGACACGATCACGGCATCATAGTTGTGCTCCGGCAGCGGCAAACCCATAGCCAACCATAGGGGATCCGTTCGTAAGAAGCGCTTGCAAGCTCCGGGACCGTGCCATATCTGTATAATCTTCTGCTCCTCCCGCGGCTGGAACCACGGACAGAGGGTCAGTAGGTCGTCGTCAGTAATGATAACCTTTGCACAGCAAAGTTGCCGCAGCAATTTCAATCGCTTCACCGGCCGCGGCAGGACAGCCAACGGTGTTTCTGTATAAAAGCGTTTCTGCGGCGGCAACGCCTCCCACAAGTCGGCAAAGTTCTCCTCGAAGCCGCCGTGCCGCAAGGAGGCACAGAGAACAACCGGGCGCAACCGCCTGCGCCGCCAAAGCGACAGGCATATGCTTTCAATGCGGCTGTATAGTCTTTCCCGATACGTCATATCCTCACCCCAAGTTGTTCTGATAGTATATAACCCTTTCTGCAACAGACACATCTGCCTCACTTGTGCCGTTTTTGTGCCACCGCGAGGCGCATATGGTACTGAAAGCGGAGCCACTCCCAAAACGGCGGGATTAACTCCGTCAGCAGGTAGAGCAGGCAGAAGTATATGGGCATTGTGATGCGCAATATATAATTCCTGTGCACATACAAGTGACCTCCCATAACAAACATATACAATAATAATGGTATATAACAATACAAAATAGAAACAGATGGATTCGGAACAAAACGATCTTTTACTTGCGCCCTAATTCCGCGCCAATACTTATCTTTTTTTAGTAAAGGCAACAAACAGGGGGACTCTTTCGATTTTACCATTAAACTATAGAAGAAAACAAGGACAATCACAACCACAAATAGTAAAGGGAAGAGGAACCCGGCAATAGCATCCTTGATTGGAAGACTGATTAGGTTCTTGAGCTCATTTGATAAGCCGAGAGAATAGAATGTATGATTTGCGGGTTTGGTTGCATACGTAAGCAAACGCTCAGAATCGATGCCCAAAGTGAAAAAGACTTGAACTGCATGATCTAAGAAATGAGTAATGCCTAATATAGGAATGGTAAGCAGTATTTTAGCTGCCCATAGACCTGCCCACCCCAGTACCCATGCGGCAGAATACAGCACTACTGCCTTGAATGTTATTTGCTTATCTTCTTTACTAAGCAATAAACTGCCAATCATGAGAGGAATGACCAACGATACAACGGGAACCAACAGCGTAGCGAAAAAGGACATACAAGCACCGATAACAAAAAAGAACTCCGGCAAGTGCCTTCGGAATCGGGGCTTATTCCATAAGTACAACAAAACCAAGCAGGCAATAAGCATTATGAAAAAGTCAATCGAATAATAAAGGTTAAACGGCACCACATAGCCTCTGACAATTAAGAACGACAGCGAAAAACACAAAGATACACGCCATCCCAATTCCATCCAAACAACTGCGAGAAGCCACAACAGCAGTATAATAAAAACAATACCGGCTATGGTTTGGAAGACAGAAAAAGAAACAAGTGCCAATGCCGGGCGCAAAGCAATCTCTATTCCATGCCAGTAACGTGAATACAACGGAACCATTGCTGCTTGCAGAATATTATCCCCATCGTCCTTTTGCGTCAATCCAATCCATATATCTTTTGTAAACATTTCTAACACTGATGTATCATCAAATTGAAAATTAATATCATGCTTACGATTCGCTTCCTTGAAAGTTACTCGTGCATCCTCCGACTGCATAATCCGCTGCATCTCTGCGACAATCTCAGGTTCTTTTGTCTTGTTCGGGAAGGAGTAGGCAAGGCACATCAGCCCGGTGAATATCACAACCAGAATAAGCCCCAAGCAAACCAGACGCCCGAACAAGTGCAGTCTGGCTTTGCGGCTTTGGATTTCCTGCGGGACGCCTGTGTGCCACCAATGCTTCAGCGCGCCTTTTTCCATTGGGTTCGCTCCGTTCTTTCCTATGTTTTTGTAATGCTTTCTATAGGGCAACTCTGTTCGTTCCCTCTCCGGTCGATTATACCACTTCCCGCCGGCATTGTCAAGGCTGATTACAAAAGACTGCCTACCTCTTGTATATGCCCGCCATAGGAGAATCCGCCCTTGCACCTCATAGCCCCGAATTATCTCTTGACAAGCGGCGCAAAACGTGCTAAACTATGGTGTATCTTATAGAACACGAGGTATAGTCCTATGTCAGCATATGAAACCATCTTCACCCGCCGGAGTGTGCGGCAGTATGACCCAACCCCCCTAAGCGCAGAGGAACTCGCCTTGGTACAAACCGCCATAGATGCGGCGGAGCAGCTGCCCGGGCAAAAAGCCGCCTTTGAGATTGTGGATTCCACAGCACTCAAGGGTTGTGCCGCCCCCCATGCCATTCTGGCATATGCCGATGACAGCGACATCGCTCTCTCCAATGTCGGCTACACCTTGCAAGCAGTGGATTTGCATTTGCAAGAACATGGCTTCGGCACACTCTGGATGGGTATGGCCAAACCCCTCAACCCCAAGGAGAATTACCAAATACTGCTTGCTTTCGGCAAAACAGGGGTGCCTATGCGGAATGGTTTGGCCGACACTAAGCGCAAAGGGATTTCGGTCATTTCCAATGCGGACAATGCCGTTGCACGCGCCGTACAGATTGCCCCCTCAGCGATGAATGCGCAGCCTTGGGCACTCACTTTCTCTGCCGGACAGGTGCTGGTGAAGTCCGTCCCCTCCGGCGTTGCCAAGCTTTTGGCTCCGAAAATGCAGAAGATAGACCATGGCATAGCCCTACGCCACGCCGTCCTTGCCTTGACGGAGGAGGGCAAGCGCATTACTTCCCTCAACCCGCAGGGCAGCGGGAAAGGTTTCGCGGTGGCTGTGCATTATGCCGCATGAGATATTAGCTGTGATATAATATCCGGCAAGCGCCAATATTCTATCTTGAAAGGATTTCCCGCAATGCTTTCCTTTTCAGCAACAGACACACACTTCAACCTTTCTGCGGAGGATACCCTCCTTCTTACCGGCATCCTGCCCGAAATCGTCTGGCGTAAGGCGGGAGATAAGGCACCGTGGACAGTCGAAAAAGCCTACGGCTTTGGCGTTACTTCTGACAGTTCCGCCGTTTTCGGTTTTTCTGAATGCGGCTTCTTCTTATCTGTTAAAGCGCAGGAACTGCCCGGCGGTGCTGTCCTGCTTAAACCTTCTCTGTACCAGACAAGCAAAATACCGGTGCAGCTTGCGCGGGTGAATCTACTGCGCGGGACGCTGACGGAGGCATTTGGGACGTTTCTGTCCTTGACGGATATGAAACGCAACGTCTTCACAAAAGAGGAGCGGCTGGAAAGCCCCTATGCGCGTACCGTCGGCACCTGGGAGAGCGCGAGGGTGCTGTGGCCGCGCCTGGACGACCCCTACCATACGCAGGAGAATTGGGCCAACTCCACAGAGGTCGGGATTATTCGTGATTCAGGCTCGACCGGGCTTGTCCTCGGCGTAACAGGTCCCGGTTTGGGCTTCGGCGACATCGGCTTCGGGACTGCCCGCGGGAACCGTGCCGAAGTCTATGCTGCGGATTTACTTGACGGTATTCTGTTTGCACCGGACGATATACTGAAGCTCGACAGCATATTCCTTTCCTACGGCGACTGGGTAACAGGTTTCAACGATTGGGCGGCACAGTGCGCCGCGGAATTCGGTGCGCGGGTGCCGAAGCGGCCGATGGCAGGATATTGCTCTTGGTACCAGCACTACGCCGGAATCACGCAGGCGCAGTATATCAAGGCAATTGACGAATTCGCGGACTGGCCGGGCGCGCCGGACATTGACAAAGTGATTCAGCTTGACGACGGCTTTCAACGCGCCCCGGGTGACTGGCGACCCAATGCGCGTTTCCCGGACTTTGATGGCATTGCGAATCATATCCGCAGCACTGACGGAATTCCGGGCTTGTGGCTGGCTCCGACAACTGTCTATAAAACCGACCCTATGGTCGAGGAGTGCCCCCAAGCCATACAGCGCATGGAGGACGGCAGCATTGCAACCGCTTTCTCCAACTGGGAGTGGTGTTCGCCTGCCATGAAGGGCGTGCGGCATAATACGGTCTATCTGGAACCGGACCATCCGGCGGCGCGGGAGCGCATCTTTCAGATTGTAAAGCAAGCTGCCGACGCCGGCTACGGCTACTTGAAGCTGGATTTCACCTATGCGCTGAGTACGGCACGCAAGCCCTACAACCCAAAGAAGACCTCGTTCCAAACCTTGCGTGACCTATATAAGCTCTTCCGCGACGCGGCGGGTGAAGACGTGTACATCAACGCCTGCGTGGGCGGTCTGTACCGCTACACGCTGGGCTTGGCGGATGTCGCCCGTATCGGCGGCGACAACGGCAGCTACTGGGGCAGCGTCAAGCGGAATATGCCGGAAGCCATACTCAAAGCCTGCGCCGCCGCCAACTGGTGGCTGCCCGACCCCGATGTGTTCTATATGCGCAGCGGGTCCTCAAAACTCACAACCGAGGAAAACTGGCTCGTAACCGGCACCATCGGTCTGATGGGCGGCTTGTTCATGACGAGCGATTACCCCTCGCAGTGGGATGACACAGCCCGGGAGCGTGTGCGCTACTTCTGGAATGCGGACGGCCCCCAAAAGCCGGAATCCTTGCGTGCAATCTACAATGACAGCAATGCCATTCAGTTTTTGGCCGCATCCTACGCGGACGGCAGTCTGCGGGTAGGGGTATATAACTGGGAGGATACCGAAAAGGATGTCCGGATTGGTTCGGAGGTCTATGGTGAGCGCAGGGCGGCGGATATCTATCCGCATGAGCAAGCCGCCGCAGAAACGGAAGCGGCCGGCGTTTGGGTACGTCATATGCCGCCGCATTCCATGCGCATCATCCATTTCTGTTGACGCGCATACTTTCAAGAGATGAACATGGGCAAATGAATCCGATGGGAGCTATCAAATATGACGTACCCTTACGGGAAGACCGTCTTTGTCACCGGCGGCAGCAGCGGCATCGGCGCACAGGCTGTGCGGCTGTTTGCCGAATGCGGCTATACGGTTTATACCGGAGCCAGGCGCTTTACACATAAGGAATACCCGCAGGGTGCAGGCCGCGTGATTACCCTGCCGCTGGATGTAACACAGGAAGCCTCGGCAGTTGCCGCCGTTGCAGCAGCAACAAGGGATGAAAAGGAACCCTGCCGCATCCTCCTGCACTGCGCCGGAATGGGTATTGCGGGCGCGGCGGAGGATACGCCCGAGGAGGCCATCCGCACCCAGATGGAGGTCAACTACTTCGGTGTGCTGCGCATGAACCGTCTGCTTCTGCCGCATATGCGTGCCAATGGCGGCGGCTTGGTGATAATCATCAGTTCTGTGGCAGGGCGCGTGCCGCTGCCGTTTCAATCCCATTACGCCTCAGGCAAGTTTGCATTGGACAGCTATGCGCAGTCCTTGGCTATGGAAGCTGCGCCTTACGGCATCCGTGTGTCGCTGATTGAACCGGGTGATACAGCGACAGGCTTCACCGCAGCCAGGCGCATGACCGTCCCGGAGGACAGCATTTATAAAGAAGCCTGCCAAAGAGCCGTTGCCCGTATGGCGCACGATGAGGAGCAGGGAGCTTCGCCTGTATTGGCAGCCAAAGCGGCTCTGCGCTTAGCAAAAAAGACGAAAGTGCCGATGCACGTAACCGTCGGCGCGGCATATAAGCTCGTCATCTGCTTGCGGCGTTTACTGCCAACGTCATTCTTCAATCGGATTCTGCGGAAACTGTATGGATAGCATTGCCTGCTGCATTTTTTTGCAAAACGCAAGAATACAGAATGTCTTATTGACGGAGGTGTGCGAATGTCCTACCAAGACGGTTGGGCCGCGCTGCATATGGAAATGCCGGCGCGCGTCCCGCACTATGAACCCAGTGCCAACACACACAACAAACTGATACAAGCCGTTACAAGGCTTCCCGTCGGCGACAAAGCCGCCCTACAAAACGGCGGTTGGTCAGCCAACGAAGCCGAACGGCGCTTTCTGGAGCTTTGGAACTTCGACTTCCTTTGGAACCAATGGGTTTATGGCAACGCTTTTGACAAAGGGCGGCAAACCAATATGGGTCATGCGGAATATGCCGAGAACGGCGCGGACCGTGACGACAATGTGCATTGCCCTTGGACAGACCCCGAGGAGATTCTGAACATAGACTTTGAGGCAGAGTACGGTAGAATTGACATCCCCGCCGCCGTCAAGAGCTTCAACGAGAACTGGCGCAGCTGCCAAGAAACCTATCCGTTCTTGGTTGCCCCTACCGGTATCTATGAAACTTGCGTCAGCGGGCTAATACAAATGTTTGGCTGGGATATGCTCCTCTGGGCAGCCGGCGAGGATCAAAAACGCTTCGGTGAAATGACCGACCGCTACGCTGCCTATATGCAAAGCTATTTCGAAGCTTTGGCACAGAGTGACAGCCCCATTGCGCTTATCCATGACGACATGGTGTGGAGCTCGGGCCCGTTCATTCACCCGGACTGGTATCGCAAATACGTTTTCCCGAATTATAAGAAATACTTTTCTCCCCTTCTGGAAGCAGGCAAGCGTATTGTTTATTGCTGTGACGGCACTTTTACCATGTTCTTCGACGACCTCACGGCGTGCGGCATTCACACGGTGATGATGGAATGCACCACTGACATGGCTCTTTTTGCCGAACGCTACGGCCGTACCCACGGCTTTATCGGAAATGTGGACACGCGCATCCTCCTGCGTAATAACCGCGAGGAGATCGAGCAGGAAGTCCGGCGCGTTATGGACATTGGGAAGAAATGCCCCGGCTTTATCTGCTCCGTGAGCAACCACATCCCCTGCAATACGCCTGTAGAAGCCGCACTGTGGTATTATGAGTGCTACGAAAAATATGCACGGCGATAGTCAAGCCGCTCGAATTCCCGCTTGCTTTTTCCGTATGCGTGTGCTACAATAGTATAAGCAATTTGAAAACGCTCCCGGATACAAGAATACAGCAGTTGCAAACAAATCTTCTATCTATAGAATCGGAGATGGAAACGTATGAAAAGAAAGCTATCCTCGCGCCCCCTCGCTCTTCTCGCCCTTGCATTGTCTGCAATGCTCTGCCTGCCTTTGTTCGGCACGACTGCCGCTGCGGCAGGCGGTCCCGCCGCGCCGCTTGCAGTTGGTGCAGAGGAGGGTCATGTGGTTTTCGGCGTGGTTTCGGATACCCATGTCAACGAAACGAACTTTACTACCCAAGGCCGCTTGGCGGAGGCGTTCAAGTTCTTCAGCGGCACAAGTGACGACCCGAATTCCGTGAAACTCAACGCCCTCTGCGTGGCGGGCGACCTCACGGATAACGGGAGTGCCTCGCAGTTAGGACTTTGGAGCCAAATCATGCAGGAGAACCTCTCGCCGGATGTGAAGCTCGTTGCCGCTATGGGCAATCACGAGAACTGCCAATGGGAGAACTTCGAGAACGCAACCGGGGAGCTGGCCAACGCCGTCTATGAAATCAACGGCTACACTTTCATCACCATCAGCCCCGGCGGCGGAACGCTCGTCAAGAGCACCATGCGTTCCACCATCTTCAACAACGGCTGGTACAATTACATCATTTCTTGGCTGGAGGACCAACTGGAGGCGGCGGAAGCCAAGGCTCCGGACAAACCCATCTTCGTGTTCTTCCACCACCCGATTCCGAATACGTTCTATGTTTCCCCGGAATGGAACGGTTTGGGTCTGGAGAAAGTCTTCAACAAGCACCCCCGCGCCGTCACTTTTGCCGGGCATATCCACTCCCCGAACAACAACCCCTTGAGCATTTGGCAGGACGGCGGCTATACGGCTATCAACACCGTCACGCTCAAGTACTTCGAATTGGAAAGCGGTATGACCTACGGCAGTGTTCCGCCCAATGCCGGGGAGGGTGCGCAAGGACTCATTCTGGATGTTACCGGGAACACGGTCACCGTATATAACTATGACTTTATCTCTAAGTCATGGATTGACCAGACTTGGACGTTCACAACCGCCGACAAGCCCGAGGATGCGGATATGCCCTACACCACACAAAAGCGTGCGGCACTCGCGGTGAAGCCGGTCTTCGGTTCCGATGCGAACGTTACCGTTGCCAAGAACGACAGCGGCAGCGTCAAAGTCACCTTTGACCAAGCCTCCGTCCCGGACAACACAGTCGGCGACATCGTGCATTCCTATCAGTATGAATTTGTAAACACCGCCACCGGAAATACGGATGTGACCTACAAGGCTTTCTCTGAATACTACTTCCTTCCTACGCCGGCGACCCTCACCAATGACATCGGGGGCTTGACCGAAGGCAGTACCTATGACCTGACCATCCGCGCCGTGGATGCCTACGGATTGGTGAGTGATGATGCCCTATCCGTAAGCTTCACGCTTGAGAGCAGCGCTGTTGCGGGGACCATGCTCGCAGAGAATGCGGGCGCGCTGTCCGCATCGCCCGTGTCCTACACTCTGCCGACCGGTTTGCCGACGCATACGCCCGGGCAGCGGCGCTTGCTGCATATACTTGTGGGATTCCTTGCGTTTGCCGGTCTCGGAGCCATTATCGCCGGGATAGTACTCCTCATCCGAGCCATCAAGAAGCGCAAGAAAGCCAAAACCGCATGAGCAAGCACGCGCAGTCGTTGATTATCTATGGAATCGTCCTGTTGCTTACAGCTTTGCTGTTGGCAACGGGACTGGATTCTTATTCGCGCTTTATCAGTCTGGCGGAGGCGGGTGTGGCGTATTGCAAGGCGGAAGTGACCGCCGCAGACAATTCTGAGATGACGCGCCAGCCAACGCCGGATGCTCGGCTTTACGGCAACCAGTATGTCACTATGGTACTCCTGAGCGGGGAACACAAAGGGGAAACCGTCATGGCGCAGACTTTCGTTACGGCGGACAGTTACCTCTTCGTGGAGGAAGGCGACCGCATTATTGCCAGCGTTACGCCGCGGGAGGAGGGACAGATTTACTGCCGGGTGGTGAGTTTCTACCGCCTGCCGGGCATCGTGTTTTTAATCGCGGTGTTTATTATCGGAACGGTTCTGATTTATCGCCGCAAGGGGTTACGGGCTTTGGTGGGGCTGGCGTTTACGCTGCTTTCTATTATTTGCTTCACGATTCCGCAGATCTACTTTGGTGCCTCGCCCATACTCTGCGCCATCGTGACCGGTGCCGGAACATCTGCGGTAACGCTCCTGCTTCTCAATGGTTTCCATCGGAAGACGCTGGCAGCCACGCTCTCCACCTGTGCCGGGTTCGGGATTGCGGGACTGCTGTTTGCAGGGTTCTCCCTCTTGGGGAACGTAACGGGCTATAACTCACAGCAACTCGGGATGCTCTCCTACTTTTCCGTGCGTACAGAATTGGATGTGAAGCATATTCTCTTTGCCGGGGTGCTGATTGCATCACTCGGGGCGGTCATGGATGTCAGTATGTCCGTGTCCTCAGCGGTTTACGAAATTCATAACGCCGACCCCTCCCTCAGGATAAGGAAGCTCTTCCGCGCCGGTATGGAGGTTGCCAAAGACACTATAGGCACTATGGTCAATACGTTGATTCTGGCTTTCACGGGCGGATCGCTGGCTGCACTCATTGCCCTCACCGGTTATGGAATTCAATTCAATCGCTTCCTAAATTCGGACTTCATCGCCATTGAGATAGGGCAAGGCCTTTCGGCAAGTGCGGCATTGGTGCTGATGGCTCCGCTGACGGCACTCACAGCCTCTGCCCTGTTGGCGAACCGTAAAAACACATGATATTTGAAAATAATTATTACAAAATGTAATTAATTGCTTGACAAAACAGATAAGCTGTGCTATACTATTACCAAGATGTGGGAATTTCCGTGTGCCAAGGAGAGCGAACACTTTCCGACCGAAGGAGATTCCGACCATGCGTAAATCCCCGCGTAAAACGCTTGCGGCCTTGGGAATAGCAGCAGCATTCGTGCTGTGTCTTTTTGTGCCTTATGGTTTGATTGCCGTACACCGCGCTACTGAAGCGGCAATCAGTCAAGCGGCGGGAGAAAAAGCAAATATAGTTGCCTCCGCGCAAATCGGTTCGGAGGCATTAGAGAGTGTATCCGTGCAAACCTCGCCCCTGTCCATAGCCTCGCAGACAGACTACCTCGAGTCTGTTGCTGCGGCTATGGCACTTTTGGCATCGGTAATCATCGGTGTGACCATGTACCAATACAGCAAGCAGCAGGATACAAGAGCACTGCGCTGTGCTGCGCGGATGGTATATGCGGATTTACAGCGTTTGGATAACGGAATCAATCAAATAGCAGACGGGAATGCGGCTTCGGTGCCGGAATGGACGACGCCGCCGGAGCAATTCTTACTTGTTAAAGAGTACATAGGAACAAAAACACAAAAGCATTTGGAGGATTCCAAGGCCGCGGCTGCGGAGTTGCAGGGCTGCAATCCGCAAGATGAGCATACCAAAGAAAAAGCCAGATCCGCAAAGGATACGCTCGAGATAAAATCCGCTATGCGTACGGTAATGAAACTCACTTAAGGAGGGAAATCCCATGATCTACAAGTGCCCAAGTCTAAGCCGCATCCCGGGAGGCGACCGTTTCAAATGGGGGAATAACCAAATCTATCTGCGGTTCAAGCCTGCATTTGATATTCTGCTTTCAGACCGCAAGAAAGAAGGCACCTCACAAGGGACATTTTACCGCAGTGTCAACGGCGGTGTCAGTTCCATTTACGTGGAACATGACAAGCAACTGACGACGGCAAACGAATGGATTAACTATGAAGAGCAGATACGCCGGTTTATTGACGAGATAGGTGACCGCGTAAAGATACTCATCGGCTACACGGGCATTGGGAAGACCACGTTGCTGCGCAATGCTCTGCAGATGGTTGACAGAGATGTTTACATAACGGCGAAGGAGCTTTATATTTACATCTCTTTTCACGACGGCACGATGGATATGCAGAATACTTTTGCTGCCGTTCATTCGGTGATTACGAAAAAGATAGGCTTAGCTGTCACAAAGCTGACAGGGAATGCCAGCGCGAATGCGGATTTCTATCGGTTTATAGAAGAGACCAGCCCGGATACATTGGATGCGCTCGATGACATACATCGTGCGGCGGCGGAAACCGAAGAGGCTTATCATCGGAGAAAACTGGAAGCACTAAAAACACAGGGCTCGCCGTACCTTTACGATTGCTTGCGTTTGCTATATACCATGGACTGCGCAGCGCAGCGCTTTGAACGCGTGGTATTCATCTACGACGATATTGAATCGCGGGATGTCGTGTTCCATCAGCCGATGATCAGCGCGGCGCAAGCGATTCATGACTATATGAAGATTGACGGCAGACATACACGCTGTTTCTATGTAAAGACGCTCTTCGTTTTCCGCGCCTACACAACGCGCCAGAACCAGCATCGCATGGAGCAGGCATTCCGTATAAACCCGGATACGGATTACATTATCAAAGAGAACATACCTATGATTGCGCAGATATTCAAATCCCGTTTTGAGGAAGCCATCCGGCGGCCGGAATGCAAATTCTCGGATCAAAACAAGGATGCTCTTCAGAATGCAATGGATGCGCTTTTGGACTATTGTGATGATAATAACCGATATGATGTGGATACAGTGGACATCATCACCGATGTGACCAACCGCAACATTGCTGCCTCAATGGACCTGTTTATCCGCCTACTGACCTATGGTGTACCGCCGCAGAAAGGAAGTTTCGGAGATAGCATTGAGATTGATAAGATAATACCGGGCGCATTGAGCGACAGAAAACGTGCCCTCATCTACGGCTCCGACTCTGTATATAAGGACGGCAGCGACAGGCAGTTTACCAACATCATGCACATCAGCGATGCTTTCCCGGTTCGCCGCAGTACGGAACTGCTGGGGCTTTATATCATCCGTTACTTTGAGAAGCATACCAATCTGTATGGTATTAACTACAAATTGGACACCGATGCAATTAGGGACTTGACGCAGATTCTCGGTTCCGGGACAAACGCAGACAGCATCCCCTCTCTGGCTGAACGCCTGCAGAAGATGATTGAGAAGCTTTTTATCGGCGGTGCACTGCTGCACAGCATCAAAGATGAAGAAGACATCGAAAGCACCAATGCGTATGAAAGGGTATATCCGCAGAAAGAGATCGGCGTGAAGCTATACCTCTCCTTGCGTGGGAAGCGGCTATGGACAATGCTCGGGGAGGATTCTATGCTCATGGAAGCATATAGGGAGGACATTCTTGTGCCGGATGGGGTGTTTCATCCGGAATTGTATGCCTCCAGGACTCCCTACGATGTCCGGGAACGCTTCAGTTTCTGTGGGCAAATGATGCAGCCTGACCGCCTTCTCTACTTGATCGAATATATCCGGTACCTATTCGGATTCGAGAAGGAATATCTATGCAACGCGGTTCCGAATATCAATGCCTACCGGGATTACTTCGGTGATTCCTTTATGGTAGGGCATCTGTTGCTGGGCGTATCAAACAGCTTGAAACAGCTGACGAGAAACAACGCGCCCGCTCGCGGCAATTCGCAGCTGTCCTATGCAACGGTTATCCAAGAGCTTAAGTCGTTGATTGCTGAAATCACAGCATATGCGGACAATTTCAATAAGGACTACTCCACAGACTTTCATCTGAGCAGTCAGATTACAAATAATATTACTGATGCGGTGACAGCGGAAGAAAGCAAAGGCAGAATGCAGCTGAAGCATCTGAAAGGATAATGGCGCGTTACGGTCTATGTGTCTTGCAGATGCAAAGTTCTACGCCAGGGTTGTGCTTGGGCGGACCGCCGTTTTCCTGCCATGCCGCCAAGAACTCCTTGTAGCACTTGCACTCCCATGGCGGGATGAACCAGGGACAGTCTGTGTCAGGATAACCGCAGGAAGTATAGGGATTCCAACCCTGCGGCGGACAGCCCCATGGACCCCATACCATTTTTGCGAGATAAGGGTACCAGAAGTCTTCATAGGAGGGGACAGGGCAGTTGACCATAGCGGAATCCTTTCGATGGTGAATCCTTATATCTATCCTCTTGTTTCTTGCCTCTTGCTTCTTGCTTTTGTCAGCGGCAGCAGAAGTTCTTGCGCCACTTCTGCACACGGACATCTATACCGCTGTTGGGCGGGCGCTTGCAGGGACTTAGACCCGGGCAGCGGCAGTGCTGCTCATAGTAGTCCCAGAAGTCACCTGTCTCTACGCAGATGGCCCATGGGGGAATGGCTATGTAGTTGCCTTGGTTGTCTTGGTAAGGTGAGTTCATGATGCAGCGCGGACAGCAGCCGCGGGCTCCCGGCGCAAAGCCGACGCCGTTGCAGAATACGGAAGGGCAGTACATAACACCGCCGCCTTTCCTGTAGAGTTGTACGCTACAGTATATGCGGCGGCGGCGTGTCCGGTGATTGTCACTGCGTATGCAGTCACTGGTTCATTGTAATCAGTTCACCATCCCCCGGCATAAGGGTGAAGGCAAAGCGGTTGCCTGTGTCCGTGACGGGCGGGAGGGCATACCACTCCCCGGTGGACTTGTCCAGTACCTGAATCGCATGCCCGGCGGATAACGTTAGGTTCACACGGTTGACGGTGAAGTAATCCTTATTCGCCAGCAATACAGATCCATCTTCAAAAAAGCCGAGGGTGAGTCCGGTGCTAGCTGTGATGCCCTCTATCGGTTCCTGCGGGGTGTAGTAGGATACCAGCTTATCTGCTTCTTTGCCGATGTGCAGTACATTTGTGCTGTTCGTCGATTGTATGTGCTGTCCTAAATAGAAAATGTCGCGGTTGATACGCTTCACATCGTAGTAGTGCCGCGTCTTATTACCTTCCACCGTGACGCAGCCGCCGCGCCATTTCCAAGTCGGTTCAAAGGGTAAAGCACCGTAGGTGAAGTAGGAAATCCGTGCCGCACCGTATGCCAAGGTCTGGAATACCTCGAAGCGTAGCTCCGCCTCGCTGACATCTCGGTAGCAGCCGTGTTCTACAAGCAGCACTATGTTCATAAACGGAAGTCCGTTGCTGCGCGCTGCATTGCGGATTACCTCTAAGTTGTCAAAGAACGCCCCGCCTTGCTGCGGTTTCAAAGGCTTGAGGTGGAGGTCGGCGGCATTGCCGCCGTGCGTTCCGACGGCATTGCCGTCGGCGGGGGCGGCGGCAATGCCGCCGCTGTTCGCGTTCTCCCAGATGGCTTCCTCCCGCTTGTCTGTGAATTTCGGTTTTTTGACAGCACCCATCTCGCGGTTATGGAAATGGTAATGGTCGTAGGAAACAATCTGCGGATGCACGATGCGTACATAGTCCGCCACATGTTGGGCATAGGTGTCATTTCCCAATTGGTCACGATTGGCATAGTTTGGAAAAAGATTGATATACGGCTCACGTGCAGGATCCAATTCTTCCAGGATACGGCAAACGGCACCCAGAGCGGGGAAAGCGGAGGCGTGCGGTTCATCTACAACATGGTAGCTTTTGATAGCCGGGCAGTCCTTGTAATCTGAAACAACGTTTTCCAAGAGAGCGCGGCGCGTTTCTTCGCACCCTGCGCTGACAGCTTGGGCTATTCTGCCGTCCTCGGCAATAACTTCCAGTCCCAGCTCGACGCAAACAGATGCAACTTCCCGGATACGTTCCGGGGTACCCGGTACGGGGATGCGCGTAAAACCGCAGTCAGCAATTTGTTGCAAGGCATTTCTGTCAAGGGTTTCAGGGGAAAGCCAGTAGAGAATGGGGTATCTTTCCATGATAGTTTCCTTTCATTTCCATTGCATTTATTCGGCGGATATGGTATAATCGGAGGCATGGGGTCGGGCATTGGTATTTGCCCCAACGGAAAGGCGGGAACGGCATGGAATACATCCGTGAGGCATTGGCGAACATCCGCGAGGAAACCAAGTTCCTGACAAAGCTGTCATCTATCTTGGTGTTCCTCTTTTACGGCGCGGCAGTGGCATTCTTTGCGGGTGCGGGGACAGTATTTGAGGCGCATATGGCTTTGGATGTATCTGCGGCTCTTTGCACAGGATTGAAGTCCGTATTTGGCTTATGGGCTCTGTTTGTACTCTTCTTGGAAGGAAACAACCCCATGAACAAAGACCAGTAAGCCGTATTTGTTATGCCAAATGCTTCGTGGCTTTGTGCGCATTGTAATTTTGCTTTTAGATTATCCATAACTGTATAGTCCTTAGCGAAAACCCTCTTGACTCTGTTTTTGAATATGCTTGACTCATGCACCGATTGCTTTCGCCTCAGCCGTCAGATTATACAGCATGGTGAGTGCTTCAATCGGTGTCATGGACTCCGCGTCCAAGTGCCGCAGCTTGGAGAAAAGTGCGTTCTTGGCGATGCCTGTCATGGATTCCTCATCGGAAACGGTGACACCCGGAGCCGGTGCGGGGAGACTTCCCACAGATACAGGTATACCGCCGCCCTCGCGCTCTTGCGTCACTTCCTTGAGGTACTGCCGCGCACGGCGCACGACCATATCAGGTACGCCGGCGAGCTTTGCTACTTCCACGCCATAGGAGCCGTCGGCGGCACCCCGCGTGATTCTCCGAAGGAAAGTAATCTCCTCCCCGCGCCGCTTTACGGCGGCATGGCAGTTGAATACACCGGGGATATGTCCCTCCAATGCCGTCAGTTCATGGTAGTGCGTTGCAAAGAGTGTCTTGGCTCCGATGCGCTTGGGATCTGTCACATACTCCAGCACGGCTCGAGCGATGGCCATACCGTCATAGGTAGCCGTACCCCTGCCGATTTCATCAAAGATGACAAGGCTCTTCTTCGTAGCTGTCCGCAGAATGCGTGCCACCTCGCTCATCTCTGTCATGAATGTAGATTGTCCCGCCGCCAAATCGTCAGAGGCACCCACCCGCGTGAAGATGGCATCGCAAATCCCAATATCCGCTGAAGCTGCCGGTACAAAAGAACCCATCTGCGCCAATAGCACGATCAGCGCCACTTGCCGCATATAGGTAGACTTCCCGGCCATATTCGGACCTGTCACAATGGCACACTGCATCCCCTGTGACCCAAGCTCTGTGTCGTTGGGAACGAAAGGCACTGAGCCCAGCATCTTCTCCACAACCGGATGGCGGCCGTCTTTGATGATGATTGCATCTCCCGGGGTAATCACAGGGCGGCAGTAGTTCTCCCGCACGGCTGTTTCTGCTAAAGACAGCAGGCTGTCAAATACGGCCAGCGCGGCTGCCGTCTTGCGCACCCGTGCCGCATTAGCCGCCAACTTGTCCCGCAACTGCGTGAATATCTCATACTCTAAGGTGTTGATTCTGTCTTTTGCCCCCAATACCTTGCTCTCTAAGTCTTTCAGCCCCTGCGTGATGTATCGCTCGCAGTTGGAGAGTGTTTGCTTCCTGATATAGTGCGCCGGAATCGGTATGCGGTTGGAGTTGGGTATCTCTATGTAGTACCCGAAGACGCGGTTGTAACCCACCTTTAGCTTCTGAATTCCCGTCGCGTTACGCTCTTTCTCCTGTATGCCGCCTAAGCCGCCGTTTCCTACTTCCACAATTCTATGCAGGTCGTCCAGTTCCTTATAATACCCCGGGCGTATCATGCCGCCTTCGCGGATGGTTACCGGGGGTTGCTCCACAATAGCCTCCCGCAGAGCATTTTCCATGTCCCGCAAAGGGTCTACCGCGGCTTGGATGTCGCGCAGCATTGCTGCATTTGCGCTGCTTAGCAGCATCTTTATCTCCGGCAGAACCGCGAAAGAGTCCGCCAAGGAGAGCAAATCCCGTGCATTACAACTCTGGTAGGTTACACGTGCTATGCCGCGTTCCATATCGTGGATGCGGGTGAGGAGCATTGCTCCGTCTTGCAGCATTGCTGCATTTTGAACCAGCTCCGCAACGGCTGCCTGCCGCTTTGTGATACGCGGCAGGTGCGTGAGCGGTGCCTCCGTCCAAGAACGCAGGAGCCTTTTACCCATAGGGGTTTTTGTATGGTCTATCACCCATAGCAGCGAGCCTTTTTTTTCGCGGCTGCGTTGGGTTTCGGTCAGCTCCAAATTGCGCCGCGAAGCGGCTTCTATGCGCATTACCAATCGCTCGGAATTGCATTCAATATCCCGCAATCCGCAGGGCTGACCGGGCCGCGAAGCGGCCAAATATAGGAGCAATGCTCCCATCGCCCGCACGATGCTCTCATCCAGCTCCAAGTCGAGGCTCTCTCGGCGTTCTTCCGCGAACTGCGCAGCTATAGCTGCTTTGGCGTTCTCGTAGTCAAAGTCCTCATCCGGGACGGTTTCCGTAGCGGCTTGCAGGCGCAGGTTCAGTGCTTTTTTTATTCGCTTAGACTCCAACACCGCGGGATTCCAGATAATCTCCGCCGGCTGGAAGCGGCAGAGTTCGTCCACAATCCGCGCTTGGAGATCCTCTTCCCCCAGCGCAATCCCCTGTGCCGTCCCTGTGGATACATCGGCAAAGACCAGTCCGGCACCGTTTTCGGCGAGGTATAATCCGCAGATATAGTTGTTCTTTCCCTCATCCAGCATGGATGGTTCAATCAGCGTACCGGGAGAGATGACGCGAATGACCTCGCGCTTCACCAAGCCTTTCGTTGACGCCGGATCCTCCATTTGCTCGCAGACAGCGAGCTTGAAGCCTTTGGCAACGAGCTTGGCGATATATCCCTCCGCAGCGAAGTACGGTATACCGCACATAGGGGCGCGTTCCTCTTCCCCGCAATCGCGTCCGGTCAAGGTCAGGTCTAATGCTGCCGAAACGGTCTTCGCGTCCTCAAAGAACATCTCATAGAAATCCCCCAATCGATAGAGCAGAATGGCGTCCGGGTTTTGCGCTTTCACGGCCTTCCATTGCTGCATCATCGGTGTCATAGGGATTTCTCCTTATCGGTGGTTTAGGTAAAGGTTATGGACTATTCCGAATCGTCCGCACTGCCGCAGCCGGAGCAGCCGCCGCAGTTTCCGGAGCAACCGCCGTCGTCTGCATCCTCCGGCGGCATATAGGTCGCGGGGTTTTGCCCCTCGGCGGCACCCTGTAAAATACCGTAGATGAGTTGCATCTCTCGATTGAAGCGTTCACCGTATTGGAGCATATGGATTACGCGCTCATCGGTATAGAGTTTCTTGCGCAGGGCATCCCAGCGCTCTTTGATTTCGATAATGGTGTCCGGGTCGGCATCCTCTTTGTGTGCTTCATGCTTGTACTGCTCCCGGCACAATTGCATATCCCGCAGACCTTTCTGAAGGTCAAAGGATAAATCCACTGTTTCCTTTGCTTTGTGATAGTCGTTGTAGCTTTCCGATTGCTGCAGAATTGCGCCCCATTCGCGGGCAAGCTGTTCGAGATCCATTGTGTTTACTCCTTTGTTAGATGCCGCGGGAGGCTTCGCGAAGCCTCAGGCGGATATGATTTCACCGAAGGTCATCAAACGGTCGGCGGCTGTGACTGTTATATTGGTAAAAGTCCCCGGTACAAGTGCCTCCCCCCCGAACTCCGTCACACGGTGGTCGGCGGCGCGGCCGGCATTGGTGCGTTTGTGTCCCGCACCTTCCACAAGGACACGGCGCGTTGCGCCGATTAGAGATCGGCATTCTGCGGAACCGATTTCCTCCTGCAAGGCCGTCAGTTCTTGCAGCCACTTGACTTTCTCGGAATGTGGAACAGGGTCGGGCAGAAGTGCGGCTTTTGTCCCCTCTCTGGGAGAGTAGATAAATGTAAACAGGTTGGCAAAGCGTGCCTCACGCACCAAATCCAGCGTCTGCTTGAAATCGTCATACGTCTCTCCCGGGAAACCGACGATGATATCGCTGGTAACAGCAAGGTCGCGTACAATCGTTTTGGCGCGGTGCAGAAGCGACAAGTACTGCCCTGCCGTATACCCACGCCGCATTTGCTCTAAAATGGAATCGCTCCCGGCTTGCACGGGCAAGTGGATATGGTTTCCGATGCACGGCATGGCAGCCATTGTTTTCAGCAATTCCTCCGTACAGTCTTTCGGATGGCTGGTCATGAAGCGCAGAACAAAGTCGCCGTCCATCCCGGCAACGTGCCGCAGCAAATCCGGAAAGCGCCGGGCTTGTCCGTCCGATTCTGACTGCCCCCGGTAGGAGTTCACATTCTGCCCAATGAGTGTCAAATCTTTCACGCCGTCCTGCAGAAGCGCTTCGGCTTCCTTGTATATGACCTCCGGGCGCCGGCTGCGCTCCCTGCCGCGCACAAAGGGCACGACACAATAGGAGCAGAAGTTGTTGCAGCCATACATAATGGGCAGGAATGCCTTATAGGGAATTGCTCGCTCAGCAGGGATTCCCTCTGCGATGATACCGTCGCTTTCGGCAACCTGCGTAACCCTGCGCTCCCCCGTCAGGCTTCGATAGAGCAGTTCCGGAAGCTGATGCAGGGCATGGGTGCCGAATACAATATCCACAAAAGGAAAGGTCTGCCGAAGTTTTTCCGCAATCCCTTTCTGCTGGGCGAGGCAACCGCAGACAGCTACACGCATATTCCGATTCGCCGCCCGCGTTTCTTTCAGCCTGCCGACGTTGCCGAACACACGGTCGGCGGCATGTTCCCTAATGGCGCAGGTGTTGAAAATAACTAAGTCCGGTAGGGATGTGCCGGTTTGGTCATAAGCCGTAAACCCAGCTTGCCGCAGCAAGCCCATCATCCGTTCGGAATCCGCTTCATTGCCTTGGCAGCCGTAGGTGCGAATCTGAACCGATGCTCCATAGGGATATAAGAGCGATACCACATCGCGCAGTTTCGCTGTATACCTATGTATTTCCTCGGTCTGTGCCGCGGTCAGTTCCCTTACCGGCAATTCGTACTATCCCCCATTGGTATACTTTAACTTTGTAATTATAGCATATCTCCAAGCAAAATGCAAGGGCTTTTTCGCCGGAGGCACGCCTTTGCCCTGATTGCGGCTTCGCGAAGCCGCCGGCGGTTCGCGAACCGCCCCGCCCGGCTACGCGTAACAAGTTGTCACTACATCCAACCGATTATGCGTAGCTGGTCGGACAGAAAACCAATGTGCAACTTGCACAAAAACACGGAAAAAATTTGTGCAAATCGCTGAAATTGCATTCAAATGCTGTTATTGGCTTGACAAAAAGAATAGAATGAAGTATAATGTTACTGTTCGTAAACGTCTGTTATTTTCCAGTTAAGCAACCGTGCGGTGAAAGGTCAAGCAACAGGGAAAGAAAGGCTGTAAAATGTTAAAATATAATTCACAATATATTTACATAAAATCTCTTGACATTGCGCCGAGAGTGATATACAATGCAAGCAAGCAAGCTAGCAAGCAAGCAAGCAAGCAAGCAAGCAAGCAAGCAAGCAAGCAAGCAAGCAAGCAAGCAAGCAAGCAAGCAAGCA
>JAISUW010000057.1 GCA_031271865.1 Oscillospiraceae bacterium
AGGCGGTTCGCGAACCGCCGCCGCGCGTCGCGAAGCGCGATAGGGGCGGCGCGAAGCCCCTGCGCAGCGGCACAAAAGCACAGGCGGTTCGCGAACCGCCGCCGCGCTTCGCGAAGCGCGATAGGGGCTTCGCGAAGCCCCTGCGCAGCGGTAATAAAGCACGAACTCCCAAGCAATCAAAGCATGATTTCCAACCTGACGGGGCAGTGGTCACTGCCGGTAACTTCAGCGTGAATGTCGGCGGCGAGGATTTTGTTAGCGAGGCGGTCGGAGCAGAGCCAGTAGTCAATGCGCCAGCCGACATTCCGTTCGCGTGCGCCGCTGCGGTAGCTCCACCAAGAATAGCGATCCGGTTCGTTCGGGTGGAGCATACGGAATGTGTCGGTAAATCCGCTTTCAAGCAGGGCTGTGAATTTGGCACGCTCCTCCGGGGTATAGCCGGGGTTACCGATGTTCGCTGCGGGGTGTGCAAGGTCTATCTCTTGGTGCGCCACGTTCATGTCGCCGCAAACCAGCACAGGTTTGATGCGGTCCAACTCGCAAAGGTAATCGCGGAAAGCATCCTCCCACAGTTCGCGGTAGCCCAAGCGGCGCAGACCGTCTTGTGCATTGGGTGTGTAGACATTGACTACAAAGTATTCCGGGTATTCGAGCGTGATGACGCGCCCTTCTTTATCGTGTTCGCAGTCGGGCAGGCAGTCCAATACGGGGATGCAGCACGCACCCATTGGAACGGCCGAAAGCGGGGAAAGCCCGATCCATCCGATGCCGCAGATGGCGGCAAGCGGTTCGCGCTTCGTGAATACCGCCGTGCCGGAATAGCCTTTCTTTTCGGCGCTGTTCCAGTATGCATAGTAGCCGTCCGGTTCAAATCTCGCTTGCTCGCGGGTCGCTTTGGTCTCTTGCAGGCAGAATACATCCGCATTGAATGCGGCAAACACAGCCGCAAAGTCCTTGCCGAGGATGGCGCGGATACCGTTCACGTTCCAGGATACAAAGCGCATTTAAAAAATCTCCTTCGTCTTGCAAGCGTTATATGTCATAAGCCCAAAGCAATCCCGGCTTCCTCACATACTTTCGGGAAAGACGTCACGCCGGGGAACACCTCGCCGAAATTGCGCGGTCCGTGGATTGTCGGCAGGTGGATGGAGCAGTAATGTCGGAACGCCGGCAGGACATCCTCCAGGTAGTTTTTGTCACCGGAGAGCCGGTAGGCGGCGGCGGCGCACTCGAAGATGTGACCGATATAGCAGGCCACGCGCATGAAAGGCATCTCTTTGTAATAGAAATCCCCGTTTTCATCGCGGCAATTCGCGAAAAGATCGGCAGTTTCGCGGAGGATCATCTCCTTGTGCTTCTCCTGCGGGTTGTATTCGTTATACAGCACTAAACCGCGGATGGCAACGCTCATCATGAACGGGACACGGATTTGCCCTATGGAGGAGTACATGGACATCCAAACGCCGAAAGTTTGCTCCCACTCCTCCAGACGGTTCACAATCTTGTCGCAGTAGGCAGCCCACTTGGTGTCATGTGTCTCGCCGTAGAGGGCGGCGAGGCAGCGCAGCGGCCAACCAAGTTGGCGGACGTGACCAAAGCGCGGGTTGTGCAAAACCCAACGCTCCGCCAAGCGCATGGTAGCCTCCCCGACACGCTCGGCGGCGATAAGGGCGCGGCGGTCGCCGGTAGTGTGCCAGAAGGTCAGCAAGCCCTCTACCCATTGGTGGCACGGTTCGCAGTCGCCGCGGATATGTGTGCTGCAATGCTCCACTTCTGCGCCGTCCCGGAGGGGATTGTGGGAGAAGTGGCATATGTCCACGTCTAAAGCGTGTTCCCCATACATCCAGTGCCGCTCCAACATGGCGCGGTCGCCGGTGCGGGCATATTGTACCGCCAGCCAGTTCACCGGGTCGTATTCGTTATTTGCGAATACCGCATCCATGTAATAGGCATCGCCGTAGTTCATCATGCCGAACATACTTTCTGTATCGTAGCTCATCCGTTTGATTTCGGCATTCAAGTCATCAGACACCTGTTTCGGGAGGTATTCTGTCCAAACTCCGGCTTTGCAAAACACCTCGGTCGGTACCACGGCAAAATCCAACAGTTCGTAGTCATGCGCGCCAATGTCCGCCTGCGACAGTTCCTCGTCCGTTGCGTGGAATCGCAAGGCAAACTTATGCCGCTTGGCGGAACCTTGGTAGAACTTCCATGCCGGTTCATCGGGCGGATAAATCCAGTATGTGAAGCCATCGGCATGGAGAGCCATACGCTTCGGGTAATTGTGTAAGCCGCGCCAAGGGTAGACGGAAACCCCGTATCTTCCGTTTCGCCAATCGCCGAACCACACACCGCCGAAGACGTCACGTGCGCCCTCCCAACCACGGGCGGAAACGAACGCCTCATTGGCAAGGAAGTTCACTTCCGAGAGCTTGGGGGTGTCCCACCAGAAGTTGCACCAACCATTGCCATCGTGCCATTTCGTATCCGTTCCGCAGGAATATCCCATGGCAACCATCGGCTCGTTACCATCCGGTCGGGGGCGCACATCAAAGCGCAGTTCCTCTATCTCGAGATAAGGGACAGGACGCAAGCCATCGGGGGGGTCTGACTTGGTGAGATGTGCTGCCTCACCCTCGCTGTGTTCCAAGTTCAGGAGGCGGTACTCAATCTCCAACTGCGGACTGCCCGCCCAGACGGAGAGCGTCAGCTCAAAATCCAGAACGCGGCTTCCGTTGGCGGCGATATGCTTCCCGCTTGTGCGTACGGCGGCGTATACACACCCGTTTTCGATGATTTCCCAGCCGTCCTCGCCAACCAAAGCGGTATATGTATCGCCATCCGCTTTCAGCAGGAAGCCGGGGAGTTCCTTTGCTGTGAGATAACAATTCTCCTCTTGCGGATCTCCGGGAAATGCAATCGAATCGAACAGGCCTTCCCCCGGTTTTCCCAGGTTAATATACAAAACACCGTTTCCTATATTGGCGCTTTTTTCATCGCGCACATTACAATAAGCGGGCTTTTCCGGAAGTGCAGGCTCTCCGGTTTCCAGTACGGCGGTGGTATATAACGGCGGGATTGCCCCACCGCCGATTGCGCTGCCTGGCAGGTCGGCCTGCAGGCGGGTGAGGAGCCACTTGACGCTTCCGTCTTCCCAGAACGCAGTAGCAAAGGACTGCGAAGGGTAGACCACAGCTCCGGCTGTTACACGGAAGTCGGCCGCATTTCTCGGTGCAACCGTTCCTTTTGCGTGCGGGGTAGCTACGGTGACAGGGGAAGCCGGGCGGCGGTAGATGGAGAGCTTGTTGAATTTCAGTTCGATTGGCATGATGGGCTCCTTTACAAGCGGCATTTCAGAGAAAAAGCAAGGGCGGGCTTGACGGGCAAGCCCGCCCCTGCGGACATATCCAAAGGGAATCAATACATCTTCGCGGAGTTCTCGTACTTCTCCACAGTAAAGCCGTTGCGCTCGTTTTCCGCTTTGCCGGCCGCAGCCCAGAGCATCCCGCGGCGTTGGATTTCTTGGGCAGTCGGCGATTTATCGAACACATCATCGTGGTGGCCGAGGGAGGAGTAGAACACACGGCCTACACCCCAATACTTCGTCCAAACGACGGGCATATCGATCGGCTTGTTGGAGGCGTGCATATAGACCGCTGCTTTGAGCGGAAAGCGTGTGGTAGCCAGTACCTCAATGGACGGATCCACGTGGAGATAGTAGTGCTCGCTCTTCACCGGGAAGTCCTCCAAACCATCAATAATCGGCGAGGAGCCGCGGCGGATGTTCACGGCGTATTCCATACCGTCGCCGCCGGGATGGGAGACCCATTGGCCGCCGGTCATGAACTGCCATTCGGTGTCGTTGCGGTAGGCATCGCACATCCCGCCGTGGCAACCGGCAATGCCGACACCGCTTGCAACCGCATGGCAGATGGCGCGGCTGCGGTCGCCGGGCAAGTTGCCGCCGGTATCCACCGGGACAATAAGGTCAAAGGACTTGTAGAATTCCTCCTCCTTGGGGAGGGGGCAATGCCCTTCCTCGTCCTTTTTGTTCTGCATCAGAACGACTTCAAAGCCTTCGTTTTCCAGAATCTGCTTGAAACGGTTCGCGACCAGTTCCGGGTCATGTCCGTCCCAGCCGCCCCAGTAGATGAATGCGCGCATGGCTTGCGCCTCCTTCGGTAACTTGGTGTAGTAGTTTTCGGCAACGCCCCTCCGGACGCCCCCGCATACGCTCTATTGTAGCACATTCCGCCGGAATTGTCAAATAAAAAATAGATGCTTTCCATGACCGCTTCGCAAACGGCACTTCGCGAACCGCCGGGGGCTTCGCGAAGCCCCGACTTGTTGTATTGCCTCTTGCAATCCCGGACAGCTTGTGATATAATAAGGTAACATAATTTGCTACTGCAGATATAAGGCACCGGGAGGGGAAGATGTTGCAGAATCTGTTGCTGCGGCTTGCGTTTGTCGGAAGTGCATATCATGGGTGGCAGGTGCAGCACAACGCCGTCACCGTGCAGCAGGTTTTGGCGGAGGCTATCTGCAGAGCAACCGGGGAAAAAACCAGACTGCATGGGTGTTCCCGGACAGATTCCGGGGTTCACGCACGTGCGTACTATGCCAACTTTCAGAGCAACACGAGCATCCCGCTGCACAAAATCCCGGCTGCTTTGAACTATTATCTCCCGGAGGACATTGCCGTTGCCTCCTGCACAGCAGTGCCGCCGGAATTTCATGCACGCTACAGTGCAAAAGGCAAGACCTATGAATACCGCTTCTATACCGATACCATCCGCAATCCGTTCCTGAAAGACAGAGCATACCGCTTCCCCTATGCTTTTGACGAGGCAGTTTTTACAAAGGATGCAAAAGCATTCTTAGGGACGCATGATTTTTCGGCTTTCTGCGCCGCCGGCAGCGATGTTTTGGATCATAAGCGTTCTGTCACACAGTCCGATTTGCGCAGAGACGGTGCAGAATGGGTCTATACCGTATCGGCGGATGGGTTTCTGTACAATATGGTGCGCATTATGGTCGGGACGCTTCTTGCTGCCGCATCGGGAAGTACCGCAATCCAACCGGGCGGTATTCCGGATATTCTTGCCTCCCGGGAACGCGGAAAGGCAGGACCGACTGCCCCGCCGGAAGGATTGTATCTCTGCAAAGTGCAGTATCCGTAAAAACCGACCGCAGATTTAAAAAATTGTTCACTGTTCATTATTCTTTGTGAACTGTAAGGAGGACACCATGCCTACCGAAGCTCCGCCCGGAAATTTCCGCAAAATCCGATCCCTACGCGATGAAGAAGAGGAAGCCAAAGCCTTGGCAGCCGCACGGAACGCTGCATTGCGCCGCAAGGCAATCAAAAGCCTTTGTAAAGCGCTGCTGTGTATTGCGGTTGCATTGCTCTTGTTTCGGAGTGCGTGGTGGATATGCGGGGATGTGCGGATGTCGAACGTATCCGATGCGCTGAAGCTGCTGTTTACTGCGGGCGGCAGTTTCCCGGTGTCTGTGAGCGGTAGTATGCAGGGGCAAGCTGTCACCAAAAGCACAGCAGGCGTTGTCAACGAAAAAACACTGTATATCTACAATGCCGCCGGGGCTGAGATTCTTGCGGCGCCGATGGAATTCGCAAACCCGGTGATTATTGCATACAATGGTCGCTACTTGGTTTATGACAAAGACGACGGTGCATTTACACTTTACAGCCGCACAAAAACACTCTACAGCGAGGGAGTGCATAGCCGCGTATTCGGTGCCGCCTTAGCGCAGAATGGATCGGTCGCCATTGCGCACGAAGGAGACAAAGCGGCAGGTGCCGTCACCGTCTTTGACCCGCGGGGAGAAAAAATCTTTTCGCAGAGCTATGCGTACGCGTATCCGGGTGTCCCGGCGTTCGCAGGCAACGGCAAAGAGATTGCCTTGGGAGTGGCTTTCACGAAGAATGCCATTCCGATGACAACGCTGCTGCGCTACAGCCTCAAGACCGGCGAAGTATTGGAGGAGACCGAAATCAAGGACTTCCTGCCTTTGCACACGGTGGCATTATCCGGGCAAGGTATACTGTCCTTTGGTGCGGATAAGGCTGTATTTGCGGCACCGGGAAAGCAGACAACGCAAACGCCTTACGGAGAGGCGAAAGCCGTTGCTTTTTCCGCCGATGCGCGTACCGGTCTCTCCGGGGTTCTGTTAGATCCCTATAGTTCAAGCGAAGGAGAAGTCTGGCTCTTCAGCCGCAAGGGGGAGAAAACGCGGGAGGCGGTATTGCCGAGCGCCGCCTTGGCGATTCAGATCAGCGGACGGACCGTAGTATGCAACAATACCAAAGACATATATCGGTTTATGTCGTCGACTGCCGTCAAGGTAGGGGAACCTCTCCCGGCAGGATTGCGTTGTATACTGTCCGACGGAAGAACGGTCTTTTCTTTCGGAACCGCCGGGCTTGACCGAATAGATACCATCTGGAAATCCGTTTGAACCGAGGGGGTCGGTTCGGAACGCATAAGGAGAACCTATGAAATACATTCTCTTTGCCGCTATTGTGATTGCTGTTTTCTTCGGATTTGATATTGGCAGCACGTTTCTGCGCTGGCTGGGCCGCATTCACATGGGCTGGAAAGACCGCAATGCTTGGCGGGAGGCCGTGGAAAAATCTGCCCGCAAACAAAAGGCATGGAGCGGCACAATCCCGCTGACAGACCAAACGCGCTTCACTTGGCCGGAAAGAATCGGCGGTCGCTGGCGCAGTGAGCGGGTGCAAGCCTGGCAGATGAATGCCCTGAACATTGCACTCGAAGGGAAAGCAAGAGAGTTTGACGACAGCGGGAATAGTCCGGAAGCCTGCCCGGCAGCACTCTATGCCTTACTGCAAGGACAGTATGAGGAGGCCGCCGCGAAACTCGCGGAAAACCTCCTTGCCAAAGCCGGGGAAGGCACATTGCCTTATACACCGGCTTTGCCCGATGTGCGCTTTGCGGACAGCCTCCAGATGTTGTGTCCGTTTCTGTTCTATTATGGAGAGCGCATGCGCGACCTGCGCGCTACCGATCTGGCATTGCGGCAGTTGGAGGAATTCAACCGCCTCGGAACGGAATTGCGGACGGGGTTGCCGTTTCATGCGTTGGATACAAGAAATGCCGCACCCTTGGGCATCTGCGGTTGGGGAAGAGGCGCGGCGTTCTGGTTCCTTGCTTTCGCGGAGAGTGCTGTCGTAACCACGGGAGATACCCGAGAGGCGCTGCTCATCAAAGCCCAGGAGGCGGCAGAGATTCTCCTGCGCTATCGGTTGCCTGACGGGGCATGGAGCGCGGCACTTCTTACGGATACACGCCCGGAAAGCTCTGCTACCGCTATGATAGGCTATGGGATGTGGCTCACCGGGGCGCTGTGCGAAATTCCGGAGTATATGCAAGCAGCTGTCCAAGCGCGCAGTGCCTTGATGGCGATGACGCGCAAGGACGGTACTGTAGACTTTGCACAGGGAGATACAAGGGGCATCGGCGTTTACAGCAATCTGCGCCGCGAATTGCCGCTGGCGCAGGCCTATGCACTTCGGCTGGCAAATGCATTGGTGCATTTATAACCGCGGCAGCCTCAAGCTTTCTCCGCTTGAAGCCAAGTCAGCATGTCCCGCAGGGATTCCTCTACGCTGCGCGGGCGGTACCCCAGCTCCTGCGTGGCTTTGGCATGGGAAAACATCCCATTGTCGCGCAGTTTCCGCAGGGTATATCCGGTAAAGAGCGGCGTTTTGTGCATGAGATCATAGTATTTTTCAGAAGCGGGAATCAGTCCGACTGTCATGCCGTAAGGGAAGCGCAGAAGCGGCGGTCTGTGGTTCGTGAGCTTCGCCAACAAGCGCAGGAAAGCATCCACCGTAACATAAGCGCCGGAGAGAATATAGCAGGAACCGTCTTTCCCGTGTTCCGCAGCAGCGATTAAACCCTCCGCCACATCGCGGACATCCACGAAGTTGTACCCACCGAAAGAGAGAGAAAAAGGAATCGAGCGTTTGAGCCAATACCGTACCAATACGCCTGCAAAACTGACCTTATAGTCATACGGACCGATACAGGCTGACGGGTGGCAGATTACGATTTCCGGCTCTTCCCCAACATGATCGAGAAGAAATTTGGTGGCGGCGGCTTTGGTTTTGGCGTACGTACCGGTGACGGCTGCCGGGTCAAAGGAAGAGATTTCCGTCATGGTTTCACCTTTGGGAAGGGGCGGCAAGGCATCCACGCTGGAAACATACACCAAGCGTTTGACTCCGCAGACTTTACAGGCGCGCCATACGTTTTCCGTGCCGGTGACATTCACATCCCAGACCTTGGGCTCGTCAATCCCATTGATATCCACCAAACCGGCTACATGGAATACGGTATCCATACCGTTAAAAGCAGATACAAGGGATTGGTAATCCAGAATATCCCCGAACACCGTCTCAAAACGAAAGCCTGCCATGATCGAAGAAGGACCGCGCAATAACAGGCGCACAGCCGCGTCTTTCTCCGCCAAAGCCTTGCACAAAGCAAAGCCTATATGGCCCGTCCCGCCAGTCACACAGTATTTTTTTGCCATGAATGCCTCCAGATAGAAGAGAATTTAGTAATCGGCAATCTTCTATGGCATAATAATAGCATATTTTCGGAAATATGTCAAGGAGAACAGCTTATGTGCGCTTGCTTCTTGTCCTTCACGCAAGACGACCGCCCGGGGCTTTTGGAGATAATCCGCGCAGCTTACACACCGGAAACAATACCCATTGCCCGCGCGGAAGGAGATGTGCGCCCAACCAATAAGGTACCCATTCTGCTTCCGGACGCGGGGGGACTTCGTGCAGAAATTATGGAGTGGGGTTTCCCGGGCTATCCGGACAAAAACAAACCGGAAAGCAAACCCCGCCCCCTGATAAACACAAAGGCGGAAACAGCATCCATTCTGCGGACATGGGCAAAACCCCTCCGGGAAGGACGCTGCGTTGTGCCGACCAATGGCTTCTATGAGTGGCAGCACGGCGAGGGGAAGAGGAAGCAACGGTACCTGTTTCGTTTGCCCGGGGAAAGAGCACTCTTTTTGGCCGGGATACACAATGGTTCCGGGTGCTTCTCCATACTCACAGCCGCCGCCAATGAATCAATGATCCCCATCCACAACCGAATGCCGGTCATCCTGCGCCGCGGGGAGCTCTCCGCATGGACAGGCGAAGACTACTTGACCATCTGCGACCGCACCCCGCCGGATTTAGAGCGTCTGCCGGCATGAAAGCATGCTGTTCACAAATCCGTCATGCCGATGCAATGCAATATTTTCTTGACACGCGGGAAGAATTGGGGTATAATAGTACAAACTATAACAAATGAACGAGAGGGTACCAAAACATGGTAATCGCCGCAGTCGGCAAAAACGGTTCGGGCAAGGATTTCTTTCTGGAGTACCTACGGGACAAATACAACCTCCCCATGACTTCCATTGGGGATATCGTGCGGGAGTTGGCCGAAAAAGACGGTCTGGAAAAGACGCGCGAGAACCTCCACGCCACCAGCAAAAAATACATGGATCAAAACGGCACGGATTTCTTCCCCAAGCAAGTCGAAAAGAAAATCCGCGAGAGCGGTGCGCCGGTATATTTGGTGAGCGGCATCCGTCCTTATTCGGATGTACTTTTCTTCCATGAGAGTTTCGGGGACGATTTCATTCTGGTGGATGTGGTGGTATCAGACGATGCCGTGCGTTATGGGCGGATGCTTGCCCGCGGTTCGGCCCGCGACGGCAGCAGCGAGGAGAACCTCCGTGCGTTCGATGCGGCGGAGGAAGCCCAATTCAAAACAAGCGAGTCCGAAAAATTGGCTGACGTTATCATCAAAAATGATGGCAGCAAAGATGATTTCTACCAAGCTATCGAAGACTTTTATGCGGTAACAGTCGCGCAAGGCGGCTGAACAAATACGATTTACCTGAAAATTCATCAAGGAGTGTGTGCATATGGCCGCCAAAATCCTTTGCGTAGATGACGAGGCAAATATCATTGAATTGATGCGCCTGTATCTGAAAAACGAGGGCTATGAAGTCCTCGTCGCCGGCGATGGAGAAACCGCCCTGAAACTGTTCCGAGAGGAATCCCCCGCGCTGATTCTGCTCGACATCATGCTCCCCGGTCGGGATGGCTGGAGCGTATGCCGCGAAATCCGTCAGGAATCGCAAGTTCCGATTATTATGCTCACCGCCAAAGGCGAGGTCTTTGACCGTGTGCTGGGTCTGGAACTGGGTGCTGATGACTATGTAACTAAGCCCTTTGAGGCGAAAGAAGTTGTCGCCCGTGTGCGTGCTGTTCTGCGCCGCACGACGCCTGAAGATGCGGGCGAGAGAGACAAAGAGGTTCACTTTGACAAGCTCAGCGTCAACCTCACCACTTACGAGCTGCGCGTGAACGGCAAGAAAGTGGATGCTCCCCCCAAAGAGATGGAGCTTCTCTACCACCTCGCCTCCAACCCAAATAAGGTCTTTACCCGCAACCAACTGCTGGACGAGGTGTGGGGCTTTGAATACTATGGCGACAGCCGCACAATCGATGTCCACGTCAAGCGCCTGCGGGAGAAGCTGGAGGGCGTCAGCGACAAATGGAGCCTCCAGACGGTCTGGAGTGTGGGCTACAAATTTGCCGTTGAAGCGTAAGCGGCCGACCGGCTTTGCATAACGAACTCTGATACAAAGGGGTGTACGCAGTACGCCCCGTTTCTGTTCTTGCCTCCGGCCTCTACAGTGCCTCATGTCTCTGCTTTACTTCTTGCTTCCACAGCCGTATACCCTACCGTCGGCACCTGCGCCAGCAGTTCCGCATTGGAAGCGCCGAGGATTTGCGCACAATGCGCCGCATCGGCTGTGATTCCTGCAATACACTTGACGCGGAAAAGTCTGTCAGCGGCAGTGAGCAAATCCAAGCTCTCGAGCAGACTGTGGGCGATGAGCGGCGTGAAAGCGTTCAGTTCAAACTCGCCCTCTCCGGCAGCAAGCGTGATTGCCGTGTCATTGGCTATTACGCGCATCGCGGTCTGCTGCACCATCTCGCAGATAACCGGATTCACTTTCCCCGGCATAATCGTGGAACCGATTTGCCGCGGCGGCAAATGAAGCTCCGACAGACCGCCCGCCGGGCCGGAGTTCATGCGGCGCAAATCGCCGGCTATCTTCATGCGATTCACGGCGGCGGCTTTCAGAAGACCTGACACCTCAGCGAACACATCGGCATTCTGTGTGATGTCCAGCGGGTACTCCGCTGCCGCGAGACCGATGCCGGTAATCTCCCGCAGTTTCTCCAGAGCCAACACGCGATACTTGCGGTGGAGCGGCGATTGGTTCAGCGTCCCGACCGCCCCGCCGCCGAGATTCACTTGCCGGAGCCGCTCTTCCATTTTATACAGCCGCCATCTGTCACGTGCCACCGCTTGCGCAAAGGCGCCGAAGGTCTGTCCGAGCGTTGTCGGCACGGCATCCATCCATTCCGTGCGGCCGAGCTTGCGGATGCTGTCAAAGGCGTTCTCTTTTTCTTGGAGTGCCTCTTGGAGCTTCGCGCATTCTTCGCTCAGCGCACGGACACCCTGAATCGCAGCGATGCGCAAGGCTGTCGGCACGGCATCATTGGTGGATTGGCCTTTGTTGACGTCATCCAAAGGATGCACCAACGCATAATCGCCCGGCATACCGCCCAGATGCACTGCGGCCATATTTGCCACCACTTCATTTACGGCAAAGTGCAGGGATGTCCCAGCCCCGCCTTGGAGGGCGTTCGTGTGCAAGTCCGGGGGGAGGGCTTCCATTGCCAGCAGTTCGCGGCAGGATTCTGCGATAGCCGCATACACAACCGGTTTCTCCGCCAGTTCCCGGTAGCTCTCCGCAGCAGCGAGCTTGATTTGAAGGACGGCGCGTACCAAAGCCTCCGGTGCGTCAGCGAAAGGCAAGGCAAAGTTCTCCCGCGCCCGAAGGGTCTGCAAGCCATAGAGGGCACCTTTCGGCAGCTGCCTGCTGCCGAGGAAATCGGATTCTGTACGCATAGCGGTTACACTTTCTTTTGGCGGTGTGGTCTGTAGGTATTATACCACATTTCCGAGGGAATCGCAAGGGGGCAGTAGGGGCTTCGCGAAGCCCCGGCAGCACCTTTCGGTGCCGCCGGGGCAACTTCTGCTCTTGCCTCTTGTAAACTACATCCAAATCCACCCGAAGCACACAATGAAGAGAATCCAGTCGAAGAACGAGAAGGGTTCCTGTTTGGCGAGTTGATGGCATTCGGTGCAGTAGTATACCCACTGCGTCCCGCTGCGTTCCCGCTGTCCAATGGTATGGGTGGTGTGCGGGATATACTCCGTAAAGCCGTACAGGGAGAAGTGGTTGGTCCAGAAGCTCAGCGTGCCGTCGCCGTTTACCGTATATCTCTCATATTGGTTTGTTGCATTAGAAGTCCAAACTTGTTTCAGGCGGGGTCCGTCAGAGGTCATCTCATAGTAGCCGAAAATAAAGGTAGACGGATTGAAATTTCCCGGTGTCGGAATCGTGACATAGACATACGAAGACAAAGTTTCATGGATTACACGATTGCCTACACTTAATGTGACATTGTAGAGTGTGGTGCTATACGTGCCGGTGCTATCGGCGGCATCAAAGGCGAAGTCGTTCTCGTTGAGCAGTCCTGTGTTGCGGTCAAGGACTGAATACTGCGGGGAATCCACGGCAATGGAGAAGCCGTCAGGGAAGACATCGTCCGGGTCTTCTATTTTGACACCGTAGCTTTCGATGGGAAGTTTCGAGAGGCGTTCCCGTTTCGATTCGTAGCCGCAGACGGTGCAACTCTCAACGCGCCAACCGTAGTTATCATAGGTAGGGTCGGTAACGGCAGTCACTAACGTATGAGGGGTCATAGCAATTGATATGACGTTGGTCTTAGCGCACTTCGTGCAGGTGTAGGTGTAGGCACCGTTCTCCGTGCAAGTCGGCTGCTTGGTAATGACACCGCTGTTCCAATAGTGACCGGTAGCAGCCGTGGGAGTGTCCGTGTAGGTGTGGGAGGCATCGCGGGTGCAGGTGTAAGTGGTGTAACCGCCCTCCAGGCAGGTGGGTGCTGTCACAACGGCTGCGTAGTCATGCCCGAGAGCATCGATGCTCTCATTCACCGTATCGTTGCAGCGGGAGCAGGCTTTTGTCCGCAAACCGTCCTGCGTGCAAGTCGGGTGTACTGTCACTTCCCACGCACTGTAGTCATGCCCGAGGGCTTCGAGGCTCTCACTCACCGTATCGCCGCATCGGGTGCAGGCTTTTGTCTGTAAGCCGTTCTGCGTGCAAGTCGGCTGCACAGTCACTTCCCACGTACCGTAGTCATGCCCCAAAGCCGCCACCGGCGTATCGTCATAGTAGTCGTCGCAGAACTCGCAAGTGTGGCGGGTGTAGCCGGGTTCAGTGCAGGTGGGCGCCACGACGGTCGGGAGATACTCCCCGTGTCCTAAGGGGCTATATGTGATAGTAGTAGTTTCTCCGCAGACGGCGCAGGTGCGTATACCAATGCCTTCTTCCGTGCAGTTGGGTTCTTTGGTCCGCAGCACATTGCCCCACTGATGCCCGGCGGCAGGGACGGCTTCGCTCTGCGTTTTGGTGCAGCCCTCCACGGTGCAGGCGCGGGTACGGGTGCCGGGTTCTGTACAAGTGGCGGTGGAAACCCATTCGCCCCACACGCAGAGGTGTCCGACGGCGGCGCCTAAGCGCATGACCGGGCGCGGACCGGGCGAGGCGCCGTAGCCGCTGTTATTCAACTGCCCGGCGTTGTTCTCGGTCTCGATGGAACCGCCCATGGTTACATAATAAGTGGTATTCGCCGCCGTGACATCGCGCAGCCACCAGTTCTCGTGGGAGTAGGCATAGTACCCTTGGTTGCCGCGGAAGCGTGTATATGCCACGAACGGGGAGACCTTGGGGAATGTGTAGGCGTTGAACTCCTCTCGGCTGAGGACATAGAGCTTATCCTCTACGGCTTCCTCGGGGTAGCTGTTGGCTATCACGGCTTGTTCTGTGCCTGTAAACAGCGTCCCGAGCATGGTGGAGTTCATATAGCTCCGCAGGAGGCTGTCTTTCCATGTCACAAGTCCTGTCCCTTCGGCCCATGGTACGGAGTCAATGGCCGTCTCCGCCATGACCAGCGCCGTACCCTCGCCGACTTCCAGAACACGCCACTTGACGGGGTCAAAGCGGAACCAATAGTTCTCGGAAACATCCCAGTTCTTGTGCCCGGCCAACTTGTCGGCGTAGCGGTACTTCACGCCTTGGTAGACCACGTCTTGGTACTGCCAGTTCCCGTAGCGGCTGCCTTCACCGTAGGTCTCCGTTTGCCAGCCGTCATCGGTCAAGAGCGCATTGAGTGCCTCTACCAGCTCCGCATTGACTGCACCCGGACCAAAGCCGGTAAGCAGATTGCCCGTGGGTGCGGCAGAGTAGATAATCGTGGAGGGGTATGTGCCAAGGTAGAACGTATCTCCGACAGACAGTTCATTCACATCCGGGATGGCGGGGCGCACATCGGCGGTCAGTTTCATGACCGGACGCGGTCCGGGGGTCGCGCCCTGCCCGCCGTTCTGCTTCATGCCGGAGTTATACTCCGTACCGATACTGCCGCTCATAGTCACATAGTAGGTGGTGTTGGCGGCGGTGACATCGCGCAGCCACCAGTTCTCGTTTTTTGTGAGTGTATATCCTTGGTTGCCGCGCAAGCTGACATAGGGAACAAAGGGAGCTACCTTCGGGAAAGAATAGGTATTGAACTACGTTCGGCTCAGGGAATAGAGTTTATCCGTTGCGGCGGTGCCTGCCGGGTAGCTGTCGGCTATGGCGGCTTGCTCCGCAGGGGTGAACAGGGAGTTAAGCATTGAACTGTTCATGAAGTCCCGCAGGATGCTGTCTTCCCAAGTCACAAGACCTGTCCCTTCCCCCCACGGTACCGAGTCCAGCGCGTTGTCCGCCATGACAATCGCTGTGCCGTTCCCGCTTTCCAGAACGCGCCACTTGACAGGGTCAAAGCGGAACCAATAGTTCTCGGAAACATACCAGTTCTTGTACCCGGCCAACTTGTCGGCGTAGCGGTACTTCACGCCTTGGTAGACCACGTCTTGGTACTGCCAGTTCCCGTAGCGGCTGCCCTCGCCGAATGTGTCTGTTTGCCAGTCATCGGTCAGCAGGGCATTCAGGGCGCCGACCAGCTCCGCATTGACTGTACCCGGACCCAAGCCGGTAAGCAGCGTGCCCGTGGGTGCGGCAGAGTAGATAATCGTGGAGGGGTATGTGCCAAGGTAGAACGTATCCCCCACCTTGAGCGCGGCGATGTCCGGCATGGCGGGGCGCTGCTCGGGGATTTCTTCGGGCATATCCCACACGAGGGCATCCATCGCCGCTTGCAAGGCGGCGGTTGCGGAATCCACGGCAGTTTGGGCGGAGGTCTCGTCATTTGCGGTAAGCTGCGCCGCTATGATGGCGCCGTGGAAAGCCTCCACGCTCTCATAGGTATAGCCGGAGGTATCCAAGCTGATGGCTCTCTGCAGCAACGCAAGCAAAGCGGTTCTGTCCGCGAGGTTCGGTGTGGCGGAGGTGCAGGCAACGTCGGTGTTTTGGGCGGGCATATAAATCACAACGCTGCCCTCACCGTTATCCAAGAAAACGGAATCCGCCGGCAGGCTCCAGAGGGGATTGCTCACTTCTGTTTGCAGGCTGACAAGGGCATTGGCATAGAAAGACTCTGTATAAACACTGCCTGCCGCCAACAGTTCACCCATTACGCTAAGGGGTTGGGAGTCTGCGGCAACGGTCAGGGTATAGCGCGGTACGGTGAGGTCGACAGATAGCCCGAGCGCGGCAATCCGTGCCACGAGGTCATTATACACGGGCAAAACAGCGGTAAAGTCCGCATTCTCAATCTCTTTGAGATACTTAAAGACAGCGGCATACCATGCAGTTTGGGCGGTTACGTTTTCTCGGATACCGCCTTCGGTGCCCTCCAAGTACGCAATGACACTCCGGCAGGATGTGCCGTAGAGCGCGTTCCATGCGGCCGTTACAGCGGCCATGGCGTTCATCTGTGCGGTATAACTGCTGTTATAAATGTCCATCAGTTGCACGATGTCTTTGAACGCATAGTACAGCGGCAGGTAGGTTTCGCTGAGGTAATCGTCCGCAATGTCTTCAGCGGTGTAGTAATCGAGCAGTGCGCCTTCTCCGAGTTGATAAGAGGTTAATACGTCTTGCAGTTGCTCTAAGGTTTTGCCTTCCTGCAGGACTTCATCGGGGTATTGCATGGCCAGGTCGATGAACATCTCATCCGCTTGGTCATATTCCCCGACGGCGGCTGCGCTGACCGTACCTGCGGACATTCCGCCGATCAGCAGCAGCACGGCCAGTAGGGCGGCGAGGGCGCGTTTCAGAGTCTTCATTGTCATTCCTCCGTTTGTATTTTTGGGTTCCACTCTATAGACAATCCCATTTGAAGTTTGGGTATATATTTTATGAAAAAATTTTTCAGAGAGCCGCCGTTGCAATCCCCAGACTGCTGCAGTAGCTCTCCATGGAGGAGCCGGCGCGGCAATAGACCGTCTGCAAGGCCGTGCAGCCGTTGAAGACTGCGGTGCCTATGGTCATGGATGACGCAGACACAATAACAGTCTGCAACTGCGTGCAGAAGTCAAAGGCGCGGTTGCCGATTCCGGTGACGCTTGCCGGCAAGGTCACGGAGGTGACCGCCGTACGCTCGAAAGCAAAGTTATTGATATTCGTCACCGCTTTGCCGTCAATGGTTGCGGGGACAACCACAACCGGATTCGTACCGGTGTAGTAGCTTATCCGTATGCTGCCGTTGTCTTCGATATAGTTGAAGTCGGTTGCCGGGGTGACGGTAGCAGGTGCCGCCGTCGTTGTCGTGGTAGTTACCGGGCGCAGCGTCGTCAATGTGGTGGCCGTAGTAGTTGTGGTAGCGGTCTGAGACGGAACCGGCAGGGTTGCGGTTGTTTGCGTGCTTGCCGCTGCCGAGGTTGCTGCTGCCGCGGCGGCTGTCGTGACCGTCGTCTGCGCGGATGTGCTTTGCGAAGTGTTTACGGCATAGGTGTACTGCCGTGCGGTGGTCGGGGCGGTCTGTGGGGGTTGAGTGCGCGGGCTGCTTGAAGCAGGCGCACTTTCCGTCCGCACAGCCGAAGGTACGGAAACGGCGGCCGCCGTCTTCCCGGTGGCAGAGGTGATTTGCGAGGCTCCGGTTGCCGCGGCGGCTGTGACGGAATAGGTATACCGCTCGCTCTGCGGCAAGGTGGAAGCCTCCTGCGTTGTGACCGCATAGGTATAGGCGTGCGCGCCGGCAGGTTCCGCTTTGGGGCGTGTAGCAAGAATCGCACCGCCGACAGCTGTCCCGCCGATGATGACGGCAGCCGTTGCGGCAATCAGCTTCTTGACCCCTATGACCGCAAGGACACCTCCCACAGCCGTACCCCCGCCGATGATGGCGGCAGGGAGGAGCGGAACCGACTCCGCCATCGCAAGCTTCAGCGCCCAGATAACCAACGGAATGGGAGCCGCACCGCGAACGCGCACACCGCGCTTCTCCAAAGCCTGCACCTCGTCGGTGACCTTTCGCCGGCCATAGCGCAGGCGGCCTTTGATTGTGTTCAGGGGCACACCGGTAGAAACCGAAATCTCCTCCAGCGTCATATCATTATAATAATGCAGCAACACCACGAGCCGCTGCTCCTCCGGGAGGTTATCAATAACCCCTTGCAGGAGGTGCCGCGTCTCCGCCGTGTCGAGAGCCGCATCGGGCAGGAAAGCGGGATCCGTTTCCGGCTGCCACGCGGGCAAATCCGCATCCTCCTCTGTCGGTACAAAGGCATGGGCGTTCCGGGCTTTGAGGTAGTTCTTTGCCGTATTCGCCACGATGCTGTTGAGCCATGGACCGAACTTCTCCGGGTCACGCAGATTCTTCATATGCCGCCAAGCGGAGAGGTAAGCATCCTGGAGGATGTCTAAGGCGTCCTCCTCGTTCTTTGCAATGGAGAGGGCAATCACCCACGCTTTATCGCGGGTTCGCAGGTACAGTTCATTGAACTCGTCCTTCCCGCAGCGGTAGGCTGTTTTTGTTTTGCCGTGTTCCGAGTGTACAGCGGGGTCTTCAAATTCTGCTTGCTTCATAATACAAATCTGTCCTTTGGTTTGATATCCGCAGCCGGCTTTGTACCGCAGGCGCATACGCTCCGACTGTTTTTCCTAATCGTTTGTATATGAACGTTATTGACCGCTCTCGGGCAGGCTCATACCATTCGCCCTGCCAGATACCGTTTCACCCCATACGCAGAAATGCGGTTGCGCAAAGGGGCAGGCACCAATTGCATGACGTGGTCGGTCAGGAGCGGGGTATATTCCGGCATGGCGCGGTACGTGATTGTGCCGCCGTCGGCGAGCATATACCCCCCCGGATAGCCGCACAGAGCAGGGACATTCACCTGCCGCACACCGCGGTGCACACGGTCATCCAAGACGTGTGTATGTCCCACAAAGGCGGTGCGCAGACCGGCCTTGTACAGGCGGGCAACGGTTGGCTTGCTGTCGCCGATGGTGGCTTTGCGCATGAGGGGCCGATTGGGATAGAGCGGGTGATGTGTCATAAGTACACACGGGCGTTCATTAGCGGCGGCCGCGGCCAACTCCGCTTCGATATATGCCATATGCGGCGCATCATAGCCGGCACGGCCTTTGCCGTTTTTGTCGTCGTTGAGGGCTATGAGGTGCGTCCCGTCCGGCAGGACGGCTGCATAAGAGGACACGCCATGCGCTGTCAGGTGGCGGCTGTGCGCCTTGTTCAAACCGAAGTCGGTGTAGAAAGCACTCAATTCACCGGCGGTTAAAGTCGGCTCTCCATAGACCGTATCCTCGCCGACATAGCGGCGGTGCAGACCATCGCAGCCCCAGTCGTGCGTGGAGGTGATCACATAGACCGGCAGGTATGTTTGCAAGCCGTACAGCAGTTCCCGGAACTCTTCGTGGGAAATGCGCTCCCCGTTGTTGGTCAAGTCCCCGGCAATGAGAACTGCCGAAGCGCCGGTTGTGCGGACATCCGCAAAAGCCGCCCGGATAATCTCCCGGGATTCCGCCAAGCATTTCTGGTCGGAGCCGGAACGCTGTGCATAGGCGCTGCCCGCCGTTCCCAGCTCCGGCGCGTAATAGTGCGTATCAGACATTACTGCGTACATTCCCATACCGCCTTTCCTGCTGCCGCTTACTGTTCACCGGACTCCGCCGCCGCTTTGCGTTCGGCAAGCTCCGCCGCAATCTGCCTGTGCTTCTCTCCGGTGATGTTATAAAAGTATATAGGTACGAGCATCAGCAGCAGCGCCGCGCAGGGTACAAGGGTAAAGAGTGCCACCAGCGCAAAGCGGGCGTCCGCCGACTGCGCGGTATAGATGGCATCGGCATGGGTTTGGTACTTCGCCAGCCCCAGCATAAAGAGCGTCAGGGAGGAGGCAGCCGAGTTCGTGAGCTTGCCGGTAAAAGACATGGTGCTGATCATAATACCTTCGGCTCTCTGCCCGGTGTGCCACTCAATAAAGTCCACGGTCTCCGCCTCCATCTCCTTTTGGACGAGGTTCTTCGACTCAATGGGGATGAGGGAGAGGGTATACAGCGTCAGGAAGATGACGCTGATGACGACCGGAATCTGCGAAGGGGTCTCGGCGCGGGACATGGACGAGCCGCAGATGACAAACATCAGTCCATAGCAGACCGCACTCGCAACGCAGCACAGTACCCATATCCGTTTGAAATCGACTTTCGCCCCCAGCTTCTGCGCAATGTACGGCACGCAAAATGAGGCAACGAAAGGCGCAGGCGCGGTGCAGATGTCCATGATGAGGTTATACTTACCGCCGCCGAACATATCTACCGCCATATAAGCCGATACGGCGGCGGGTGTGGTGGCGAAGATATAGATAAGGTTGGCAAGAAACAGCAGAATCAAAGGTTTGTTCTTCCCCAGCAAGCGGAGGCACTCCATGAGGGAGGGGGTGTTCTCGCTGTAAAGGGCGCGTTCGCGTGTGTGCTTGTAGGTCGGGCGCGTCATGAAAACCATACCGGCGGCGGAAACGGCGGCTGCGATGATATAGGCCGGATAGGTGTTCTGTTCAAAATAAGGGAAGAGCAGCGCAACGGCCACGAACTCTCCGGCGATGGCTCCCACCACAGCCCGCACGATTGCAGACAAACCAAAGAGCTTCGTGCGCTCTACGCTGTTGGGGGTAATGGAGAAAGCCAAAGCACCGATGGGAATGTCCACGGCTGTATAGCTCATATCCCAGCCCACAAAAGCCGCAATGGTAAGAATCAGCCCGGCAGTTCCCCCGGCGGTCAATTTGCCGGATAGGAAGAACAGCATAGTAAAGAAAGCACAGACATACGGTGCCCAGCGGATGTAAGGCCGGAACTTGCCGTCTTTCGTGCGCGTCTTGTCCGCAATCACGCCGAACAATGGGTCATTGATGGCATCCCAAAGCCCGCACCAGAGCCGGATATGACCGCCCGTCGAAGTACCCAAGTTGAGCATATTGGTCAGAAAGTAGTTGAGGTACTTGGAGTTCATCATGGAGGTACTCATTCCCTGCGCACCTTTGCCCAAGGCATAAGAGATAGCCTCTCTCCAATTGAGATACTTCTCCCCTGCGGTTTCCGTCGGTACGAGGGGGCGTGATAGACGCTCTTTGAGCTTTGCCATAGCGTTTGACCTCCTTAATAAGTGGAAACAGTACACCGGCACTTTTTTTTCGTTACTGTCACCCAATCCTTATTCTACCACCTTTTTGCGGACTTGTCAAGGACAAGTTGAAACGAATCACTCCCGTTTTGTTTGCTTCGATTTGTTCCCCCTCCCCAACCGCCGCCGGCTACGCGTAACCGGTTGCCCTTTAGCATGACTTGTTACGCGTAGCTGTTGCCTTGCGCTATGCTGCCGTCCTTGTTAGACCATTCTCTCAATAAGGCTTTATACCATCCTATCTAACCGTTTTCGCGTAACCGGTCATCCTTTCCGGCAACCAATTACGCGTAGCCGGGCGTTTCAGCGATTCGTCACCGACAGCATCCGACTTTTCCCGACAATATCCGTCATAAATTAATGACATAATGTAACTTTTACAATAGTTTTGACATATTGAAAATATTTTTTGTTGATTTTGCTCTTGACAAATGCG
>JAISUW010000058.1 GCA_031271865.1 Oscillospiraceae bacterium
AGCTTGTCAAGAATTTTTCCGAAAAAATGCAAAATTTGTCGAAACTACCAATACAGCACGCAATTGGTTCGGAATATTTTGGGAAAGTTGAATAAAAAATGTGCGGGCGTTTGCCCGCACCTAGCGCTGTGCTTAGGAATCCGATACTGTGCCCTCAGCACCATGCGTTCGGCACGGTTCCACGCTGCTCCCAAACCTCTGCCTGCGCCGACATGTCTGCAAAGATGCGGTTGGACAGGGTGTTCTGCGAACAGCGTTTGCCGCCGGGGGCGCTCATCATGTTGCCGCCGCCGTTGGCATGGGGAAGCGGACGGTGGTTTAGGTCAATCTCACCGACCAATACCTTCCCATATTCCGTGCCGTGGACAACGTTGTTTCCCATAGTGTCAACAACCTGCGCACAGCTGCCGGCGGAATTGGCAACATAAACGCAGCTGTCAATCGCCCGCGCCGGGATAAGCTTCGGCTCGTGCCCGGCGTTGGGGAAGAGAATCAGCTCCGCGCCTTTCATCGCAGGCAAGCGAAACGACTCCGGGAACCAGCTGTCATAACAGATGACAATCCCCACGTGCCCAAAATCAAGGTCAAATACCGGCCAATCCTCCCCCGGTGTGACCCCATGCTCCAGTTCCTCCGGAAAGTAGAGGTGCGTTTTGCGGTACTTGCCGATGTACGCTCCATCCCGACCGAACAGCGCCGCCGTTGTATACAGGTGCCCTCCCTCCAATTCCGAGAGGCAGATGCAGACGTACATCCCATACTGCCGGGCTTTCTCGCTTGCCAGACGGCACCCTGCGCCGCCCGGAATATCCTCCGCCATGTCGCCAAACGGCAACGAAGGCGACCAAAGGTTTACCGCCTCCGTAAGCAGCATCAGATCCGCATTCTGTACACCCGCTTGGTCGAGAAGCTCCGCCGTCTGCGCCAGATAATTCTCTCGGCTGCCCGCATGGTTCGGCCACCAGCGGCAGACGCCAATACGCGCCTTTCGCGGCGGGAGGGCTTGCGTACGCTTCAGCTTGCAGAAGAGCAGTTTTACCGTATTCTCGCAGTAGCGCAGACCGAAGAGGATGGTTACCCCTTTCGCCTGCGGATGCAGTTTGACCGCCAGCTTTCCTGTCACCGTGCCGTCTGCGTTGCGTGTGAAGTCATTGACGGCATCCGCCGGGCCGCTGCCGTAATCGGTCAGAAGCAAGCACAGCACATGCTGCTGCAGGGCGGTTTCCCTGTCTGATGCAAACGTCACCTCAAACCGAAACCACCCACCGCCGTCCAGCGGCACATAGGTTCGGTAGCCGCCAAAGCAAAGCGGCGTGCCGCGCACCTCGCCGTTTTCAAATTGCGGCCATTTTTCTTTTCTCGGTGACCAAGGTTGCCAGATGGTGCCGGATTCGTCCATTGACCAAGTGAAGACAGTGTCGCTCATGGTGTACCCCTTTCAAAAGCAGATTTCCCCTGCGCGGCGCCGCAGGGCATCCGCAATCCGGGCGGCTTGCAGGGCTGTGGTTACAGGCGAAGAGCAAGTGCCGCCCTCTCTCTCTGCCAACCACACCGCAAACGCCGCGCTCTCTGCATAGAAGCCGCCGTTGATATAATAATCCAACTGCTCGCTCAGCTGATGTGCCTCCATGTGTTCAATCACTTCGTGCTCCTGCAAGTGCGTGAAATAGCCCTTGCCGTCCGGGCGTTGGATGTCCACGGCCGCCTCCAGCCGATGGCCGGGGAAGTGCGCGGTATAGACCTCCTCCATTCTCCCGCCGTTGGGAAGGAACGCCAGCGTGCCTGTCGCCCCGTTTTCGAATCGGCATTGCAAGTGATAGGCCACTACGCCTTTGCCCAAGAATGGTTGCTCTTGATAGAATATGCGCACTTCCTTGTATGGACTGCCCGCGATGTATTGCAGCGTATCAATTCCGTGGATCGCCGTGGAGGGGAAGTCCGCTTCCCGACGGTTCAGGCGCTCAAAGCGGCAGGAGAAGTGCGCTGCCGCCGGGTTGTAATCCAAAGCTTGCAGCCGCTCTTTCATTATAAGTATACTCGGACAGAAGCGGCGGTTAAAGAACACTGCACAGCCTTGCCGCAAGTCCCCGGATACGCGGCAAATCTCTTCCGTTTCTTCGGCGGTCACACCCGGCGGCTTTTCAATGGCAATCGGGTACCCGAGCCGCATGACCGCACAAGCCAGCGCACAAGTCGCACGTTCCGGCACAACAATCATGACGCCATCGGGATGTTCTTTTTCGAGCATCTCGCGATAGTCCATATAGACCCGCGCCCAGCCGAAGTCGGCGGCGTACTGCTGCGCTTTCTCTCCATCCAAATCGCAGCAGGCGGCAAGTTCCGCCAAGCCCTCTGCCCGGAGCTTCTTGTGCGACGGTCCATGCACATAGCGGCTCATCCCGCCGCAACCAATGAGGCAGAGTTTCGTCATGCCTGCACTCCTTTGTAGATATAGAGCTTGCCGGTTGCGGATGCGCCGATCAGCTGCGCCATGCCGCTGCCGTTCAAATCGGCGGCAATGAGGAAAGGCGCGGAACCGTCCGGCGTTTCGGCGGTGCAGACGGTCTTGCCTGTGCCGTCAATCACAACAAAGCCCCGCGCCGCGCCGCTGCGGACAACGATCTCATCCTTGCCGTCGCCGTCCGCGTCGAACGCGATGGGCATGTAGCCGTCAAAGTCGCGGGCGAAGTTTTTGCGCATCGCACCGGTACGGGCGTTGTACGCAAACAGCTCCTGTCCGCCGTCCGAGAGCCGTGTGCTGATTTCCGCCGCCCAGAGCGTACCGTCGCCGTCCAAGTCGGCCAGGCACTGCCACTCCCGGCTCATGTGGGTCAGCGGAACCTCTATCCAGTCTATTTTCAACTTGTCGCTTGCAACCCCCGCATTGTTCAGCATATTAAACAGCGCAAAGTAGGTCTTGCCGTTCTTGCGCTCCAGCGGGACGGGTGTGGTTTCCTGCACCCAGTAGCCGCTGTAGCCTTCATGCTCATAGTCAAATGTATTGAGCACCCAGCCGGTCATAAACTCCTTGGCGCGGAAAGATCCATCGGCAGCACTCGCCACAAAGACATTGTTGCCGTAGCCCAGCATAATCTCGTCCGTGCCATCGTCATTTACATCATAGACGCTGAACGCAAAGCCGCTCTGGTCGTACGGGTTGCCGTTTACATCCAAGTCGCCGTAGTGCCAGACCGTGCTGCCGTCGGCGCCGCGCAGGGCGTATAAATCCCCGCTGTGCTGCACCACGCGTTGGGTGCTTACTATTATATAAGGATTGCTCTCCCCTTTCACTTTTGCCGTACCGTAGAACCCTAAGCAGCCGTCAAAACTCGTCAGTTCCCCGCCGTGGATGTCCGGGAACTCGTGCTGCCACAAGCGCTTGCCGGTACAGTCGTATGCAAACAATGCCGCCCCTTGCTCCCCTTGCCCGGAGGCTAAGACTTCCAACTTGCCGTCGCCGTTGATGTCTGCGGCGTGCAGACCGAAGTCCAAGCTCCCTGCGTATTGGTGCCACTGCCCGTGGCCGCCCGCTTGCCATGACAGGGCATATTGACCGCTCTCCTCCTGCGCATAGCAGAGGATGTGATTGCCCGGCGCGGCGATGAGGATTTCCGCTTTGCCATCCCCATCCAAGTCGGCGGCGATGGGAAGCCGATCTTTCTCTCCTGCCGCAGGGAAACGACCGAGGTTCGTCATTTGCCGATTGGCCGTCACGGTGACGGCGGGTGCGCCGGATTGCTCAAACTGCACCAGCAAAGTGCCGGGCACGGTTTCACCGACGACAGAGGCGGTCACACCGGCAGGCACATGGATTTGCATCCCCGCGGCTTTTGCGGTGACCGCTGTTTCCAGCCGGAAGCTCTCGATACGGCTGCTGCCATCCGACTGCTGCAGGGCGGCAAAGAACAAATCGCCGCCCTTCTGTTTCTGGATAAACACCATGTCGTCCGCGATCATGGATTGTCCGTCCGAATGGGCTGCCACCGTTTCGCTGTACACATACCGCCGCGGTCGCTGCCAGAGGGCATTGTCGATTCTATATAACTCTTGCAACTGTTTGTCTTTGAATGTATATATGCGCTGCGTACCGTTATCCAAGACGGATTGCCCGAATGTGTCCGTACAGAAGAACACCCAAGTCTGCATACCGTCAGCCGCCGTTATGTACTCCGCCGACCAGGTATAGACATCGGGCAAGGTGTACTTGACAGCACCGCTTTCGCCGTCATAGAAGACACCCGTCCAATTCCCGTTGCCGCTGTAGTTCCAGAGGTTGACGAACACTTCGGTCTCGCCGTCGCCGTCGAAATCGGCGGCCGTATGGAAAATAGGCTTGCTGATGACCTTCGCGGAGGCGATGTCGCTGTCATACACGTGCGACCAGCCGACCTTGAATTCGCCGTTACCCAAGTTCATCAGCGCGTCGCAGGTCCATGGGAAGCACCCGACGATGACCACATCACTCAAGCCGTCTTTGTTCAGATCGGCAATGCACTGGTACCCGCGCTTGCGGCAGTTGTGCCAGCCTTCTGTGTCCTGGGAGAGGAACGTCAGCACGCTGCCTTGGTTGTCGGTGATAAACAGGCCGCTCCAGCCGGTCACGACAATGTCGAGCTTGCCGTTACCCGTCATGTCCGCAACCGTGACGTGCGGTCGCTGCATATCCACGCCCGGGAACTCGGTTTCCCAGAGAATCTCCTCGGCGGCGTTGTATACGCGCAAGCCCCGGAATCCTTCCGTACCATCTGCCCTCTGGTGGGAGAAGTCGTCATAGGCCTCAATGCGGTAGAGGCTGTCATCCCCCTCCGGTGCAAAGAGATGCGCATACTTCACAGCCTGCGCACTGTTTGCGGGAGTATCGCTCTCGCGGTAGACCTCAGGGGCGGTGCCGCTCTCCTCGTCACCCTCTGCCCAAGTGCGTTCAACCGCGGAATATATATCGGGAAGAACAGCGGCATAGGCATGGGTGCTGTGAAAGTCGAGTTCCTGCACCAAAGCCGCCCCGCCCGCAAAGTCACCGGTCATAGAAACGCGCCCGGTCCGAAGCTCGCTGCCGCGGAAAGAAGCCCAATTGCCGGAAACAGGTGTGCCAATCGGCTCCGCGCCGCAAGCAGCGCTTAGCAAGAGTATCCCTCCCAACAGGAAACAAATCAATGTTCTGTGTAGTTTCATTTCGGGTTCATCCTTATCTGTCCGGCGGTTTGTCCTGCTGCCGGGACCACCAACCGCAATTATATCACACCAAAGCGAAAAAGTAAAGGGGCAATTTGACAGCACAGCACCGGTTTCGTTTTTCGGCGAAATGCAATCCGACAGCATCCGACTTTTCCCGACAATATCCGTCATAAATTAATGACATAATGTAACTTTTACAATAGTTTTGACATATTGAAAATATTTTTTGTTGATTTTGCTCTTGACAAATGCG
>JAISUW010000003.1 GCA_031271865.1 Oscillospiraceae bacterium
ACAACTACCCCGCCCGGTGCTTATCCCTTGCACCGGGCGGGCGGCGGTTCGCGACCCGCCTCATGGCTTCGCAAAGCCACTCTGAAAACATACGCTTTCTTCCCACAACCACCTTGACAAAATACCGCTTTAGAGGTATAATAATCCATACTTCTTTTCGCGGGGTGTGTTTCGTGGGTAAAAGTCTTAGCTTGACCAGAGCTACCGAACTCTCTATGCTGCTCAGCCGGCTCTTCTTGGAAGCCGGTGAAAAAGACTGTGATCTCGTCTTCGCTGCGGAAGCCGTCGAACAAGCACTTGCCGCCCAGGTTTGGCTCATCCGTGCACAGGTCGCTTGCAACGGTCATGCCGCGTTCGCCGATGCTTTTAAGAAATGTGAAAAATCAATCGATGCTTGCGGTGAAAAACTCAATTCCTTGCAGTCCCATCCCGTCTTCGGCGGTCAAAACTACTTGGCCGCTAAACAAGCTTGGCAACACGTCAAGTCTATCCTCGTTAAAAGTAACCGTACTATCGCCCAGACTGCTGAACAGTTAAGGCGTGAAGCTGAGGAACGGGGGGAGCTTGGGTGAGCTTGGCTTGGCTTGGCTTAGCTGAGCTTAGCTTGGCTTGGCTAAGCTGAGCTAAGCTGAGCTTGGCTTAGCTGAGCTTAGCTTAGCTTAGCTGAGCTTAGCTGAGCTGAGCAGCTGAACATACGCACCAAAGCAAAACTGCCTCAGCTATCATCCAACCCACCCCCAAACCGCTCCAAGAACGAGTGCGCTGTCCCGTCTTGGGTCCAGCCCAAGGCTGTATCGAGTTTGACGTTCTCCATGGCGCGGAAGACAGACATCTCCACATTGGGGTTGTATTGCTTCATATAGCGCAGGAGGCGCTTCACCTCTGCGCGTTTGGAGCCTTCGCCCGTGAAGACTTCGCTCTCTGCGGGCTTGTCTGCCGCGGGTTCTTCTGCATTGCACTCCACGCAGGCCTCGGTGAAAGGACAGCCGCAGTTAATGAACGCCAGACCGTGATAGGCTTGCCACGCCTTGATGCTGTCCTCATGCACCAAGTACAGCGGGCGTATCAGTTCCATCCTGGGGAAGTTTGCGGATTTCAGCCGCGGCGGCATGGTCTGCACCTGGCCGCCGTAGAGGATGGATATGAGCGTCGTCTCCACTGCATCAGAGAAGTGATGCGCCAAGGCGATCTTATTGCACCCGCGCGCGGCGGCGGCTTTGTAGAGGTTCCCGCGCCGCATCCGTGCGCAGAGATAGCACGGCGAGCCGCCGGCTTTCTGCACCACATCAAATATGGGGCAGTTGAATATCTCCAATGGTAAATCAAGAAGGACGGCGTTGCTCTCTACTTTGGAACGCTTTTCCTGCGGGTAGCCGGGATCCATCGTGAGGTATACTGCCTCAAACGGTACATCGGAATAGCGTTGGAGCATCTGCATGAGCTTTGCCAGCAGGAACGAGTCTTTCCCGCCGGAAACGCACACGGCAATGCGGTCGCCCTCCTGTATCAGTTTGTATTGCTTGCAGGCTTTGGTGAACGGCCCCCAAATGCGCTCGCGGTAGGTCTTTTGCAAGCTCTGCTCTATTGAGAACATATTTCCCACCCCTTAGAGAGGCAGGGGCGTGACGCATCACACCCCTGCCTTTGGTTATTGTCTGTTAATGGAGGCTCTCCAAATACTGCTGGGCGAAGTCGCTGTCGGTATCGAGAAGCGTCACATTGCCGTAGCGCGGCATACCCGTCCCGGAGGGAAGCAGCTTGCCGATGATGACGTTCTCTTTCAAACCAATCAGCGGGTCGCTCTTGCCCTTGATGGCGGCATCGGTCAATACGCGCGTCGTCTCTTGGAAAGAGGCGGCGGAAAGGAACGAATCCGTAGCTAAGGAAGCTTTCGTAATACCCATCAGCACAGGCGCGCACTCAGGAACACGCGCATCCTCGCCGAACTCCTCGCGAATCTGATCGCAGAGACGGCGGTACTCCAGCTTCTCCAGAAGCGTCCCGGGCAAGACATGGGAATCGCCCGGCTCTGTAATCTTGACCTTACGCATCATCTGGCGGATGATGACCTCGATGTGCTTGTCGCTGATGTCTACGCCTTGGTTGCGGTAGGTGCGCTGCACTTCCTGAATCAGGTAGGAATGCACATCATGCACCCCGAGGACGGCCAGAATGTCGTGCGGGTTGCGCGCACCCTCGGTGATGTTCTCCCCCTTGCGGACGCGCTGCCCATCCACTACCTTGATAATCTGGTCATAGGGTATCGGATAGGCGCGCTCATCCACGGAGCCGTCGATGGTCTCGGCGGTGACAATCACATTCTTTGCTTTCTTAATCTCACGGAAGGACACCACGCCGTCTATCTCGCTGATGAGCGCCAAGAGCTTCGGCTTGCGCGCCTCGAAGAGTTCCTCTACGCGCGGCAGACCTTGTGTGATGTCGGAAGCATCGCGGGCACCGCCGGTGTGGAACGTACGCATCGTGAGCTGTGTGCCCGGCTCGCCGATGGACTGTGCGGCGATGATGCCTACAGCCTCACCGATATTCACCGGGTCGCCGGTGGCGAGGTTTGCGCCATAGCACTTGGCGCAGACACCGCGCTCGGATGTGCAGGTCAAGAGGCTCCGAATGTGGATGGAGGGGCGCGTGCCAGGTGCGGCGTGTTCCTTGACGTAGCTTGCCACGCGGGCGGCATCGTCATCTTTCATGATGACTTCATTGGATTGGATGATTGCGCCCGTTTCCTCATCCACCAAGTCCTCCAGCAGATAGCGGCCGGTCAGGCGCTCCTTGAGCGGAACAATTACGCGGTTGTCTGCGACCACATCATACACTTCGGCACCTTCATCGCAGTGGCAATCCAACTCGTGGATGATGACATCCTGCGAGACATCCACCAAACGGCGGGTCAGGTATCCGGAGTCGGCGGTACGCAGCGCCGTATCGGCCAAGCCTTTCCGCGCACCGCGGGAGGCGATGAAGTACTCGAGGATGTTGAGTCCCTCGCGGTAGTTGGCGCGGATTGGGATTTCGATGGTCTTACCGGCAGTGTTGGCGATAAGACCGCGCATCCCGGCGAGCTGGCGCAGCTGGTTCTTGGAGCCGCGGGCGCCGGAGTCAACCATCATATTGATGGGGTTGAACTCATCCAAGTTGGAGGAGAGGGCGGTCGCGACTTCCTCCGTGCATTGCTCCCAAGCTGTGATGGAACGACTGGAACGCTCATCATTGGAGATTAAGCCGCGCTTATAGTATTTGTTGATGGTTTCAATCTTCTCTTCGGCGGCGGCGAGGATGTCTTTCTTCTGCGGCGGTATCTGCGCGTCCGCCACAGCGACCGTCAGCCCGGATCGGGTGGAGAAACGATACCCCTGCGCCTTGATTTTGTCGAGCACTTCCGAGGCGCGTGCCGTCCCGTACTTGCGGATGACGCGGTCTATGATGTCGCCGAGCTTGCCTTTGTTGACGAGGAAGTCAATCTCCAAATCCAGTTCTTTGTCCGGCTCTTTGCGGTTCACAAAGCCGAGGTTCTGCGGAATCGGCTCGTTGAAGATGATGCGCCCGAGGGATGTTTCGATGAGCTTCGTCTTTATCTCCCCATCGCGCGTTTTCTTCGTGACACGGATTTTGCAGAGTGCATGAAGATCCAAGTCACCCTCGTCATAAGCCATCTGCGCTTCGTTGACAGATGTGAAGTACTTCCCGGTGCCCTTCGCGCTCGGATAGATGTGCGTCAGGTAGTAGGAACCCAAAACCATGTCCTGCGTCGGCACGGTCACCGGTCGTCCGTCGGAAGGTTTGAGGAGGTTATTTGCAGCGAGCATGAGTGTGCGCGCCTCCGCCTGCGCTTCTGTGGAGAGAGGCACATGGACGGCCATCTGGTCACCGTCGAAGTCGGCGTTGAAGGCAGTACAAACGAGCGGGTGGAGCTTGATGGCGCGGCCCTCCACGAGCACCGGCTCGAAGGCCTGAATCCCGAGGCGGTGGAGCGTCGGGGCGCGGTTGAGCTTGACCGGATGGTCTTTGATGACGATTTCGAGCGCGTCCCATACCTCGGGGGCAGAACGCTCGACGGCCTTACGCGCACTCTTGACGTTGCCGGATTTCTCGGTCTCCACCAAACGCTTCATGACAAAGGGCTTGAATAGCTCCAGAGCCATCTCTTTCGGCAGGCCGCACTGGTAAATCTTCAGCTCGGGACCGACCACGATGACCGAACGGCCGGAGTAGTCCACGCGCTTACCGAGCAGGTTCTGGCGGAAGCGGCCCTGCTTGCCCTTGAGCATATCGGAAAGCGACTTGAATGCACGGTTGTTTGCGCCCGTCACCGGCCGGCCGCGGCGGCCGTTGTCTATCAGCGCGTCTACAGATTCTTGGAGCATGCGCTTCTCATTGCGGACAATGATTTCCGGGGCACCCAGTTCAAGGAGCTTCTTCAGGCGGTTGTTGCGGTTGATGACACGGCGGTAGAGGTCGTTTAAGTCGGAGGTGGCAAAGCGACCGCCGTCCAACTGCACCATCGGGCGGATTTCCGGCGGGATAACCGGCACCACGTCCAGAATCATCCACTCCGGGCGGTTGTGGGAATTGCGGAAAGCCTCCACCACCTCCAGGCGCTTGAGAAGCTTGGCGCGTTTCTGCCCCGAGGCAACCTCAAATTCTGCGGACAGTTCCTCATAGAGCCGATCCAAATCAATGTCGGTCAAGAGCTGCTTAATGGCCTCCGCTCCCATGCCCGCTTTGAAGTCATCCTCGTACTTCATGCGCATCTCGGCGTAAGCTTTCTCATCCAAGGTTTGCCCTTTGAAGAGCGGTGTACCCTCGCCCGGGTCGGTGACAATGTACATCGCGAAGTACAGCACCTTCTCCAAGTTGCGCGGGCTGATGTCCAGTATTAAACCCATGCGCGTGGGGATGCCCTTGGCATACCAAATGTGGCTCACGGGAGCCGCCAGCTCTATATGCCCCATGCGCTCACGGCGCACTTTGGCTTTGGTGACTTTCACGCCGCAGCGTTCGCAGATTTTGTCTTTGTAACGCATCCGCTTATATTTGCCGCAATGGCACTCCCAGTCCTTGGTCGGCCCGAAGATTTTTTCGCAGAACAAACCGTCTCTCTCCGGCTTTAGTGTGCGGTAGTTTATGGTCTCCGGCTTGAGCACCTCACCCTGCGACCACTCGCGGATTTGTTGAGGTGAGGCAAGGCCGATGCGGACGGATTCAAAGGTCTGGTTTTCCATGCTCCGTAACTCCGTTTCATAAATAAGATGGTGGGGAACTCGTCAGCGCATACGGCTTAGATGTCAATATCAACGGTCAGGTCGGCGTGAATCGCTTCCGGGTCAAACTCTTCTTCGGCATCCTCATCAAAACCCTCGCTGTAGTCATCGAGGAGATCCTCATCCTCAGCGTCATCTGCTGCAAAGACTTCGTCGTCCTCAATCTCTTCGCTGACTTCTTCGGCGAAATCCGATTCTTCCGCCTCGTCCTCTTCCGGAATCTCCAAATCCGCAGGGTCGGAGGTCACCATATTGTTATCCACAGAACCGAACGTCGGGTCGGTGTCATAGTTGTTCTTGATGTCAATCTCTTCGCCTTCCTCATCAAGGATGCGGACATCCAGCGCCAGGGACTGGAGTTCTTTGACCAGCACTTTGAAAGACTCGGGAATGCCGGGGGTCGGAACGTTCTTCCCCTTGACAATGGCTTCGTAGGTCTTGACGCGGCCCACAACGTCGTCGGATTTTACGGTCAGTATCTCTTGCAGGGTATACGCGGCGCCGTAGGCTTCCAATGCCCACACTTCCATCTCGCCGAAACGCTGGCCGCCGAACTGCGCCTTGCCGCCCAAGGGTTGCTGCGTAACGAGGGAATACGGACCCGTGGAGCGTGCGTGGATTTTGTCATCCACCAAGTGCAGCAGCTTCAGGAAGTACATCACGCCGACCGTGATGCGGTTGTCGAACTTGCGGCCGGTGCGCCCGTCATAGACATTCAGTTTGCCGTCGTCATAGACTTGCAGTTTGCTTCCGGCGGCTTGCAGATTCTTCGCGGCTTCGCGGAGGGCTTCGCGGATGTTGTCCTCATGCGCACCGTCAAAGACCGGGGTCATGAACTTCAGTCCCAAGAGCCGTGCCGCCAGCCCCAAGTGAACCTCCAGCACCTGCCCGATATTCATACGGGAGGGCACGCCCAAGGGGTTGAGCACGATATCCAACGGGGTGCCGTCTTCGAGGTAGGGCATATCCTCCTGCGGGAGGATGCGGGACACCACGCCCTTGTTGCCGTGGCGGCCTGCCATTTTATCGCCGACGGACAGCTTGCGCTTCTGGGCAACATAGACGCGCACGACCATGTTAACACCCGGGGAGAGTTCATCAGAGTTCTCGCGGGTGAACACTTCCGTGTTTACTACAATGCCGTACTCACCGTGCGGCAGACGCAGGGATGTGTCGCGGACTTCCTTCACTTTCTCACCGAAGATGGCGCGCAGCAGCCGCTCTTCCGCCGTGAGGTCGGTATCGCCTTTCGGGGTGACCTTGCCGACAAGGATGTCGCCGGACTTTACTTCCGCGCCGATACGCACAATGCCACGGTCGTCAAGGTCGCGCAGCGCGTCATCGCCGACGTTCGGGATGTCGCGGGTAATCTCTTCCGCGCCGAGCTTCGTATCGCGGGCTTCCTGCTCGAAGCGCTCAATGTGGATAGATGTGTACATATCGTCCTGCACGATTTTCTCGTTGACCAAGACAGCATCCTCGTAATTATAGCCTTCCCAGGTCATGAAGCCGATCAACGCATTCTTCCCGAGCGAAATCTCGCCTTGGTTGGTGGCCGGTCCGTCGGCGATGACCTGCTCCGCGGCAACGGCTTCGCCCAGTTCCACAACCGGTTTTTGGTTGATACAGGTGCCGGCATTGGAGCGCAGGTACTTAATCAGCTCATACGTCTTCGTGACGCCTTTTGCGTTCATGATGGTGATTTTGTTTGCATCCACATAGGTCACGGTGCCGGCTTCCTCCGCCTTCACAACCACGCCGGAATCGGTCGCGGCTTTGTACTCCATACCGGTGCCGATGAACGGTGCTTCGGTCTGGAGAAGGGGAACGGCCTGGCGCTGCATGTTGGAACCCATGAGGGCGCGGTTGGCGTCGTCGTTTTCGAGGAAGGGAATCATTGCCGTCGCCACGGACACGACCATCTTCGGGGAAACGTCCATGTACTGGATGGCGGACGGTTCGGTTTCGAGGTATTCATCCCTGTGGCGGGCGGAGATACCGTTCTTCTTCACGAATGTATTCTCTGCCGTCAAAGGTTCGTTGGCCTGCGCCACAATATAGTCGTCTTCCTCGTCGGCGGTCATGTAGCGGATGTCATCGCTGACAATGCCGTCCTGGACGCGGCGATAAGGGGCTTCAATAAAACCGTAGCGGTTGATGCGGGCGTAGGTGGCGAGGTAGGAAATCAGACCTACGTTCGCGCCTTCCGGTGTTTCAATCGGACACATCCGTCCGTAGTGGGAGTAATGCACGTCGCGAACCTCAAACCCGGCACGGTCGCGGCTCAAACCGCCTGGACCCAGTGCGGATAAGCGGCGCTTATGCGTCAGTTCGGAGAGCGGGTTAATCTGGTCCATGAACTGCGACAGAGGGGAGGAACCGAAGAATTCCTTAATAGCGGAGGTCACGGGGCGGATATTGACAAGGGTCGCCGGCGTAATCTTGTCGGCATCGTCCTGCGCCTGCAAGCCCATTTTCTCGCGTACCAATTTTTCCATACGGGAGATGCCCAGGCGGAACTGGTTCTGCAAAAGCTCCCCGACGCAGCGGATACGGCGGTTGCCCAAATGGTCGATATCGTCCGCTTTGCCGATGCCGAACGCGAGGCAGTTGATATAGTTGATAGAGGCCAGAATGTCCGTTACGGTAATGTTCTTGGGGATAAGCTCCTCTTTGCGCTTTTTCAGCTCTGCCAAAAGCTCTGCATTGGTTTTGGCGGCATCGAGAATCTCAAAGAATACCTTGGCGGTGACTTTTTCTGTGATACCGATTTCGGCAAGCTCCTCCTCCGTCACGTCCGGCAGAAAATCAAAGTAGCGGATGTCCTCCTCCGTGTCGAGGTCTTTGCGGCCTTTGATATCCACCATGCCGTTGGAGTGGATGGTAAGAGCATTGCCGTCGGGGAGTTCCACGACGGCGCGAGTCACACCGGCTTGTTCGATTTCATAGGCTTTCATCTTATCAATGACCTGCCCGGCATCCGCGAGGATTTCGCCGGTACGCACATCGGCAATGGGTTCCACGAGCTTGCAGCCGGCCAAGCGGGAGGAGATGGCAAGCTTCTTATTGTATTTGTAGCGGCCCACACGGGAGATGTCGTACCTATAAGGGTCAAAGAATAGGTTGTGCATATTCTGCTGGGCAATTTCCAGTGTGACGGATTCGCCGGGACGCATCTTGCGGTAAACTTCCATTGCCGCTTCGCCTGCGTTTTGGTGCCCTTCGTTTTGGATGATGTCCTTTTCCAATGTGGCGGCAATGCGCGGGTCGTAGCCGAAGAAAGCTTTCATCCCTTCGTCTGTGTCCAGATTCAGATCTTTGACTTCTCCCTCGGCATAGAGTGCCAAGGCGCGGATAAACGTCGTGATAAACAGTTTGCGGTTTTTGTCTATACGGACATAGAACAAGTCGTTGATGTCCGTTTCGTATTCCAACCAAGCACCGCGGTTGGGATTGATGGTACCGGAATAGAGGGGGATTCCGGTCTTATCATAGCTGCGGCCGAAATACACGCCGGGGGAGCGCACGAGCTGCGAAACGATGACACGTTCTGCGCCGTTGACGACGAACGTCCCGCTGTCGGTCATGAGCGGAAAGTCGCCCATATAGATTTCGGATTCTTTGACCACGCCGGTCTCCATGTTGCGGAGGCGGGCGCGGACTTTCATCGGCGCGGCATAGGTTGCCTCGCGCTCTTTGCATTCAATGACGGAGTACTTCGGTTTGTCGTCCAGGCGATAATCAACGAATGTCAATTCCCAGTTTTTGGAGAAATCTGTAATGACGTCTATGTCCCTGAAAACCTCGCGCAGTCCTGTTTCCAAAAACCATCGGAAGGAAGACTTTTGCACTTCGATGAGATTCGGTATGTCCATGACCTCCCGAATCCGCCCAAAACTTTGGCGGGTTTGTTTCCCGCGCCGGACCTCCGTGACATTCTGCATGGAACCCTCTCCTTACTCCGGGACGCATACGGCAGCGTACCCGACGGTATGTGTTACGACTTTCGATTGCTTATGTTTGGCTTGTACGATACGATGGGGGGAACGGTAGGGCGTATAAGAACGGCTATCTGGCAAATACAGGAAAACGCAGGGTTTTCCCCTCAAAAACCCAAACCGGAAGCGAGTCCTCCGATTTAGGTATGAGCCACTATGAAACTGTCACAGCATTTGTCATTCATTCTCCGTAGAAACAAAGATGTACGTACGGCAGCAGGCCGATTAAAATAATGCACGGAGGGCAATAACCCCCCTACCCCCAAAAAGCCGGAAACCATGTTCAGGGGCGCACAAACCAATCCAATCTATTATCATGGATTTTTATAGTATACCATACTCGAAGCAGTTTGTCAAGCTTTTTTTTATTATTTTTGCCGTTTGTTTTGAAATATTTGTAAAACTTATATGAACAAGAAGAAAAGAGCGGCAGACTGCCGCCCTTTGTCAGCGAACCCCGGTGCCGGGATAGCGTGAGGCCTTTCCTTTATTATAGCAGAGGGATTTTTGTTAAGCCAAAGCAGAGCGGAGCTTTGCCACGCCCTGCATGACCTCTTCGAATTTGGCGGGGGTCAGGCACTGCGGACCGTCAGACATCGCTTTGGCGGGGTTTGGGTGCACCTCTATCATCAGACCGTCCGCGCCGCCTGCCACGGCGGCATAGGCCATGGGTTTGACATAGCGCGCAACGCCGGTCGCGTGGGAAGGGTCGATAATAATCGGCAGGTGGGACTTCTCCCGCAAAACGGGGATGGCGGAGAGATCCAGCGTATTGCGGGTGGCGGTCTCAAACGTGCGGATACCGCGCTCGCAGAGGACAACGTTCTCATTGCCGCCGGCCATGATGTACTCGGCGCTCATCAGCCATTCTTGGATGGTGGAGGATAAGCCGCGCTTGAGGAGAATGGGCTTGTCAGTGTGACCGAGGACTTTCAGCAACTCGAAATTCTGCATATTGCGTGCGCCGACTTGGAGCATATCCACATCACGGAAGGCATCCAGATGTGCGGCATCCATGATTTCCGTCACGATGGGCAACCCGGTGGCTTCCCTGGCTTTGAGGAGCAGGTCAATCCCCTCCTCCCGCATCCCCTGGTAGGCATAGGGGGAAGTGCGCGGTTTGAACGCGCCGCCGCGCAGGAGATTCGCGCCGGCAGCTTTCACCTGCTTGGCAACTTCCACAATCTGGTCTTCGCATTCGATGGAGCAGGGACCTGCCATCACGGCGAAGTGGCCGCCGCCGATTTTGACGCCGGAGACATCTATGATGCTGTCGTCCGGGTGGAACTTGCGGTTGGCTTTCTTGTAGGGTTCTTGGACGCGTTTGACGCTCTCCACAATTTCCAGTGCCTCAATGAGGTCACTGTCAATGGAGGCAGTGTCGCCGATGAGACCGAGGACGGTCTGGAAACTGCCGATGTTCTCTTGGATGGATACGCCTTGGGCGATCAGCCAGCGGCGCAGTTCTCCGTATTGCTGGGCATCTGCATTCTTCTTGAGTACGACAATCATGGGGGGAACCTCTCTTTCGGTTGGTGATTTATGTATTTTGCCGCACCGCGGTCAAAAGGAAAAAGCCGCGGTATTCCGCGGCTGTCATATAAGGCTGTTTCCCAAAGGTGTGCGCGGTCACACTTTTGAAGCCTTGCGAAACCAAGCAAAGCTAAAAAAGTAAAAGAACGCGGCGTTTTGGTTGGGCATGGGGTACTCCTTTGGGCAGGGTCACTATGTGTGGATTGCATTTATTATAGCATAGAATCCCGCATTTGTCAAGCTTTTTTTGCTTTATCCGTCCGTTTGCGATGCATTCTCCCCTACGCCCAAAGCAGAGAACACCACCGGCCACTCCTCTTTGGTAAGGACGTTGCCGTCCGGGTCGGTGACGGTAATGTAGACTGGGTTTAGGTCAGCGTCTTCATAGTAATAGAAAGTATAGTCCAGCACGGAAAACGACTGCACATCCGGGTCGGTGATGGCTTTGAGACTGTCGGGCTGCCAGTCGGCCCGCAGAGGCAAGGCGGCGCCTGTGGCTTCCGTCGCGCCGGTCGGCGCCGGCGGCGGCGGGCTCCAACCGCCCCACGGATAGCCGCCGTAGGGGAATCCCCAATAACCGCCGCGCCATGGGTAGCCTCCCCTGCCCCAACCGGCGGCGGCCGCCAGCATCCCCATCATATTGTTGTTATTTGAATTGCTGTTCGAATTGCTGTTATTGTTATTGTTGATGACAACGGCACCCATGGCAAAACCTCCTGTGTGTTGCCGGAGATATACGAAAACGCCGGCGGCAGACGCGTGAACGGTTCTTTCATACAGTATTACAGGAAGCGCGGGAAGGCTTCCAGCAACTGCTGTTTGATGTAGTCCACATCATCAAAGTTTGTATGGCAGCGGTTTTCTATGCTCGCTCTGTCTTTAATTTCCGCGGTGCGCCAGGCGCGGTATTCCCCCTTGCCGTAGGCTCCGTAGTAGTCCAGGAACTTGAAGAGGCTCTCCTTTGACTGCGCCTCGGGGCGCAGCTGCACATTGGGGATGTGCAGCGCATCGGCGGCGACAAGCGGGTGAAGGCAGGCACTGGCAATGGTCTTGCAGTGGGAGATGGCTTCCAGAACCTCAGCCGCAGGTTGGGTCACGTCTATGAATGCCGCCCCCGTGCGGTATTGCAAATCCTTGTATTCCCTGCCTTTCAGCTGATCCGGACGCCCGCAAAGGCCAATGTCCGTGTCGCGCACCGGGTCGCTCTCCAAAAGCTCTGAGCAGAGCAGACCGCCATCCCCCAGCGGAACGGGCAGCGCATACCCCAAAAGCTGCTCCATGTAGTGCTTTGTCCTGGGTCCCCGCAGCGCGTGGACAATTGGGCGTCGCAACGGCACGGCAAGCACTTTCGGTTCTTCCAAAAATCCCGTTGTCCAGATGTGGATGGGGTCGCTGCTGCGCGGCTGTTCCTCCATGCGCACCCCGCACCAGTTGCCGGGGAAGATGGTCGCCAAAACGCTCCCGATGCCTAAAATGGAAGCTTCACCGGGGGCGGCTTGCCGCACATCGGTGCCGAACACTTTCTCCAAAATGGGGACATTCAGGGCATCACCGAAATTCGGGTAGCCGTCAAAATAGTATGCGGAAACAGGCAGCACAGGGCTTCCCCCTTTGTATGTACATTCCAAGCGGCACAACGCGCACACAAGGCACGAAGACACTTGCCGCCTGTACCATCGTATGCAAAACAGCGGGGAGATGTGCTTATTATAAAGGAAAGGGGCGCGCAAAACGCGCCGCCCCTTGCGATAAAAGCTTTAGTTTGCGGAGTAGTTCGGGGATTCCTTGGTAATGGATATGTCGTGGGGGTGGCTCTCAATCAGGCCGGCGTTGGTGATGCGGGTGAAGCGTGCTTTCTCGTGCAGCTCTGCAATCGTGCGGCAACCGGTGTAGCCCATCCCGGCGCGCAAGCCCCCGACCATCTGGAATATGGCTTCCGAGAGCGGTCCTTTGTAGGGGACGCGGCCCTCCACGCCCTCCGGGACGAGCTTTCGGCTGTCGGCTTGGAAATAGCGGTCGGCGGAACCCTGGGATTGCTGCATGGCACCCAAGGAACCCATGCCCCGGTAGACCTTGAACTGCCGCCCTTGGTATATTTCCGTGTCGCCGGGGGATTCCTCGCAGCCTGCCACCAAAGACCCGACCATAACGCAGGCAGCTCCGGCCGCTAAGGCCTTAACGATCTCGCCGGAGTACTTGATGCCGCCATCGGCAATGATGGGCGTACCCGAGGCGGCGGCGGCATTGGCGGAGTCGTAGATAGCGGTGATCTGCGGCACACCGATGCCCGCTACGATGCGCGTCGTGCAGATAGAACCGGGTCCTATGCCGACCTTGACCGTGTCGGCACCCGCATCGATGAGTGCCTTCGTGCCCTCGGAAGTGGCTACGTTGCCGGCAATGAGGGTAATCTGCGGGAATGCGTCCTTGACTTTCGCAATAGCTTTGAGAATGTTGCGGGAGTGCCCATGGGCACTGTCCAGCACAAAAGCGTCAACGCCTTTCTCCGCTAAGGCGGCGGCGCGCTCCAAGACATCGCCTGTGGCACCCAAGGCGGCGGCACAGCGCAGGCGGCCGCCGGCATCGCGGGCGGAGTTCGGGTAGCGGGTACTCTTCTCTATGTCTTTGATTGTGATAAGCCCTTTGAGCTTACCGTCGTCGTCCACGAGGGGGAGCTTCTCTATCTTGTGGCGCATGAGGATGCGCTTGGCCTCCTCCAGTGTGGTGCCGACCTTTCCGGTGATGAGTCCCGCGCTTGTCATCACCTCCCGGATGGGAACGGTGTAGTCCTCCAAGAAGCGCATATCGCGGTTGGTGAGGATACCGACAAGCGTACCGTCCACGCAGATCGGAACGCCGCTGATTTTATAGCGGTGCATAAGGTTCTCCGCATCCTGCACCGTATTCTCCGGGGCTAAAAAGAACGGGTTGACGATGACACCGTTCTCCGAACGCTTCACCTTGTCAACCTCGTTGGCCTGCTGCTCAATGGTCATATTCTTGTGGATGACGCCGATACCGCCCTCCCGCGCTATGGCTATGGCCATGCTGCTCTCCGTAACGGTATCCATGGCGGCGGTCATAATGGGCGTGGATAGAGAAATCGTATCCGACAAGCGTGTGGATATGTCCGCATCTTTGGGCAAAAAGTCGCTCTCGCCGGGGATGAGCAGCACATCGTCAAAGGTCAGTCCCTCTTTGGTGAATTTCTCATCGGTACACAGATAAGCCATAAATATAACCGCTCCTTCTATATAAGTCATCGTGAAACGGATAGCGTTGATTAAGAACATATTATACCACGTTTTCGGGGAAAAAGCAAGGAAAAGTTGCGTGTGCCGACGTGCTAAAAAAATTTACAATTTGCAAATATCCCGGCAACATTCTTTATATAGCAACAATTCGTTGCCCGTAAAAGCAGGCTGGCGCGGCTCTTTGTGAAAATTTTCTCAAATCAGGGCTTGACATCTTCCGCGGATGGTGGTAAAATAATAATCCCGGTGGGGAATCGTGGGTAACACCCCTCTGTTTATAACCTTGTGGAGAGTGTGGATAACCCCTCAGTGGGGAACGCAACCAAAAACCGGCCGAAACACGTCGTTACGCACCGGACAGCACCCGGAAAGGAGGCAAGGAGATGGCTTTCAACGAAGGCTTTGAAGAGAATGCCGTAGACGACAAAAGGCGATTCACCATCCCCGCGCCGTACCGCCGGGAGTTTGAGGGGCATGACATTATGCTCCGCAAGCCTTTGCCGGGGGAGGAGCAGTGCATACTGCTGATGACCCGCGAGCAAGGCGATGCGTATAAGAAAAGGGAGTATCAAAAAATCTTTGCACGCGACCAAAGAAAGGCCGCAAAGTTCCTGACACTCTGGAGCGTCATCACCGACTGCCCGCAGGTAGACAAAGCCTGGCGGTTCATTATGCGCACCGACATGATGGAGGCCGCCGACCTGGAAGCCTCCGGCCGCGCCGCATTTGTAAGCCAAGGCACCCAAATCCAAATCTGGCACCCCGCCCGCCTGGCGGAATTTGTGGATGCCACCATGGCGGAACTGGGCAGTCTCGGCGCAGAAGACGATACCGGCTTCATCTCCTCGGCACCCGATCCGGCTTGGCTGGATTGAGATATAAAGTTTACTTATCTTCGACAACACAAACCAAAGCAGAATACACAGTAGATGTGGTAGGAATGATGCCGGAATTTCAACACGCCACCGTGCTTTTGAATGAAACCGTACACGCCCTCAAACCCAAATCCGGCCGCACCTATCTGGACGGCACGGGCGGCGGCGGCGGGCACACCGATGCCCTGCGGCAGGCAGCCGGTCCCGAGGCACGCATCATCACCTTAGACCGCGACCCCATCGCCGTTGCACACCTGGAAGACCGTTTCCGCGCGTCGCCGAATGTGCAGGTCGTGCAAGGCAACTTCTTTGAGGCGAAAGCCATTCTGGAGGAATTCGGAATCTGCGCGCTGGATGGGGTTCTCCTCGATTTGGGGGTATCAAGCCCGCAGTTCGATACTGCCGCCCGCGGATTTTCATTCCACCGCGACGGACCGCTGGATATGCGCATGAACCCGGAGCTGGTGAGTGCCGCCGTCTGGGTCAACACCCTCCCTGAGGAGAAGCTCCGCGAAATCATCTGCCGCTACGGCGAGGAACACTACGCCACGCGCATTGCCGCCGCCATCACGCAGTATAGAGAGAACCAACCCATCGCCACCACACTCGAATTGGCTGAGATTGTCTCCGCCGCCGTCCCCGCCGCCTATCGCCGCGACGGTCACCCTGCCCGCAAGACCTTTATGGCACTGCGCTACTTCGTAAACGCCGAAATCGACGGCTTGGCACAAGCCCTCACCGACCTGTTTTCCCTCCTCGTCCCAAAGGCACGGCTCGCCGTGATTGGTTTTAATTCCATGGAAGACGCCGTTATAAAGGATGCCTTCCGCCCCCTCATGGAGGGATGCACCTGCCCCAAGGAATTCCCTGTCTGCCGTTGCGGCAGGAAACCCGCCGCCCGTTGGGCCGGAAAGCCCATCACCCCGACCAAGGAGGAGATTCAAACGAACCCCCGCGCCCGCTCCGCCAAACTGCGTGTTGTAGAGAAGCTGTGAGCGGCACCCGGATGTATGCAAAGTGTGTGACGGAAGAGAAGAAGAAAGAGAAAGCCCAACCCCGCCCATTCGCCCGTCAACCCATCGTCAAACAACCTATAAGCTTGGAGGGAAATTGTCATGTCGGCATCCGTTTTAGCCGAGAAGGAATCCGTTCGCACCATTGCGTTCCGCCCCGCCGCCGCAGGGACCGCCCTGCGCCCCTTACCGATCTCTTCTTTAGAGGTCATCCCGAAAGTCACACCCAAACCAAAGCACACCGATACGGTCCTCACCCGCAAGAAAGAGAAAGCCGCTCACGCTTGGAAGCGCTTCGCCATCCGTGCCGTCGCGATAGCCATCGGTGTTTCCGGTGCGTTCTCTGCCGTCATTGCCTGCAAGGAATACAATGATGCCAATGTCCGACTCTTGGCGGCACAGAAAGAACTTGCCCGGCAGCAGTCCATCGGCGAAACACTGACTGCCTCGCTGCAATCGAAGTACGCTCCCTACATCTTAGAGGACTTCGCAGATAAACAACTCCACGTTGTACCTTTTGAGCCGAACCTCATGCACGTCATCGATACAGCCGCAGAAGCGGATTAGTCAACGCAAACTTCGTATAATTCCGTGTGCCGTCGGCATACAATGACGAAAGGGCAGTCAGCGTACTGCCCTGGAAGAAACAGAGGACTTGCGAAAACAGAGGATAGAGAGCGCAAAAGAAAGCCCTTTGCGCCTCTTTCCCCACTCCCAAAGGAGGCTGCCCGAATGCGCAGACATACAACCGGGGACCGCATGATGATGCGTGCCGTTATTGCCTTGGGGGTCCTGCTGATTGTGGGGTTCACATCCGGGGCAATCGGCATTGCCCGCGCCATGATCGTGCGCGGGGAGACCTACCGGGAAAAAGCGGAGCAAGGGCAGCTTCGGGACGTAGAAGAACCCGCGCCCCGCGGCGAGATTGTGGACAGTTCCGGGAATGTCATCGCCTCCTCTACGGATGTCAAACGCGTCTATATCAACCCGAAGAAAGTCAACGATTACGAGAACAAGGATGAAATCATCCGGCTGATCAGCGAAGCTCTGGTCCCGATTCTGGGCATTGCGGAGGATAAGGTAGCAAAACAAGCAAGCTACAAAAACTACTCCGATATGACCCTCAAGGGCAAAGTGGACGAAATCACCATGGAGAAGGTGAATGCCTTCCTGGATACAACCGTCACTACGAAAATGAAGGTTTTGGTTAAAGGTGCCGACGACGATGCGCCTGAGGAAGAAAAATACCGCATCGTGACGGTAGACAAAGACGCAAAAGATGCCGCCAAGTTCAGCCTCTTTGTGGGTTCCAGCCGGGACACCATACGCTACTATCCGCTGGGTACATTTGCAGCCAATGTCATCGGCTTCACCGGCTCGGATGACACCGGGCGGACGGGGCTGGAACTGTACTATAATAAGCAGCTGACCGGAACGCCCGGGCGCACACTCGTCGCCAAGAATGCCACGGACTCCAACATCGCCAGCGAATACGCCACACATACCGCGCCCATTAAAGGCTCCACGCTGAAACTGACGATTGACCAAGAAGTACAGCGCTTCTTGGAGAACAGCTTGGAGCAAGCGAGAATCGATGCCAAAGCCAAGGCAGCCTACGGCATCGTAATGGACGTAAATACAGGTGCCATCTTGGGTATGGCGGCGCAGGCAAGCTATGACCCGGCGCACTACCAAGAATTGGCAGATTCCATCAAACTGGCGGAGATTGAGGCTATAACGGACGAGACCGAGCGCAAGAAAGCCTTAAATGAAGCCATTCTGGCGCAGTGGCGCAACGGTGCCATTGACCTGACCTATGAACCCGGCTCCGTGTTTAAAATCGTTACAGTTGCGGCAGGCTTAGAAGAGGGTGTCGTCAATCTGAACACCTCCTATACCTGCACAGGTGCAATCCAAGTCGAGAACCGCACCATGCACTGCCACAACCGCAACGGGCATGGCACCGAAGACCTGACGCATGGTCTGATGAACTCCTGCAACCCCTTTATGATAACCATCGCGCAGAAACTCGGTGTGCATAAGTTCTATAAGTACTTCGACGGCTTCGGCTTTACAGAGAAGACCGGCATTGACCTTCCCGGAGAAGCGGAGCCGAAACCCGGCATCTCCATCCACGCCGAGAAAGACATGAAAGTTGTGGAGCTCTCCTCCTGCGCTTTCGGTCAGTCCTTTGAGGCCTCGCCGATTCAAGTCATCTCCGCTGTTTCTGCCATCGCCAACGGCGGCAAACTGATGCGGCCCTATGTCGTGGCGCAGGTCTTGGACGAAAACGGTGCGGTCATAGAAGAGAACAAACCCACCGTGCGCCGTCAAGTTGTATCGGAGGACACGGCGGACAAAGTAGCCGCCATGATGGAGCAGGTCGTCCAAGCAGGAACAGGGAAGAACGCCTATGTTGCCGGCGCACGCGTTGCGGGCAAGACAGGAACCTCCCAGAAGCTCTCCGCGGGTTCCGGCTATGTGGCCTCGTTCTCCTGCTTCGCCCCGGCGGATAACCCGCAAGTGGCCGTGCTGATTGCCATCGACGACCCGAAAGGGCAAATCAACGGCGGTCAAATCGCCGCCCCGCCGGCAGCAGAAATCATCGAGCAGGTCCTCCAGCACCGCAACGTCCCCATGCAGTATACAGCGGAAGAGGAAAAGCAGTTGGCCGCGAAAGCCCCCACCGTCACCGGGCTGACTATTGCCGCCGCAAAGGAACTCCTAACCAAAGCGGACTACACCGCCCGCGTCGTCGGCAGCGGCGAGACCATACTGCGCCAGTTCCCGAAAGCAGGTACAACCGTCGCGACCGGCGGCGTGGTCGTCCTCTATACCTCCAATGACAACACCGAACCTATGGTAAAAGTACCGAATCTGGTCGGCATGACCGTATCCCAAGCCAATGCCGCAGCAGCCGCCGCCGGACTGAATGTATCTTTCAGCGGGAACTTCGCCTCCAGCACAAAAATCACCAGCAAGCAATCCATAGAAACCGGTGCCGAAGTCCCCGCCGGAACCGTCATCACCGTACACTTTGTATCCACCAGCGGCGTCACAGACTCCACCCTCGGCGAGGATTAAGACACCTGAAGCAGAACCAAAGGAGCCGCCCATGCAATTACGTGAACTCCTGCAAGACTTCCCGCTGCAAAGCACCCTCACCGGCCTCGGCACAGAAGGCTATGATGCGGCGGAAGTAACACTGATAACAGAAGACAGCCGCAAGGTCATCCCCGGCTGCGTCTTTGTCTGCGTGGAAGGGAAGCACTTTGACGGTCACACAAAGGCAGAAGAAGCCATCGCCGCAGGCGCGGTTTTGGTCGTAGCGCAGAAAGAGACCGCTGCGACGCCGCAACTGCTTGTGGAAGACACGCGCTCTGCTTACTCGTACCTCTGCGCGGCATTTTTCGGCAAGCCCGCCGACCGCTTGGAGCTGATCGGTATCACCGGCACCAACGGCAAAACAACGACCACAAAGCTCCTCAAAGAAATTTTTGATTCCCAAGGGTTCAAAACCGGACTCATCGGTACGCTCGTCAATATGGTCGGCGGCAAAGAACTCCCGGCGGAATTCACCACACCCGACCCTTGGAATCTGCAAGCCCTTTTTGCCGAAATGGTACAGGCGGGCTGCACGCACGTCTTCATGGAGGTTTCCTCCCAAGCGCTGGCGCAGGGGCGGGTCGCAGGGGTGCAGTTTGCTGCTGCCGGTTTTTCCAATCTGACGCAGGACCACTTGGATTACCACGGCACGGTAGAAGCCTACGCACAGGCAAAGAGCCAACTCTTTAAGCAAGCCTCCATTGCCGTCACAAATCTGGATGATGCCCACGGTCTCTCCATTCTGAAAGGAAGCCCCGCCAGGGCTCTTACGTATTCGCTCAGTGATAATGACGCGGATTATACCGCAAAGAACATCTGCCTGAAACCGACCGGGGTGCGCTATGAGCTTGTATCAAAGAACCTGATTGAGCGCATAAACTATGCTGTACCCGGCAGCTTTTCCGTCTATAACTCCATGCTGGCCGCTGTCTTGGCCATAGAATGCGGCATATCCGCCGAAAGTGCCGCCGAGGCAATCGCAGCTTCCTCCGGCGTCAAAGGACGCATGGAACTCGTCCCTGTGCCGCCCGAGAAAGGCTATACCGTTATTATAGACTACGCCCATACGCCCGATGGCTTGGAGAATGTTCTGCAGGCTCTCACCAAAGACAAGGAAGGCAGGCTGATCTGCGTCTTCGGCTGCGGCGGCGACCGTGACAAAGGCAAACGACCGCTGATGGGGGAAATCTCCTCCCGCTTGGCGGATATAACGGTTGTGACCTCCGACAACCCACGCACCGAAGACCCGGATGCCATTATAGCAGACATCCTCACCGGCGTGAAAGCCGCAAGCAAGCACTTTGTGGAACCCGACCGCATAGCGGCCGTTCGGTTGGCTCTCTCTCTTGCAAAACCCGGCGATACCGTGCTGCTGGCCGGGAAAGGGCAGGAGACCTACCAAATCCTCAGCACCGGAAAAATACACTTGGATGAAAGAGAAATCGCGGCGGATTATTTCAGCGAATCCGGGAAAAACCAATAGAGGGATTCTGCAATCGAAACCAATCCCCCCGCAAAGGAGAAGATGACAATGAATGAATGGGCTGCCCTGATTATCGCCGTTGTGACATCCTTCGGTATCACTTGGCTCTTGGGCTACAAAATCATCCCATGGCTGCATAAGCTCAAGTTCGGGCAGGTGATACTGGACATCGGTCCGAACTGGCACAAGCATAAGCAAGGCACACCGACCATGGGCGGGATTATGTTTATCGTCGGGACGCTGCTGTCCTGCCTGCTGGTCTTCGGCGTGGATGCCCTTTTCTATGAGAGCAGTCTTCTGAACATCGGGCATGGCTTCGGCACCAAGCTCCTCTCCGGGATTCTCATGGCTTCCCTCTTCGGGCTGATTGGCTTCTTGGATGACTACACAAAGGTCGTCAAGAAGCGCAACAAAGGTCTCTCCATCTCCCAGAAAACCGTCACACAGGTTGTGGTCGCTGTCGGCTATCTGTTCTCTCTATACCTCGCCATGGGAAAGGATCCCTATACTTTCATCCCCTTTGTGTTCGGAAAAGTACATCTCGGTTGGTTCTTCTGGGTTTTCGGTTTGGTGATTCTCTATGCCGCCATCAACGCCGTCAACTTCACGGACGGCATTGACGGGCTTTGCTCCTCCGTCACCATTACCGCTGCAGCGGCCGTTTTGGTCTGCGCGCTGCTCCTCAAACTGCCGGGGGTCGGTATAGCGGCAGCTGCCTTGGGCGGCGGCTGCGCCGGTTTCCTCGTCTGGAATAAGAATCCCGCCAAGGTTTTCATGGGGGATACCGGTTCCATGTTCTTGGGCGGAATGCTGGTCGCTCTCTGCTTTGCGCTGGATGTACCCGTTGTGCTTCTGCTCGTCGGTGTAATCTATGTCATTGAAGGTCTCTCGGATGTCATCCAAATCGGCTACTTCAAAGCCACTCACGGCAAGCGCGTGTTTAAAATGGCCCCCATCCACCACCACTTTGAAATGAGCGGTTGGAATGAAAACAAAATCGTTGCCGTGTTCTCTGCCGTCAATATCCTCGGCGGCCTGTGCGGCATTGCCGCCATTGCCTGGGGTCTTGCGGAGAATTATCCGCTCTTGATTAATTCGTGAGGAAGCCGTATTACGGCTTCCCGCCGGAACCGCAATGCGGTTCCCCCGCCCGGGAGCCGTATTACGGCTCCGCCACAGGAACCGCAATGCGGTTCCCCGCCGGAGCCGCAATGCGGCTCCCCCCGAAAAAAGGAGGTCAAAAACCATGTCCACCCGCGTAATAGCCGGCCGCAACCGCTATGCGATACCGGAAGAGAAGGGCAAGAACATTTGGGAACAGATCAAATCCGCATTTACGACGGGCGGATTTGACGTACCGTTTCTTGTGATGGTAACGCTGCTGACCGTCATCGGGCTGTTGATGATGTACTCAGCGAGCTACGAATACAGCCGTGTACACAACGGGGGACCGGCGGCGATCTTTCTGAAGCAGCTTTACATTGCGGTTCCGTCCTATGCGCTGATGATCGTCATATCCAAAGTCAACCTGGACTTTGTCAAGAAATGCGCAAATATCGTTTTATTGGTTGCGGTGGGGCTGCTGGTGCTATGCTACGTACTGAATATTGGCAAAGACATCAAGCGCCACATAGACATCGGTCCCATTCAGTTCCAACCCTCCGACATAGCGAAGTTTGCGCTGATCCTCTACTTTGCGTATGCCATGGATAAGTATCAAAAGCCCGGCTATTTGAATGCGTCCAAACACGGCACGGCTTTTCTGCAGGAAACCAACAAGTGGGAGCGTTTCATGGTACGTTGGCGTCCGACCTTGGTTTACTGCGGCGTACTTGTGCTCATCGACGGGTTGGTTGTCATCGAAAGCCACCTATCGGCAACGATTATCATCCTCGGCATCGGTGCAATGATGATGTTCATCGGGGAGCAGCGCATCCCCGGTTGGGTATACTTTCTCGGCATAGCCGTTGCTGTGGTTGTGATAGTCGTCGTCATCTCCAACCCGGATATCCTGTTGAAATTCGGTCTGAAGCAATACCAAGTTGACCGCATAACAGCATTCAAGAACCCCTTGGAGGGTGATTTGTCCGGCGACAAGTGGCAGACAGCCAACTCCCTCATGGCCATAGGCTCCGGCGGACTCTTCGGGCGCGGCTTAGGAAAGTCCGTACAGAAACTGCTCTATCTCCCGGAACCGCAGAATGATTTCATCTTCGCCATTGTCTGCGAAGAACTGGGCTTTGTGGGTGCCATGCTCATACTCTTGCTGTTTGCGGCACTTGTATTCCGCGGTTTTCTGATTGCGCTGCACTCCAAAGACCGCTTTGCCGCTCTCCTCACCATGGGCATCATGATACAGTTGGCGCTCCAAACCATATTGAATATAGGTGTAGTCACCGCTCTGCTGCCGAACACAGGCATCCTCCTGCCCTTCTTCTCCCAAGGCGGCACCGCGATTGCCATGCTTTTGGGCGAAATGGGCTTGGTTCTCGCCGTTTCCCGCCAAGCCAGAGAAGTCAAGTTATAACCGGCACCGACGGCGAAGTGCCGCCTCTGCACGCCTCTACGAAAGGACAAGCACCGCATGACCGAACAAACACGCATACTGATTACCACCGGCGGGACGGCCGGTCATATCAACCCCGCGCTGTCTGTGGCAGGCATCATCCGCTACCTCTATCCGGAAGCACCGATTCTCTTCGTGGGCACGGCGGATCACATGGAGGCAAGGCTTGTCCCTGCGGCAGGGTTCGATTTCAAGACCATAGACATCAGCGGCTTCCAGCGCAGTTTCAGCCCAACCAACATAAAGCGCAACATAGGAACCGTACGCAAGCTCCTGACCGTATCCGGACAAGTCGCTGCGATTCTGGACAGCTTCAAACCCGATGCCGTTGCCGGCTTTGGCGGCTATGTGTCCGGTCCTGTCGTGCGCTTGGCGCAAAAGCGCGGCATCCCCACCGCAATCCATGAGCAAAACGCTTTCCCCGGCGTCACCAACAAAGCCCTCGCCAAAAAAGCCGATGCTGTCATGCTCGCCAGCGCCGCGGCAGCCGACCGTTTCAAAGCCAAAACAGCGCCTATCGTAACCGGTATGCCCGTGCGCCGTGAATTGCGCAATGCCAACCGGGAAAAGTGTCGTCAAGTTCTGAACCTTGACATATACCCTATGGTTCTCAGCATGGGCGGTTCGCTAGGAGCTAGGGCTATCAACGATTCCGTCGTTGGTATGTTAGAGATTCTCTATCCCGACAAGCTCGCACACTTTACACATTCCTATGGGCAATACGGCAAATGGGTTCCCGAAAAACTCGCCGAAAAGGGCATACGCAACGACCCGCCGCGCTTGGTTTTGCGCGAATATATCGACGATATGCCCGTTGTCCTCCCGGCCGCTGATTTGGTCATCTCCCGCGCAGGTGCGTCCGCCCTCGCCGAACTGCAAGTCTTGGGTAAACCCTCCATCCTCATCCCCTCCCCCAATGTCAGCGAAAACCACCAATTCCACAACGCCAAAGCGCTCGTAGATGCGGGAGCCGCCGTCCTGATTGAGGAAAAAGACCTCACCCCGCAACGACTCGCCGAGACCGTCCGTTCCCTCCTCTCCGACAAAACGCGCCTGCAAAAAATGTCCGCTGCGGCCAAGTCCCTTGCCCACCCCGATGCCGCCGAGCAAATCTTCTCCGTCATAGACAGCATCCTTCCCTCCTAGACCATCGGGCGTTACGTTTCCATATTCACTGTAACCTGTTTTCCGCACGTCACGCCTCCCCTCCTCTCTGCATACAATGGACTGAATCCATTTGTTCAAAAGAGGAGGATGAGCCCGAATGGCTGCTTACATCATCGAGGGCGGGCATAAAATTACCGGCGAACATACAATCCAAGGCTCCAAGAACGCTGCACTGCCCATCCTTGCCGCTTCCGCGGCTACCAAACGCAAGGTTATTCTGCACAACTGTCCGAAGCTTACAGACATCTTCTCCGCTTTCCGCATCCTCGAGCACCTGGGCTGCAAAACAATATATGATGAAAGCACCCGCACTGCAAACATAGATGCCACCGGTCTCACCAACCACATCATTCCCGAAGCGCTGATGCGCGAAACCCGCGCCAGTATCTTCTTCTTAGGTCCGCTCTTAGCCGCATTGGGCAAAGCCCAACTCACGCCGCCCGGCGGCTGCCCCATCGGCGAGCGTCCCATCGATATGCACATCGAGGCAATGGAAGCCCTCGGCGCAAAACCCACCCTCAGCGAGGACGGCTCCTCCATCACTTTTGAAGCGCCGGAAGGTCTCATCGGCACCCGCATCTCCCTGCGTTTCCCCTCTGTCGGTGTCACGGAGAATGCCATCATGGCGGCCATTGCCGCAAAAGGCATCACCGTCATCACCGGCTGCGCCCGCGAACCGGAAATCATTGACCTTGCCGACTTCCTCAATGCCGCCGGAGCCAAAATCTACGGTGCAGGCGAAAACACCATCGTCATTGAGGGAACATCCGCTTTCCATGACTGCGAATATACCGTCATTCCCGACCGCATCGCCCCCGTAACTTTCTTGGCCGCCGCCGCGATCACCAAAGGCGATTTGCTCCTCAAAGGCGTGCGGCCTGACCACCTCGATGCCGTCCTGACTGTCTTGGATCAAAGCGGCTGCCGGATTCAACGCAACAGTCCCGATTCCCTCTACCTCAACCGGCAATCCCCGTTGCGCCGCTTCCCAACCATCCGCACCGCCCCCTACCCCGGCTTCCCGACCGATGCGCAGCCGTTTCTAATGGCACTTGCCGCATTAGGGGAGGGAATCACAGCCATAACGGAGAACATCTTCGAGAACCGCTTCCGCCACGCCCATGAGCTAATCAAGATGGGTGCCGACATTATCGTGGATGACAAAGTCGCATTCATTACAGGCGTCCGTAAGCTGCACGGTGCTGCCGTTGAATCCCCGGATTTGCGCGCCGGTGCCGCCCTGGTTGTCGCCGGTTTAGCCGCAGAAGGCATCACAAGGGTAGAGGGCATCCACCACATCCGCCGCGGCAACGAGGCCTTAGACGCAGAACTGAACGCTTTGGGAGCTAAAATTACGCAGGAGGACTGAAAATGCCCGCCACCCCGAAACAAAACCCACGCCTCATTGCCGTCCTCTTTGCGGCCATCGTTATGCTCGCTGCGGCTATTGTTCTCCTGCCTGTCCGCACCATTGAAATCAATACTGATTGTCCCTATACAGCCGAACAAATCTTGGAAGCTGCCGAAGCGGAGAAAGGCTTGAATCTCCTCTTCTTAGATAAGAAACAATTGGCTGCGGACATCCGCGAACGCCTCCCGAAAATCGGCGGACTGATTATCCACCGCAAATTGCCGGGCACCCTTGTCATCACAGCAACTCCGTCTTCTGCCTCCGGTGTTCTGCACAACGGCGAAGGATACTGGCTGGTCAACAATCGCGGGCAATGCATGGAAGAATTCCGGAAAGAGATGCTTCCCGAAGGTCTCCCCATTCTCAACGGCGCATTCCGCAAAGCGCTCTCCGCTGAAGCCGAAGAGGAAGTTTCTGATGCCAGCGGTGTCAACTACGCCCCCGAGGGCTTCGTCCTGCTCTGCGAGGCACTCAACGGTTCGCCGCTCGATAACCGTATCAGCAGTGTAACTCCCAACCCCGCCTACACCCTCCCGGACATTCTCATTGACGGACGCTACCTCGGCGTATTGGGCGACATAGACAGCGCCTCCACTGATTCCCCACTCACCCAGGTTCAAAACAAACTGAAAGTCGCCGCCGCCACCATCGAAGTTCTGGACAAACGCAGCCCGAAACCCCGCGGCATCCTTTCCCTCAACGAAAAAGGAAAGGCCTACTACCACGAAGACTTCAGCATAGGGCAAGAAGAAACCGAAACAAATTCGTAAAGTTGTTTTCTTTACAAACTGCCAAATAGCGCAAAGGAAATCGCAAAATCATTTCCATTTATAAAAACCTCTTGTAATCTGCGCTGAAATGTGGTACAATATATGATAAAGCAAACGGGTATGCTGCCGTTTCCCAAATGAAGGCAATCGTGCCGGACAAGCTAACAGCTTTACAGCCTTAATACATACCAAACCAACTCCAAGTATAATAAAGGGGGACAAACCCATGGCCTATGAATTCGCAATGGACATCAGCGATGGGGTGCAAATCAAAGTAGTCGGCGTCGGAGGTGCCGGCGGAAATGTAATCAACCGCTTGGTCAACGACAGCGTTGACGGCGCAGAGTATATTTCTGTGAACACCGACCGCCAAGCCATGAATAACTCCTGTGCCACGCAGAAAGTTCTGATTGGTGAGAAGACCACCAAGTTCCTTGGCTGCGGCGGCAATCCGGAGATTGGCGAAAAAGCCGCCGAGGAGAGTGCCGAACTCATCCAAGAGACGCTGAAGGGTGCCGATATGGTATTCATTGCCGCGGGTATGGGCGGCGGCACAGGAACCGGTGCCGCACCCGTGGTTGCACGTGTAGCCAAACAGATGGGCATCCTCACGGTAGCCATCGTGACGAAGCCTTTCAACTATGAGCGCGCCAAGCGAATGAATACGGCCATACAGGGAATCAAAAAGCTGGAAGCTGTGGTAGACTCCCTGATTGTAATTCCCAACCAAAAACTCATGGACATCAACAACGGCAAGCTCAAAGCCAGAGAAGGCTACGCCTTGGCGGATCAAGTGTTGGTGGAAGGCGTACACAATATCTCCAAGATATTCAAAGACGTTGAGTTTATCAACCTTGACTTCGCGGATCTCTCCAGCGTCATGCGTGACGCCGGTTACGCCCACTTGGGAGTCGGCAAAGGGCAAGGCGAACATATGGCTATTGATGCCGCTACGCAGGCGATTAGTTCCAGTCTCCTCGACACATCCACCAAAGGCGCCAAGGGCATCATCATCAATCTGCGCCTCTGCGAAGACACGGATCTGGGTGAAGTCGAGCAAGCCATCGATTTGATTGCCAAAGACTCCGACCCCGACTGCAATGTCATCGTCGGTCAGATGTTTGACCCGGATTTGCAAGACGAGATGCACATTACCGTCGTTGCCACGGGCTTCCCCCCGCCCGGCTCCGAGGATGCAAAGCGCAAAAAAGAAAAAGAGGAAGCGGAGAAACAAGCCGCTGCCCAGGCAGCCCGAATCGCCGCTGAGAAAGAGGCCGCAGAGAAAGAGCGCCGCAAGCAAGAAGACATCGAAGACCAACCTTGGCCGAATCCATGGCAGACGTACGGTGCCTCCGCCCATACGGCCGAACCGCCGGCAGTCCCCACGCCTGTCCGGGCACAAACCGCCGAACCTGCCGCTCCAAAAAAGCACGACGATATTCTCTTCCCGGTTCCTGCGGAACCAAAACCCACCCCGCCGCCGCCGCCGATTGGACCCGCTGCGCGTGTCTCTGACCGCGACTTGGAACCCGACCAGCGCGATGTGCTCCAAACCTTGCGCGACAAAGTCGCCCGTCGGCAGCAGCACAGCTGAGAATGCGCCGACGCCATCTGCGCTTCTCCTATCGGATACCCCAACTACAAGGCGGCCTTGCGCCGCCTTTTCACGACAGAGGAGCCCGCCATGACTTTACTTGCTCTCGACGGCAACAGTATCCTCAACCGTGCCTTCTACGGCATCAGGACCCTCACCACGAAAGACGGCCGCTATACGAATGCCCTCGTCGGCTTTCTGAATATCTACCTTAAACTGACAGCCGATGTGAACCCCGATGCCGTTACCGCCGCATTTGACGTGAAAGCACCGACATTCCGCCATGCGATGTATGCCGATTACAAAGCCGGCCGTAAAGGTATGCCCGCGGAACTCGCCGAACAACTCCCCCTCATCAAAGAGATTCTCCAATTGCTCGGCATCCGTGTCCTCGAAGTGCCCGGCTGGGAAGCGGATGATATTCTCGGCACCCTCGCCGCTGCGGCATCACCGGATGATACCTGCACCATCGCCACCGGCGACCGCGACAGCCTGCAACTTGTATCCGACAGAACAACCGTTCGGCTCGCCGCAACAAAAGGCGGTCAGCCCGTTACTACGGTCTATTCCCCGGCAGAAGTCGAAGCAGAGTACCTCTCCCCTCCCCCGGCGCTCATCGACATCAAAGCCCTCCAAGGCGATGCTTCCGACAACATCCCAGGTGTCCCCGGTATCGGCGAGAAAACCGCCCGCCAACTCATCTCCATCTATAAGTCTTTGGATAATCTCTATGACAATGTAGCTACCGCTCCCGAAATCAAACCGGCTGCTCGCCAAAAACTCATCGACAACCGCGATGCAGCCTATCTCTCCAAAAAGCTCGGCACCATCCGTTGCGATGCTCCGGTTGATACCAATTACGCGTCCTATGTGCCGCTGCCCATAGATAAACTGAGTTTAACTAAACTGCTCTCCTCCCTTGAAATGTTCCGGCTCTTGGAACGGTTGGTCGGAAAGGAGGGGGTGGGGTCTGTTGCGTTGAGTTCAGCTGAGTTGAGTTCAGCTGAGTTGAGTTCAGCGCAACTCAGCTCCCTCCCGAACCTTCCCATCATAAACGACAGAATCGACACCACATCCGGCATTATATGGAACCCTGCCCCTCCGCTGCATTTGTTACAGACACCGGGCATCAGGCTTTACACTACAGACAGCAAAAGCATTTGGGCGGGCGTGCTGGGCAGCGAAACTCAACTCAACTCAACTCAGCTAAACGCAACGCAACGCAACTCAACTCAGTTCAATCCAATTGAATTCGACGCCGGGTTAGCGGCATACATTTTAAATCCGAACGCAGGGGACTACAGCACCGGACGATTACTATTGGAATACGATGCGGCCGATTTTCCGGAGCTTTGCCGAAAACTGGAGGAGAGACTGCGTGAGAACGGACAGCTGGCGCTATTACGGGAGATTGAGATACCGTTAGCGCGGGTACTGGCGCAGATGGAGCATGATGGGGTACAGGTCGAAGCGGAGCGCATCAGGGCGTTTGGCGTAGAGTTAGAGGAACGGATTGAGCAGATAACGGCGCAGATCCGGCCGTATGCGGGCGAAGAGCTGAACCTAAACAGTCCGAAGCAATTGGCAGTGCTGTTATATGACAAACTGGGATTAAGCCCGGGGCGAAAGACCAAGACGGGAGCGCGTTCAACAGATGCAGAGACACTCGAAGCGTTGGCAGAAGAACACCCGGTCGTGAGCATGATCCTAGAGTACCGGACGCTGACGAAGCTGAAATCTACCTATGCGGACGGTTTGCTGGCGGTAATAGGGACGGATGGGCGGATACACAGCAAGTTTAACCAAACGGACACCCGGACGGGGCGGCTGTCTTCCTCCGAGCCGAATCTCCAGAACATCCCGATACGCCGGAGCTTAGGGGCTGAGCTGCGTCGCTGCTTCGTGGCGGCGGAGGGATGTATTCTGTTGGATGCGGACTATTCCCAGATTGAGCTGCGGGTATTGGCAGCGTTAGCAGAAGAAGAAAACATGCTGGAGGCTTTCCGTCAGGGAGCAGATATACACACAGATACAGCCGCGCGCGTTTTCGGCTTGCCGCGTGATATGGTAACGCCCATCCTGCGCTCCCGCGCCAAGGCCGTGAATTTCGGAATCATCTACGGCATCGGTGCCTACTCCTTAGCCAAAGACATCGGTTCCACCTTCGGCGAAGCCAAACGGATCATCGACACCTACTTTGCCAAGTACCCGAAGATTAAAGCATACCGTGAATGCCTCATCGCCAAAGCGAAAGAGACCGGCTACGCCGAGACGGCATTTAACCGCCGCCGTCCTTTGCCTGAGCTGCACAACACCAACCCGGCACTGCGCGCTTTCGGCGAGCGCGTTGCCACCAATATGCCCATCCAAGGCACGGCCGCAGATATAATAAAGGTTGCCATGGTCAAGACTGCGGCTCGTTTGAAAGCGGAAGGCCTCTCCGCCCGGATCGTCCTGCAAGTACACGACGAACTCATTGTTGAAGCCCCCATAGAGGAAGCCGACCGCGCCGCGGCCATCCTCAGGGAAGAAATGGAGGGAGCCGCCGGAGATGCTTATCCCCTCGTTGCCGAGGTCCACAGAGGCTACGACTGGCTGTCCGCGAAGTAGGATTCTGTTCCTAAATTTTGGTTATTCTGCTGAAATTTCATATTTCTTACGGAATTTCTTGACATTTATTGTCGATTTATGGCATAATAGAGTAGAGGTGGTTTTCTATGCGTGTGATAACAGGTGCTGCAAGAGGTTTGCCCCTGAAAACCCTCCCCGGTGAAGAAGTTATCCGCCCGACCTCCCAGCGGGTAAAGGAAGCGATGTTCTCCGCCATCCAATTTGAGATAGAAGGAAAGACGGTACTCGACGCTTTCGCGGGCTGCGGTCAACTCGGTATCGAAGCCCTGAGCCGCGGTGCCGTTGCAGGCGTGTTCTGGGATGTCAGCAAGGAAGCCATAGCCACCATCACAGACAACCTGACCAGAGCCAAACTCTCCGACAAAGCCACGCTCCGGCAAGGAGATGCCCTGATGCTCTTCCGGCGTACTGCCGACCTATGGGACATTATCTTCCTTGACCCGCCTTACGGGCAAGGCTTGCTGCAAGAAGCCATCCCGCTCGCCGCCGCGCATCTTTCTCCGGGCGGACTGCTCCTCTGCGAAGCCCCGGCGAAAGAAAGTCTCCCCGAGCAAGCGGAGGATGTCTATCTGCACAAGACCTATAAGCACGGCAAGACCAAAGTCCTTCTCTACCGCCGCCAAACGGCCGACTGATCGTCTTGTGATGTTATCATTGTGTTGTATTCCGGTGATGTGTTCGCTTTGAAAGGAGATGAGTATGAAAAAAGCCATCTGTCCCGGCAGTTTTGACCCCGTAACCAATGGGCACCTTGACATCATCCGCCGCGCAGCCGCCATGTTCGACGAGCTGATTGTACTCGTCAGCTGCAACGCCGCCAAGCGCTGCCTCTTTACCCCGGCGGAGCGCATTGAACTCATTCAAGGGTGCGTCGGCGACCTGCCCAATGTCCGCGTTGACAGCACAGACGGCCTGATTGCCCAGTACGCAGCCGACCACAGCGCCACCGGTATCGTCAAGGGCTTACGCGCCTTGAGCGACTTCGACTATGAGTTCCAGCAAGCACTCACAAACAAAGTCCTGAACCCGGAGATAGAAACCGTCTTCCTCGCCGCCAGCAGCGACAGTATGTTTCTATCCTCCAGTATGTGCAAGCAGGTAGTAGCCTTAGGCGGCGACTGCAGCCGCTTTGTCCCGCCGAATGCCTTGGCGGCTCTCAAGGCGAAGCTCCTCCCGCAGCCATAGAAAAACCCACTGAAGTCGAAATCTACACATTCAGCAGCTTAAAATATGTCAATACAATAAGGGGGATCCATCAAGTGGCAGACAACGTAGACGCTTTGTTGAGCGAAATCAGGGATGAAATCGAAAACAGCCGCAAGTGGGGGAAACAGAGACTGGTCGACGAAAAGATCCTCGATATGCTTGAGGACATTCGTGCCGCCCTCCCCAGGGACTTAGAGCGCGCCCGTCAAGTCAACCTTGACCGCGACAGAGTTTTGGAACAGGCCAAGCGGGAAGGCGAACGCCTAATCCACGAAGCCAAGCAACGCATCGCGGAGTTTGAAAACGAAAGCTCCAAGAAAGTCTTGGACATCATCAACAACGCCAAAGCGCAAGTCAAGCAGAAGCGCGAGGAGGGTGAGCAAATCATTGCAGCCGCCCAGGCGGAGGCAGCGCGGCTTGTCGCTGAGCATGCCATCGCAGCCAAAGCCCAAGAGCAAGCGGAGGCCATTGTGGTGGACGCCCACGCCCGTGCCCAAGAAATCGAGATGGCCGGTGCCAAGCGCGCCGATGAACATATCCAGAAAGCCCAGGCTTGGGCCGCCAATACGCGCAGCCAGACCGAGACGTGGTTCTTGGGCTTCGCCGCCGACACACGTGCCGAAATCGAAGCGCAGCTCTCCCGCGCTGAAGAAACCCTCCGCGCCGGCACGGACAGCCTCCGCGCCCTGCGCCGCCAAGCCGAGCAGGCGCTCAACGAACCCGTGCAGTATGCCTCCTGAATCCGCGGTAAGGCTTTTCATGCACACAAAAAACCAAGAGGCAAGCACACTCTGCCTCTTGGATTTGTGCGGTATGTACCGGGATTAGCTGCAGCTGACATCCTTTTTGATACCGAACAGGACGCGCAGCAGTCCGCGAAGAGCTTTAGGGCTACGCAGCACCACAATCTTCATGGATATTCCTCCCTTCCTTAGCAATAGACATGGGACAGGCATATAAAACAAGTAACGGCTTTATCTGCGGAACATGGCGGCCAATTGCAAGCAACCGAGCAGGATAGCAATGGTCAGGCATACAACGGCGGCGGTAGGAACGAAAGCAGCCAGCGCAAGACCCAGCAAGAATGCTGCAAGCAGGGCACCGTGCCCCCAACCCGAGCTGAACATATACCCAAACCTGCGCAAACCCCGGCCACTCCTTTCCGTTCTGATCGCATGGACGTATGTATATCCGCTATTCCATTCTATTCCAAATCGCTCGGATAGGTGCTATTTGTTTTGACAAACCTTTACCGACCGCTCGCTGTTCCTCGTGAAACAGATAAGGAGATGCACATGGATTGGACCGAACTCACCCTCCGCGTCCCGACAGAACTGACGGATACCGCGGCGGCTATCGCCCATATGGCTGTACCGTATGGATTATACATAGAGGACTACAGCGACTTGGAACAGGGGGCGGCGGAGATTGCTCACATTGACCTTATAGACGAGGATTTGCTTGCGAAAGACCGTACGCAGAGCATCCTGCACCTCTACCTGCCGCCGCACGAAAGCCCTGCGGAGGCACTCTCCTGGCTCCGCGAACGCTTCTCGGAGAGCTGTATACCCTTTGCGGCAACCAGCGCAGAGGTCTGCAATGCCGACTGGGAGAACAACTGGAAGCAGTACTTCCATGCCCTCCCGGTCGGACAGCGTCTTCTGATACAGCCCACCTGGGAGCCGCTCCGGAATCCGGAGAACCGTCTGCCCATTCTCATGGAGCCCGGCCTTGCTTTTGGGAGCGGCTCCCATGCTACCACACGCCTATGCTTAGAGGCTTTGGAAGCTGCGATGCTTGCCGGCTCCCGTGCCCCGCGTGTTTTGGACATCGGCTGCGGCAGCGGCATCTTGGGCATCGCGGCCGCCCTCTTGGGTGCCGGGGAGGTTACCGCCATAGATATAGACCCCCTTGCCATCCACAGCACCATAGAAAACTGCAAGCGCAACCGGATACCGCCTGAGAAACTGCAGCCGCTCTGCGGCAACCTCACAGAAAAAGCAGCCGGGCAATACAGCATCATCTTATCCAATATCGTCGCCGACGCCATCTGCAGCCTAACGGAAACTGTGGGCGAACTGCTCGCTCCCGGCGGCGTTTGGATATGCAGCGGCATTATAGATACACGTGAGCCGGATGTGCTGACCGCACTGGAAAGCCGCAGCTTTAGGGTTCAGCAGCGGCTGGAGGAGGGCGGCTGGGTGTGCCTGTCTTGCATAGCGCATAATACATAGTATATAACGCCTATATGCTGCAATAAAAACAGGGCGCCGGGCGCGCCCATATATTCATTTGCGCCCCCGTGCGGCGCCGCCGTTGCACATGCAACGGCGGGTTACGCACAAACAATAAAGGGCGTACTTGAGGGGGTGGCTGATTCAGGCGGCGTTCGCGGTATCATTCGCTCTATCAATTGCCGCAAAGGGCTGACCGCCGGACGGGCGGAAAGGCGTTGACGCGAAGGGGCCGAAAGCGGGGCATTGCAAAACCATGAAAAGCACTCCCCTACCGGCAACCGAGTTGCAGGAAACGGCAGTTAGGAAAAAACCGGTATGTGCAATGCTGTGCGAAACCGTCTCCAAGTGAGTTGGGAATCTCTCTCGGTTACAGCTATATTATACAACATTTCAATGGTATTGTCAATAGTTTTTATACATTTCTACTATTTGACGAAAAATGAGCGTTTTTTAAGCCATTTCGGGGCATATTGCACGAAAATCCGGACAAATTGGCGGCTTTTGCTTTTACGGCCTAAAGCATTCGAAAAGTGCCGAAACGCTTGCAAAAGCGCGTTGCTTTTGGTATAATAATAAAAGACGACTGCGGAGAGAAGGTGACCTCCTTGGCGCGACGGCGTATTCAAAGCGGCTTATTCCGCAGGTACTTTACTGCTTTTTTGGTGATTATACTTGTGAGCTTCTTTTTCCTGGGGGGCGCTTTTGTGATGCTCTCCCTGCGGTTCTGGACCGAGGACAAACAGACGCTCCTCTCTGAAAACACGGAGCGCACGGCGCAGATGCTAGACATCTACCGCGAAAGTTCGCTTACGGAGAATCCGGCGCGGCTCAGCGATATGATTCGCTCCCAACTCTTGAACACTTCCGCGATGCTGGATGCTGACTTCGTCATCGTCAACAGCAAAGGGGACATTGTCGGCTGCAGGCATACGGTTCCCGCCACTTATCTGCCCACGAAGGCGCAGTGCAGCATCCATGACTCGATTCATATACCGGCGGAAATTGCCGCCCGCGCCTTGAAATCACCGCTCATCTCTTTGGGGACATTTGGGGGTGCCTTTACACAACAGATGCTCTGCGCAGCGCATCCCGTGGGGGAAAGCACCTCGGACTTGAAGGCCGGCTTGCCGGAGGAACCCCTCTTCGTCTTGGCTATCCAGGACATCCGCGGCGGTCTCGCTGACTATATCGGCGGTATCCTGCGGGTGTATTTGATTGCTTCCCTGTTTGTACTCTTCATCAGCTTCTTCGTGGTCTACTATACGACTTTCCTGCTGGTGCGCCCGCTGCGCGAAATGGCGCGGGCAACCAAGATGTATGCCAATGGCAACTTCGCTGTGCGTGTGCAAGTTGACCCCAAAGATTCGGAGCTGCGCACGCTCGGGGAAGCGCTGAATTCTATGGCTGTCAGCCTCGCGACTCTTGAAAGCCAACGGCGTAGCTTTGTCGCCAATGTGTCCCATGAACTCAAGACGCCCATGACAAGCATCAACGGCTTCCTCCAAGGGATGCTCGATGGCACAATCCCCAAAGAGCAGCAGCCGAAGTATATGCGCCTCGTCAGCGAGGAGGTCAGCCGCCTCTCCCGCTTGGTGACCGGTATGCTCAATCTCTCTAAAATAGAAGCCGGGGAACTCTCTGTCGCGCATACGGCTCTGGATCTGAGCGAACTGCTCGTGCAAACGCTCCTCAGCTTTGAACGCATTATCGAAGAGAACCGCATCGAAATCCAAGGGCTCGAAGACCTCCGGCCTATCACTGTCCAAGGCGACCGCGACCTCTTGACTCAGGTCTTCTATAACCTCATTGACAATGCCGCAAAGTTCACCCCGCCGGGCTTCGCGATTTGCTTCTCCACCACAGTCTCCGAAGGGAAACGCTCCGACCGCAGACGCTTCGTCACTGTCGCTATCCGTAACACCGGCGTCGGCGTCCCCAGTGATAAGCTCCCCCGCCTCTTCGACCGCTTCTATAAAGCCGACGAGTCCCGTGGGTATGACGCGAAATCCAGCGGCCTCGGCCTCTACCTCGTGAAAACCATTACCGAACTCCATGGCGGAAAGGTCACAGCGAACAGCGATGGCTCCTCTTGGACCGAATTCACCGTTATGCTGCCGCTGCAGAGTTAGTATTCCAATTCTTGGGCGAGGCGGCCGCATTGCGGCCGCTGCGGGGAGACCGCATTGCGGTCTCTGCGGAGGGCGGCCGCATTGCGGCCGCTGCGGGGGGCGGCCGCATTGCGGCCGCTGCGGGGAGACCGCATTGCGGTCTCTGCGGGGGGCGGCCGCATTGCGGCCGTCCACACGCAGAAAAGCTCCCCTGCCAATCCGGCAGGGGTGCTTTGCTTTGGTGTTAATAACCGAAACCGAACGGGTCTACTTCATACCAAGGTTGGGTGGAAGTTGCTTCTTCTCTTGTCCCCTTGTCTTCTATCAAAGTGACTTCTACGTCGAAGGTATTGGCGCGGTAGGATTGACCGCTGACGCGGGCAATGGTGAGTTTGATTGTGTCGCCGACCTTGCCGTTCTCAATGAGGGTGAGGAGGACATCTGCCTTGTTCAGTTCCTTGCCGTTGGCGTGGGTAATGACGTCGCCGGGTTGGACAGAGGAGTCTGCAAGGGACGAGTCGGCATCAATCTTTGCAATAATGAGGGAACCGCTGGGAAGGTCATTCATGCGAACGGCGTAGAGTCCGGCTTGGGTATCCGTAGCTTTCATATACTGAATGCCGAGCTTGGGTCGGTTCGGGACGTAGCCTTTGGTGATAAGGGCGTTCACGACCTCTTGGGCTTGCTTGGAGGGGATGGCAAAGCCCATACCCTCGAACTCGGTGTCTACGATTTTCTGGGAATTAATCCCAACTACTTGCCCTGCGGAATTGACAAGGGCACCGCCGCTGTTGCCGGGGTTGATGGGTGCGGTGTGCTGGATTGTGGTCATCTTGTAGGTGCTTTCCAGCGGGCGGTCAATGGCGGACACGATGCCGTTGGTAAAGCTGCCCTTGAACTCGGTGCCACCTGGGTTGCCGATGGCATAGACGGTTTCGCCGACTTTCAGTGCGTCGGAATCGCCGAAGCTGACACCCGGGAGAGCGGCTTTTACTTTGAGGACAGCGACATCCGTGCGGCTGTCGGAGCCGACAATGGAGGCGTCGTAACTTGTGCCGTCGAGTGTTTCTATTGTGACGGCCGAGGCATCCTCTATGACGTGCGCGCAGGTGACGATATAGGTATATTCGCCGGAGCTGTCTTGGTGGATGACAATGCCGCTGCCTTCCCCGGTGGCTTGGCCGCTATTGGAGCCACCGTAGAAGTTGCCGGATGTGCTGCCGGAGTACACGAGAACAGCGACGTTGGCATTCTTTACCTTCTCATAAACATTGATGGGTGTCTGCGCATCTACGGCAAGGGCAACACCCTGCGGGGCGGCTTCTGTCGTGAGCAGAGCCGAATCTGCCGCGCTGCTGTTCTCAGTTTTGCTGCCGGTGATACCGGCCAGCCCGTCGCGGACGAACTTTATACCGATAGCAGCTCCTACGCCGACCAAGACAACCAGCAGAACGATAAAGAGTACCTTAACACCCTTTTTCTTCTTGACGGGGGTCACCGGGATGTCCGGACTGCTGCCGTAGTAGCCGTAGCTATTGGTATACTGCGGCGGCGTATAAGTCTGCGGGGGTTGCGCTTGCACCGGTTGGGTTTGCTGCGATTGCGGCGCATAGGCCGGTGCCTGCGGACGGTAGGCAGGACCGGATTGTAAATATATGGGTGGAGGCGGTATCGGTGCCTTGGGGGCGCTTGGGTAAGGAAGCGGCGGCTGTGCCGTCGGTGCCACAGGCGGCGCAGCATCTGTGTGTGCGCCGGATGGGTTTTCCGCCGGGAAGGCGGGGGCGGGTATGTCTGCCGGAACGGAATCTGCAGCAGCTGCGCTGTCCTTGCCGGTATCAGGTTCGGTTCTGCGGTCGGGGTCGGTGTTCCAGCCGCCGAAGCTGTTGAATTGGTCATCCATGGCAATGTACCTCCGGGTGATGTGGGTTGCGGCTTGTGCGGCCGCCTCTGCCCTTTTTGTATCTATAGTATACCACGCAATTATGAAATCCGAATGTGCAGGATATGGATTGTTTATCAAATCAAGAGGCATGAGGCATGAAGCAAGAAAGAGGAACGAAGTCCCCGCACCCTTTCGGGTGCGGGGACGGGTGTTTTGGGATTCGGGTGAGGGAGCGGGAGCTTAGCCAATCCAGCCGAAGAGGAAGTCCCAGACTCTGCCGAGCCACTCCCAGACGCTCATCCAGAAGCGTACCCAGCCGTTGGGTGCTACGCCGCTGGAGGGACTGGTGTCGTCACCGTTGGTGTTCTCATCGTCCCACAACTGGTCGACCGCTTGCAGGTCTTCGTTGTCCTCTGCGTCGCCGCCGTTGAGGTCATCGTAGATTTGCTGGCGGGCGAGGTTGCCTTGGTACCAAGAGTCGTAGATGGCATCTACAGCACTGCTGCCTTGCATCCAACTCCAGTAGATGTTGGCGATGATTTGGTCTCTCGCCCAGTCACTCCAGAGCATGAGGTCAAGAATCCAGCCGATGAGGTTGCGTACGGTGTTGATGATGTCCGCCGGGGCTCCGAATTCAATGATGGCATCCAGTAAACCGTCGCGCATACTCTTCGTGCCCAGGAGGTCAAGGATGAGGCGCATGAATGCGGTAATCACATCGGCGCGGTCATCGACCGTCACGGTCAGGTAGTGGACATCGTAATCGGTGCCGTAGGTGTCGCCGCCGCCGGACGCGGATTCCTCGTGACGCAGGGTGCCGATGGCAATGCGGCGGAGGGCGGTGTAGCCGAGGCTGGTGTCGTTAAGGAGTCCGTGGACGATACCGTCGATGTCGATGTTCAGCATGTCGCCCAGACCGGCGCGTCCTGCAGTGAACCAGAGCGGATAGAGCAGGCGGCGGATGGACTGCTGCAGCGGGCTGGAGCTGTAGTCTGCCGGGTCAATCGGGTTGGTGTTCACGCCGCGGTTGTCGGCGAAGTAGACGATGTTCGGCAGGAGGGTGAGCAGTGTGTCGAATGGACGGTTGCAGAGGCGTTCCACCAAGCCGAAGATCGGGTTGAGGATTGCGTCGAGCATCCCTTGGCTGTCGCCTGCGGTGGCCATTGCATCGAATTCTTCCCAGCCGACAACGAGATCGCCGTCGTTGAATGGCATGGTCAGCATTTCGAGAATCGGAATCAGGCCGTAGCGGTAGCCGTCGAAGCCGGTGGCGTAGATGAAGGCATCTTGCTCAACGACTGTGCCGTCCTCTTGGTAGTTGACGAAGTGGGCGGTGTTGTCGTAGCGCGTATTGTCCGCTGTGCCGTTTTCTGCGAGCGGGCGGTTGACCTGGTCAAACGGGATGATCTCAAGGTCGCGTCCGGCGAGCAGGAAGCTCAAGAGCGGGACAACAGGTGCGAGCAGCGCGCTAAGGGCTTCGCGGAAGGAAGTGGAGTCATGAATCTCTGTGGCGGGTCCGTCTTCGATAATCTGGAGGATTTCTTCGAGGATGGCCTTGACGTCGAGTTCTTCGTTGCCGACCGTCACGGCACCGGCGAGAATGTCGTTGACAATGCGGTTGAGGGCAAAGTCTGCGTCGCCGAGGACTTCATCCAAGAGGGACATATCGAGGATGTCGAGGACGTTCTCCAGTACGGGCTTCAGGGCGTTGGTAATGGTGTTATAGAGGGTGCCGTCGTACAGGAAGCTGCCCACGAGTTCGGACAGAATGCCGGGGCTGACCGGTTCTCCGGGGACAATCGGTACGGAGCCGAGCGGCTTGCCGAAGAGGAGGATGCACAGCTGGTTGAAGAAGCGGTCGGCGTTGAGGGCAACGTACTCGGCCTGTTTCTCCGTCCAGAAGTTGTACGGATAGAGGTCAACCGGTTCTTGCGTGTTGACGGTCGGGTAGTAGACGTACTTGCACTCGAGTTCGACATAGTTCTCCGGCAGGAGGATGCCGAGGACGTACTTCAGGTCACCGTCAAGGATGCTCAGGACACCGAGTTCGTCAAGGAGGTTGGCGAGAATCTCAGGGATGTTGACATCCACATAGTAGGCCGCGTCTGCGAGTCCGCCGCTGCCCGGATAGTCAACATAGGCATCTTCATAGCGCTCCTCGCGGGTGTCGCGTCCGACTTCCCAGAGTCCGGCGGGTTCCCAGTTGCCCAACTGACCGATGATGAGGTCTTCGAGCTGAAGGACATCATCCGCCGTTGTCGGGTCACCGTCGCCCAGGACGGCTTGGAGAATCTCGTTCAGGAGGTCGCCGATGCGCAGGTCATTGATTTCGATGGTGCGGGAGACGCCCATGAGGTCGAGGCTGATGCCGCCGGTCAGGGACATAATCACATCGTCGGCATCGCCCAAGGTGGCGACCACATCGAGGATATGCGTCACAGGGGTGAGGATGCGGTCCACTGCCTGCTGCAGGAGGCTCTTTTCGTTCTGCGAATTGCCGGAGGCAGCTGCGTCGCTGATGAAGTATGCAAGGTTCGGCAGAAGGTTCAGGATGGTCTGCAGCGGGTTCTCACAGATATTGGTGAGCAGGCACAGAATCGGGTTGGCGATGGCTTCGATGACCTTGCGGTTGTGGTCTTCGGTACCGGGGTTGGCGTTGAAGTCAGCCGGGGTCACGAGCGGGAACTGGTCATAGATGTTGTCGCCGTTGACATCCACGAATTCATCGCCTTGGATGCCGCCGACAAGAGCCATCAGGAGAGGCAGGAGTCCGCGTTCGTAGCCTTCGTTGCCGTAGAAGCGCAGGAAGCTCAGCGGTTCGGGCGTGACGTCGTCTGCGAATTCGTTGGAGATGAAGTCCACCTTGTCTTCGTCTTCCGCATCGGAGGTGCGGTCATCAATCGGGAGGTTGACAGTGGCTTCCGGCAGGATATAGAGGTTGTAGCCGGTGAAGAGGAAGTCGAGGACAGGTGCCAGCGGGTGCAGGAGGTTAATCAGTTCTTCCTCGAAGGCGGCCGGGTCGCCGGCAGGATCCTGAATCTGATAGGTGTCTATGGATTCGAGAATCTTGTTGAGGTTGAGCGGGGCGTACTCGGAGGCGCTGATTTCGCCGTCGCCGTCATAGTCGTCGCCGATATAGATGACATTCTGGACGACTTCTTCCAGCGTGACCCATTCTTGGTAGGTGATATTGCCTTGGTCGTCTTTCTGCGTGATCTTGACTTTGAGACCATGGACCATCGGGATGACGGTGTCTTTGAAGATGTTTTGAATCAGTTCGAGGTTAGATTTGGTGTACGCCACGGTACCGACGGCGTTCAGGAGCGTGTCTTCCAATGTGTCTTCGATAAGACCGTTCGGGAAGAGGCTGTCGAGTCCGAGGGCGGCTTCAAAGTCGGCTACCTTGTCATTCTCTGCGAAAATGCGGCTCCAGATGAACTCTATAATGAGGTCGATGTTGTCATAGAGGTACTGGGTCATTTCGGGCTTGAGGATGTCGTGGTTATATTCGGGTGCCGGGTCGGGTTCGGGCGCTTGGCCGTAGTCAATCTTCAGCGGAGCCGGCGGTTCCCAACCGTTGATGAGGTTGATGAGACCGCGAAGATCCAGACCGTCGAGGATGCCTGCCACGCCGCCCATGTTGCCGTTGAGGAACTCATCGACTTCGAGGCAATCCAAGATGTGCGCGAGGAGTTTGGCCGGATTGACGTTGACGTAGTTTGCCACGCCGCCGTAACCGACTTGCTGCTCGAGGGTGCGGGAGGAACCGGAGTTGTCTGTGCGGTTGAAGCGGGCGATGCTGTCAACGATGAGGTCTTTCAGCTGGAGACTGCCGCCGAAGTCACCGAAGATGGCCGTATCGCCGATCTTGATGCCCGGAATCAGGTCAGCCAAGAGGTCGTTGACGAAGTCGCCGATGCCGAGGTTGTCAATGTCCAGTGTGCCTTCGCCGGTGAGCGGGTTGGTGCCGAGGAGGGCTGCCACGATTTCGGGCAGGGTCCGGGCGGCTTCAATCTCTGCGCCGCTGCCGAGGAATGCGCCGAGACCTGCGCCTTCCGGATCTGCGGCACCGATGCCGTCCACGAGGACGCGCACGGGATACAGGAGGTTATAGACCGCTTGCTGCAGGAGGCTCTGGTCGCCTGCTTTCGGGTTGGCGTCGTCAATGAAGTACACCACGTTCGGGAGCAGTTCAAGGATGGTTTGAATCGGGTCGGCTGCGATGGTGTTGACGAGGTAAATCAGCGGATCCACAATGGCGCGGACTTTCGCGGGCTTTTCGGCGGCGCGGTATTCGTCCGGCGTCAGGATGCCGGCATCCTCGTAGCCCATGTTCACGAGCATGAGGTAAATCGGCAGGAAGCCGTAGGCATAACCGTTGTTGCCGTGGATGCGCAGGAACTCGTCAATCGCTTCGCCGGGGCGGTCCATCGTATCGCCGGCGGTGCCTTGCGCACCTTGCGTTGCGGTCGGGTTGGGCTTGCGGAACGTGACTTCGGGGGCTTCGTCCACATCGCTCGGGAAGAGGCGGATGTCATCGTTCATGAAGAGGAAGTCGAAGAGAGGCATTGCGCCGCTGATGAGGTCGGCAAGGATGGTCAGCGCGCCTTCTTCATCGAGTTCGCCGTTGGCATCGAGGACGGAGGAGAGGTCGGCTACATTGTTTGTCGAATCCCAGTACGCTTGGAACGGAGCAATCACTTCGTCAAGGTCGAGCGGTTGGTCGCCGATGTAGACGATGAGCTTGAGGACTTCCGAAAGGGTAAGGAACGTGTCGGAAGCACCGCCGGTGTACTGGAAGTCCGCCGGGAGGGTGATGTCCGCAATTGTGCCCATGCCGAGCGACGACAGGTCAATGAGCAAGTGGCCGCTGCTGACATCGAAGCCGGAGGTCTGGAGAACCGGGACAATCTGCTGGTTGACAAGCGGCAGGAGGGTATTCTCAAGGAGGTTGCGGACCGGCTTGTCGTAAACGGTGGCAAGGGTCTTCTCGAGGGTTGGCTTAATGGTCACGAAGTCGCCCAAAAGGTTGGTGAGGAGCTCCTGTCCCTTCGGGTCTTCGTAAGCCTTGAGCCAGAGCCAATCCAGCACGGTGTCAAGGTTGTCGGTGAGGTAGGTGGAGAAGTTGGCGATGTTCGCCGCGCCCCAATCAGGCCATTGCTTTCCGGTGGCGAGGTCGGTGTTGCCGCCGTCGGAGGTCGGGTAATAGGCGCGGTAGTCAATCGTCAGCGGGACGATGTCGCCGTTGTGGCCCTGGTGGCTGTCGTCGGTTTCGTCTTCCCAGTTGTGCAGCAGGTAGGTGATACCTTGCAAGCCGTCCGGAATCTGGCTGTAGATGTTCAGGCAGTCCTCGGAGAGCAGGAAGTTGACGAGCGCGGGGATGTCGGTATTAATGTAATACTCTTCATTCCGCTTGGCGCAATCGTAGTAGGGATCGAATTCCTCCACACGGCCGATGATGAAGCTGGCGAGTGTGACGGAGGACGGGAACAGACCGAGACCGGCGATGATGTCGTTGATCATGGTCTCGAGGTCGAGGTCGACCACGGTGTTGTAGAGGTCTACGATGGCGTTGTTGGAGGTATCCTTGATGGCTTCAAAGAGCGGCCATACGGGCGCCAACAGATTGTAGACGGCCTGCTTGGCGAGGGAGGCATCCTTCTGGTCAAGGCCTTGCGCGGCAGCAATTGCCGGGTCGGCGGTCAGGAAGTATGCGACGTTCGGAATCAGCTCAAGCAGGGTGTCGACCGGGTCGGCGGCGAGTTTGTTGATGAAGTAGATAATCGGATTGAGGATGCCGCTGGCCTTGAGCTTGTTCAGCTCGAGGTAACGGGCGGCGTAGGCGGCCTCGGAGACATTGGCGGGCTTCGATTCTATCTGGCGGGTGAATTCCGCAACGGAAAGGATGCCGCATTCCGGATAGCCGCTGGTGAAGCGGTTGGCATCGTCGTTGACCAGCATGAGCAGAATCGGCAGGAGAGCGGATTCGTAGCCATTGGAGCCCCAGATGCGGAGGAACTCGCGCGGTTCGCCGGTGTCGGCACTCGGGTCGGTGTCAATGTCATCGTTATCGTCATTCGGGTTGGTGAAGTCGGCTTCGATGTCGCTGGTGGCGGGGTCGTCAGCCGGCGGTTCGGGCAGGAGGCGAAGCTCTGCGTTGGAGAGCAGGAAGTCAAGGATAGGCATGATGGAGGCAAGGAGTTCCGTGAGCATATCGAGGGCTTCGTCTTCGGCCGTGCCGTTGCCGTTTTTGTCTGTCACGAACGGCTTGGTGGGGTCGTATTCGTAGGTGTCCGCCACGTCATCCGCTGTGCCGGCTACACCGTCCGGGCCGTCATTGCCGGGGGTGATGATATAGTGGTCGGCTGTATAAAGGGAAGTGAACTGGCTGATGACGTTGTTGAGGTCAATCTTGTGCTCGTTGACCCAGATGAAGTCGCCCACAAGGTCGGTGATGTCTAAGCCATCCGGACGGGTGTTCGAGCCGGTAATCAGATAGGCAGCAACACTGTTCAAGAGCGGGAGAGCGGTTTCGTTCATGAGCTTGACGACTGTGTTGAGGAGCATGACATTCACGCCGTCTTTCGCCCAAGCGGAGGACACGGTGTCTTCCAAGGTGGGCAGGACGTCGATGTAGTCACCGGCAATCTGCTCCAGCAAGCCTTTGGCTGCCGGATCGAGAGCGACTTTCTTCCAGACCCAATCGATGAGGACATCGATGTTGTCGGTGACGTACTCATGGTCTTTCTCTGTGAACCAAGCCGGGTAGTGCGGGGCGTTGACGTAGTCTTCATACGGGGAGACGGCGTCATCGTCGGCAGTTGCGGAGTACTGGTAGTCAATCTTGTTCTCCGGAATCTTGTCGGAGAAGTTGTGGAGGAAGTAGACCAGACCTTGCAGGCCGTTGGCTTCTATCATGTCGTAAGCGCCGAAGGCTTTCAGGAGCTGCGACAGGACAAGGGCTTGGTCGACGTCGACATAGGTCGGTTTCCACTTCAGGTCGGCGAGCTTGTAATCTTCATCGAATACTTTTTCTGTTCCGATGATGAGGTCTTGGATGGTGAGGGCGTACTTCAGCGTGCCGCCCGGGAGACTGATGTCGGAGCCGAAGATGGTGATTGAGCCGCCGTCTTTCAGCGCCGCAAGCGCTGCGTCAAGCAGGTTGCCGACTGCGAAGTGGCCGTTGATGATGCTGTCGACAATCGCCGCGCCGTCGCCGCCGACCATGTCGGTGAGGAGGTTACCGATGAACGGCATTTCCTTAATCATCACGAGGACGGGGGCGAGGAGGTTGGCACCGGCTTGCTCGAGCAGGCTCTTCTTGTACCAGTCTTTCTGGGTCTGATACTGGGAATCGGGATCGTTTTCCACAAGGAACGGATTGCCAATCTTCGCATCGTAGGCAGCTTGATCTTGGAGGTACTTGTTGTAAGCTGCGAGGTCGGTGAGATACTGCGCATCGGATGTGCCGCCGGGGTACTTCGTAGCATCGGTGGCATCCGGTTCGTCGACAGGAACCGGAGGCTGCAAATCCTCTTCGGTGAAGTTGCGGTCTTTGACGTCGCTCACAAAGTACGCGAGGTTCGGGACGAGGTCGAGGATGAAGCTCACCGGGCTTGTGATGATTTCGTCGATGATGCCCAGCAGCGGCTGGAGGATGGCCTTGAAGCGGTTGGCCGGGTCGGCTTTGTAGTCGGCGGGGGTTACCACGTACTTGGAGGCATTCTTGTTCAGAAGCGCCATGTAGATGGGCATCAAGCCGTTGATGTAGCCTTCGCCGCCGTGGACGGTCAGGAAGCCGTTGCAGGTTCTGGCCATGGACTCGAAGACCTTTAGAATGTTGTCTTCTTCATCATAGATCTGGTTGTTTTCGCTGTAGGTTGGATCCTTGGCCAAATCTTTCACGACGACATCATAGTACCAATTCTCCTGCGGGAAGACGAGGAGGTTCGCGCCGTTAAAGAGGAAGTCGAGGATGGGCATAATCGGCCCGATGAGGTCGGCGGTCGCGTTGAGGAAGTCCTCCTGCGCGTTGACCTTGGTGATGACGAACTCCTTGTAGTAGCCGGTAGGCATGATGATCGCGTTGCCTTGGTCGTCCGTATAGCCTGTATCGGTTGCCTGGTAGGTGGTGCCGCCATCGGATACGCCGTTCTTCGGGATGTAGACCGTGCCGTTATCCGATGAGGTCGGCTTGGTCACATAGAAGCCGAATTGACGGATGAGCTTGTCGACATCGAGGCGCTCCATGGTTTCAAATGTGCCGTCGCCGTCGGTGTCATACTGGAAGCCGAGGATAGCGGACGCCAGTTCGAGGATGCGGCGCTTGTCAAGCATCTTGGCGGCGTTTTCGCCGAAGAGCTCCGCGAGGTCAAGCCCGATGAGGGTCTTGAGGTCGCCGAAGGTCAGCGTGGCGATGGTGCGGGACTCATCCGCCGCCGTGTTCGGGTCGTCTTCGATGATGTTGCTAGCCAGCAAGCCGTTGACAATGGTCGCGATGTACGCGAGGTTGTCGGCCTTGTAAAGCGTGGCGCCGAGCATGGCGGAGATGGTCTCCTCCATGGTGCCCTTCATCTCAAAGGTGAGACCGAGCTGCGGAACCGCGTCGGTGAGAAGGTCGTTGACGAAGCCTTCTACGCCGAGGCGCAGGGCATTCATGCCGCGGTCTTCCTGGTTGAAGATGGCGCCCCAGATCCAGTCGATGATGGTATCGGCGTTGTCGGTGATATACTGGAGGTCATAGTGCTGAATCCACGAGGGGTAGCTGACCGGGTTCAGGATAGATGCGGCCGGGTCGCTCGAGCTGTCATACCGCGTGCGGTCTATCGGATTTATGACATCCGGTGCCTGCTCGTAGTTGATGGGGAACATATCGATCGGGCCGTTGGTAATCAGGTAGGTCAGACCGCCCATGCCGGTTTCGTCGAGCCACTTCGTCAGACCGATCTGGTGCAGGAGTTGCATCAGGACATCGGCCTTGTCTGCCTTGACGTAGTAGTGATAATCGCATGTCGTTGCAGAGTTGGTGGCACCGAGTTGTCCGTCAGCTGGTTTGGTGGTAGTGATATACTTGCCGAGAATCAGTTCCCTGAGATTGATTTCCGGTACGATGTAAGCACCGAGAATCTGGCTGTTGAGGGCGTTTTGCAGCATCGGGTTGACTTGCTCGTCAATGATCTGCTCGACGTTAATCTTCACGCCTTCCTCAAGGCTGATGGTGATGGCACCGCCGAGGAGTTTCAAGGTGTCCGGATCCGGACCCAACGGGTCATTTGCCATGGAGGGTACAAACTCAGTCAGGATGTCATTGAGGCCAATCACTTTCGTGCCCGCCTTATCGTAGAGCAGCGGACGGATGGTGTCAATCAGGACATAGAGCGGCTCAAGGAGGGCATCCAATGCATCCTGCAGCGGACTGTCCCCTTCGTAGACATCATCGTTTGGGTCATTCGGTGTGCTTCCGCCAGACGCGAGCGGTGTGCTCACAAAGAATGCCAGTTCGGGGATTAGTTGCAGCAAGGTGGAGAAGATCGCCGTGCTGTCCTCGCGGATGAGCATGGTGCGCAGGGAGGTCGGTCCGAGCAGCGGATTCAAGACGGCTTCCCACATCTTCGCATAGTCATCGGCGGTTGGGTTGGTAACACTAAATGCAGTGGAAGCGAGTGCAGTATCCGCCGTTGGGTCGCTGGCAGTCAGGAGCGGGGCAAGCAAGGCATTGTAGATCGGCAGCAAGCCGTTGTTATACCCTTCGTAGCTGTAGATGCCGAAGAGGGAACCGTAATTTGCTTCCGGACCTTTGTGCAGCTTATATGGGTCAATGGTAGTTGCAGTACCGGTCGGACCAACGGTTGATTTATTGGTCTTCAGCGGAATGAGCGAGAGGTTTGAGCCGCCCATCAGGAACTGGAGAATCGGGCCGGCGGGCGCCAAGAGTTTGCACGCTGCCGCAATGAGGGCGGATATGTCCGCGAAGTTAACATAGTCGGTCGCAGGGGCATCCGGGTCGGGCCGCGACCACTGCGCAAGACCTATGGGGCTCGGGACCGGAGTAGGTGCGGCAATCGGAGATTCTGTATCAACGATGTAATCACCATGGTAGTGTGCGCCGATTTGCTGGTTGATGGCGACAATCAGCTGCGAGATGATGTCGACGACATCTATGCCCTTGCCGCCGATGAGCACCAATTCTTTGACGAGGGCAAAGATGGTCTGCATCGTGCTCGGCTCATTCGGGTCGAAGTCTTTGGTGAGATCCAGCAGCATATTGCGCAGCATAATCAGCAGGTCAACGTAGGTGTCGCCCGCGAGCAGCTTCTCGGTCAGGAACCAGTTCAGCCAAGCATTGACGCTTGTGTCGCCGATGGCCGTACCGTTTTCATAGGTCGAGGAAGTATCGACATCCGGGTACCATCCCAGCGTGCCGCCCACGTTCGGCGTATAGCCAAAGATGGAGAGCCACAGGTTGTTAATCAGGGGGTCAAGGTTCTCGGAGAGGTAAATCGCGTCTTGCCGCGCCCCTTCGCTGTCGTCATGCCACCAGGACGGATAGTAGGTGTGCACGGTCGGGAGCGCAGCGGGGTAATCCACCGGCTGCTCTTTGTACTTCTTCGGTTCGGTCAGCTCCGCCAGTACCGGCACGAGGTTCTCTGCCGACAGATTGTCGAGGAGCTTAGTGATAACCGTTACTTCATAATTCTTATCCTCGCCGTTCTTCGGCGCAATCATACCGGCAACGAAATCCAGCAAGCTCTTCAGGACATCCGGCTTGTCTGCGTCGATGTAAATACGGTCTGCCGTATAGGGCCGGCGGGTGTCAATGTAAGCCAAACCCGTCGCCCTGTTCGTCAGCATGACACCGGAGGTCGTGATGTCATTGAGCAAATCCATCGGTAACGAATCCGCCAAATCGCCCATGCCGAGCAGCTCGCTGCGCAGAATGCCCTCAATGCCGCCGTTGAGGAAGCCCAGTGTTCCGTTCGGCGCGGTGAGGTCGCCCAAGATGCCCTGCACAATGTGCGGTTTGCCTTTGTGGAGGAGGGGATCTTCGCCCTTCAATCCGCTGCCGATGTCGCCGAGCAGGTCGCTGACATCAAGAATATTCAAATCATCCAGAAGGTCTGTTATCTTATTAATGGAGACAGAAAGGTTCGTAATTGACCCGTCTTGTTTGGCATCATCGTTCGTATTCAATCCGGCTTCTACGTCAACGTTCAGGTCGACTTTGGAAAGCAGCGGCAGAATGCGGTTGGCGTTGAGTGCCGTCACCAGGTTCGGAATCAGGTTGATAATCTCGGTCACAGGCGCTTCCTTCAGCTTGGAAAGGAATGCCTCAATCGGTCCGAAGATAGCCTTCACAGCAGCCGTACCGCCATTATAGCCCCATGCACCGCCGTCATACAACGGTGTTGCAGGATTATCCGCAAGGTTTGTGGCATTGGCACGGAAAGCAGCATCTTTGCCCGCAAACTCCCGGCTTTGATCGGGTGTGCCTTGGGTGGGCGAACCTCCGGCTGTTAAATACTCTGCTACATCGCCGCCGTCCACGCGGAAGGCTGTAAGCCTGATTCCTTTCGAGGAAAACTCACCTGTAGCCGCTGTCGCCATGGACGGAATGGACTCCACATCCTTGCCCAAGAGAGCCTCAAATATAGGTGTCAGAATCCCTTGATAAGCTGCAATGGAACGGTCGTCTGTATCGAACTTCAGGCGCATGGTCAGGATGGCTTGGCTTTTGCCGCTGTAGTCGAAACCCAAGCCCCAGATTGTGAGCGGAACCCCTGCAAAGATAATAGATGCCGTCAGACCTGCCATCCAGGCTGTGAAATTATCAAATATATTCGTACCGAGCAAACTCCCGAGCAAATCACCGAGGCTGATGTTAATCGTCCCGACCCAGTCATTCCCGAGCCAGCCGCTGTCCTCACCAAAGAGGATGGTATTCAGCGCGGGCATCAAACCGGAGAACGCGGAACCCATGGCCGCATAGAAGCGGTCGCGCTTTTCGATGGGGTCAATCACGTCGTCAATGCCCCAAGGCAGGTAGAACGCTTCGCCCGAATCAATCGTGCCGTTCAAGTCGTTGTCGCAGAAGTACTCGGATCCCCACACGGCATCGACTCTACTTACGCCGCCGGCTTTCAGAGTGAACCCATTGCCGCCTTTCGCATGGAGCTTGTTGTAATTTCCCCATTCGAAATCCGTGTACATGAAAGATGTCCAAGCCATGTAGTTGCCGAGCTTAGCATAGACCTCCGGGAACGTATCCCGGTCAATTTTCTTTGCCAGTAAATCTGGGTAGAGCGCCACGGCGGAAGCCGGGTTATCCATTAAATTCCAGGGCTTGTCGCCGCCACTACCCCAACTAATGCCCGTATCCCCGCGGAAGCCGGTTTTGGTGTCAAAGGGGTTGTGCCCGGTCGCATCCGGGTCGAGGATGTTGTGCAGGGAGTACAGTCCGGCATCCAAACCGGGCATATTGCCGATCATGTCGTTGATATCAATGTTCAGCTCGTTCTCAAACTGCTCCGCAATCATCGGATACGCCGCGCTGATAATCATGTTAATCAAGCTGTCGGAGTAGAGCATCCCCGCGAGGGCCTGATCCAAAACGGTCGCGATATTGACAACCTGCTCGCCGGCGAGCGTCGCCGGGGTAAGGAGCTTCTTCAGGTCAAGGCTGCCGCCGCTCTGCATACCAATCATGGAAAGGAAGCTGTCCACGCCGCCCATGCTCTGAATCAGCGGGTAGAGGTTGCCGTCGCGCCCGATGAGCACGTCAATCTTCGTGATGAGCTGTGTCAAAACTTGGTCCGTGTCGGTCATGGGCTCGCCGTCGCCCATATTCGGTGGGTTGACGCCGTCCGGGTCGGTGCCGGGGTAGCGGTATTGTTCGGAGTTGGTGCTAGCTTGCGCAGTACCATCACCGGGCGAAACCGGGTCATTGTTATCATCATCAATCGTCAGCGTGTTATTCCAAGCATCATTCGCCTCGTCGAGGATATCATCCTCCATCCAAGCCCGCGGATAGGGCGGCTGGTCTTTCTGCTGATAGTACACCTGCGGGTTCTGCATAAAGTTGACATACAGCGGCTCGGCGCGCTCCACGATATACATATAGTAATAACGTGCATCCGAAATGGTCAGTGGGGTCTTGCCGGCGTTGCTGTCGTCATCCGTATAATTTGTATTGCCATACACCCCGAACAGTTCCCACGGGATTTTGGTCGGGTCGCCTGTCGCTGTACCGAAAAGCGGATCTTTACCCTCTTGCAGCAGCGGCTGCAGCAAGGAGGAGTTCTTCTCGGAAATACCCTTGCTCAGGTTCCCGAACGAAGCCCAATCGGGGATGATTTCATAGTATCCGGTTGGAGTGTATACCCACCCGCCGTTATAGGCGTCGCCGTCATATTTTTTACTAATGTCAGTCCAGCTCGGTTCCTGAATGGGACGGTCAACTCCGTTATTCGTATCGATACTCTTCCCCACATCTGCGCCGGCAGTAATCACATCATCCTCAAAGTCAGAGATATAAGCCTGCGCACTACTATCGCTGCCGACCAAGCGATCGACATAGGCGTTGAAGATGAGGCCCATAATCTTCATGTAGGCCGGCTGGGCAACATCCGTCTCAAATTCGCCGAAGATTTCATCCCAGTAGGTCTTGCCCGTCCCTAAAGTCGGAGAGGTTTGGTTCAGCTTGCTTACATAGCTTAACGCCAAAGCGCGATACTCCGTGAGCTTCGTCCGGAAGTCATTGTACATCGAAACGAGCGTAGAGGGACTCGTTACATTGCTGTAGTCGGCGTCGAGGATCCCGAAGAAGTAGTCGCGGTAGGCTTGCCACTTCACTTCGGCATCCGTGCGGTAGGTCTTCTCTGTGTTCAAACGGGTGAGCAATGCCTGCATCGAGTTATAGGTAATAGTATCCCCAATAATTGTATCGCGTTCTGACTGAGTCAACCCGCTGAACGCACTGTTCGCCGACTGCAAGGTAGAAATCAAGAGCATTAAGTCTTCCGTCGTCAACTGCCCGCTCTCCTGCACGGGGTAGCTGTCGTTGGCGGTGTTGATCGGTTCGGTTTTATAGTGGTCCACCCAGGTGGTGGTTACCGTGCTGGGATCGACACCATAGGAAGCCGGCATACTGGAAGTACCGTTCTCCCAAGCAGTGTATAATTGTGTACCCAAATACGTGGTCACCGCACGCACTGCAGTTGGGTCTGTTGTTCCGACAGAAGTCGTCACCCAATCCGTTGCGTCAATGCTGTCTCGGTCCGTATAGGGGACATAGCCTCCGCCGCCGGTCCCGACACCATAAGTCATGTTGCCCGCCTCGGAAACCAACGAACCCGTCGCGTCATACTGCGTCACCTGCGACCAGCTCTCATAGGCTGTATACGCCTCCGATACGTGCGTAAAAGCATACACCGCCGACGAAGTCCGCTCCGTAGACGCCTGCCCGCCGTAGCCGTAGGCATTGGTGCTTGGTCTCGAACCGTAGTTGCCGTTGCCGTACTCGGCACTGACGCCCGTCGCATCCGCACCTAAAGCGTACACAACGCTTGTTGTCGGGCTCCCATCCAAAACTATAGAACTGGAGATTGGCACATCCGATGTGTAGTTAGTCCAATCGGCATTCGATGAATACCCGGTAGGTGTCGATACGTACGGATAAACATACGATGTCGTTCCGTTGTTTTGAGTTACATAGAACTGCGGTGCGGCATTCACATTATCATTGGCACCCAAGTGCTCCATAATTGTCGGCACGCTCGCCACGCGCAGCAGCGCATCGGCCGCATCATGCGCGCGCCACAGGTCAATGACCCGCTTGACATAGGCGATGTGGGTGCGGATGTAGGCCAGAGCTATCTCTTGGTCGCCATTGGCCGTTGTCCCAGTTAATCCGACGGTTAATTTGGTATAATAAGTCGGGCTGCTACTGGACCCTACAACGGAGGGGAAATTGAACACCCCGTCATTATCCACACGCACATACTTCCAAGCGCCATTCCAGTTCTCGATATCCTCTCGAACACCGTTAGAAGGAGTCGCAGTGTCATACGGCACACGCGAAACCAGCCCGCTCAGCCGCGTATTCAACTCATTATAATACGCCTGCAAAGAAGCCAAGCCCTTAGCGGAAGTGCCGTACTGGAAGTTATAGTACTGGCTCTCATCAAAAGCTGTTGTGCTCTTGTCGTCAAAGGGGTTGTTGGGGTTGAACTCGGCTTTCAGAATACCTGTTGCGTCTTCCGGAGCATTCGCGTTGCTGAAGAAAATCTGGTTGGCGGTCTTCTGCAGCTGCCCGGAAACATTCCCGCCGGTCAGCCCGGAGCCGTCGTTGGTGTCTTCGTCGTCCAAGAAGTAACGCCAATCCGAGATGATTTGGCTCTGCAGGAGTTCGGCTTTCCTTGCCAGCTCCATCTGGAGGTCTCTCGCGGATGTAATCGGCGGGTTGGTGTTTGTCAGCGAATACTGCACTTGATCCGCGTCGCTTTCCAGCGGCAGCATCCCATACCACGCCAGCACCTTATTAACGGTTTCGCGGCTCGCGAAATTCAGGATGGACCCGGTCGCGGCGTAGACGTTCGCATTCGATGCAGAGCCGTTAATTGCTGTGTAGTCGCCGGCAACATAGTTCAGTGCCGCTTCCCACTTCTTATACTCCGCCAAGGTGGTGAAGGGGTAGTTATTAACGGAAACCGTCCCCACACCGTTCGAGCCCACGGCCTTATGACCGGGGTATGTAGTCCCGTTGGCGTCCCCGCCGTTCATATAGAGCTTCAGCGCATTAATCGTAGCGGTGATGTCCTCTGTACGGTTCCCGGCAGTCAGATTGCTGTAGGCCGCACTCTCACCGGTGAGTTTGGAAACACCGGTCAGCTGGTGCGCCACCGCGCGGTAGACATCCCGCACTTCATACATCCCAAAAATGCCCGTGCCGCAGGGGTCTGCACCGCTGGCCTCTTCCATGGACCAGCCTTGCAGTTCGTTGGAGTTGACAATCTTGTGCGACCAATCCATCTCCAGCACCAAGTCGACTCTACTATTGACTTGGTTGATGTCCTGCGTGCCGCTCATCAGGGCGTCGAGCGCCGTACGCGTAACGGCGAATGTACCGGCGTACGGATGGAACCCGCCGAGATAGCCTTCTTCGTGGTGGTCGACCGTGATATTGTTGTCGACTTCCTTGAGCCACTTCATGATGGTCGGCGTCTCAAGGATGGCGGCACTCCCGCTGACGCTCGTGCTTGTTGTGTTATGAAAGTGGACGCTATCATAGTCCCCTGGCGCCCCGCCGCTGGTGTAAGCTGAAGCAGGGTTGCCGGTGCCGGTACTGACACTGGCACCCGCCGTTGCCCCGGAAATGAAGTAGTTCACAACCGCAAGCTCAGCATCCGTCAGCGTAACGCCGCCGGGTTGTGCAGCTTGTTCTTCCAGACCCTGCTTAATCGTGGCGGCAATGCGCGTAATGGTATTGTGCTTGGGGTCTTTCGCCGTCGAGCTCGTGAAGTTGTACTGCCCCAAAGCCGTACCTTTCGTTGTCAGCTGGTACCCAATCGGGTAAAACGCCGAAGACCCGCCCCCGATATTGATGGAGCTGGGCCAGAGGATTTGGTCATTGAAGAACAGCGTCATGGCAACGGTAATGAACTTATCGAATGCATTCCACACGTTGGCACCCGCACCGTCCGTGCGGCCGCTGCCGTTGAAATACCCGCGGGAATACACCGCGCTCCCATAGTCGCCGATGTTCGCACGGATGGCCTGATCATAGGTATTCGCCGGCCATGACGTGCCCATGCTATTGACATTGGTCGTGAACTCAATCGCCGTAATATCCATCGCTCTGATGGCATTCGCCAACTCAATGTAGTTGCTCGTGAGGTCCGGTGCAGCCGAGGAGTTCATAACCATCCCGGCGGGGATAAGCCCCACAAGCATGGCGAACGCCAAAAGCACACTGAGTGCGCGCAAGCTGAACGGCCGTTTTGTATGTTTCTCCATTTGCTTCTCCTTTCGGTTTCCCGCGGAAATTGGGTTGCCGTTTTGGTCTTTCTGATGTGATGGGGGTCCGAGAATGCCGTTTGGAAGCCGCCCGGTTGCAGCTTCCGCACTATGTATTGCACGCTTCATTTGATACACCCTTTCAAGACTATGCTATGATACTTCTACTATCCATTTTAAAACAATTCCCTAAAAAAGTCAATTCTTTAACGAATTATTACAAAAAGTTCTCCATTTTGCACAAAAATGGGTTCGCGTTTTTGTGCATTTCGCCAAAAGTTCACCATTATTTTTTACCTTTTTAATAAAGACACAGAAACAGACCGCCGGGTTCCGCTTTAGAGCAATAAATTTTTGCGGGAGGCAGAAAACTTTTCACCCCCCCGAATCGCTTATATATCAACAATTTCATAAATATCATAATTATGTACTGATTATCACACATACGTGCTTTTCACCGCATAGCTTTCCGTCCCCCCAGATTCATCCGCCGTCTCCCCAAAATCAAAGATGTAAATTTTTCGTGAACTATTCCTTAATTCTCTTGACATCCCAAAAAAAATCATTATAATAGGAAGTGTAGGATACCCGCGGCACGAGTCGGGCATACCCTATATTTTTTTCGCTCCAAAAACCGGGAGAAGACCGCCGCCCCGCCCATCCGTTCACTCCATCCAATATTTGTGCAATATCACAACAAACCCCCATTTTTCACCTCAAACAATCGTGAAAATGACGAACAGCCCCCTCCCGCGCTCATCCCATTGCATGGAACCCTGCCTCCGCATACACCACCCAATATTTGTGCAATATCACAACAAACCCCCACTTTTTTGCCCGAACAATCGTGAAAATGACGAAAACCCACACAAACCGCCGCCTATTCCTTGCACAGAAAGGCAGTCAAGATATTTGGACGGTGAGCGGCTTCCTATTGTATCTACGCACAATCGCCGTGGGATTGTGTACGTAATGGCGGCTTGCGCAATGCATTACTGCCGCTCCCTGCTTAGAAGCGTGCGGCCTCCAGCTTTGCCGTTGCCTCCATAGCGGCGAGGTCTTGGGCGAGGCGCACGGGGTCAGGGGAGCCTGCGGCGGCGGCTTGGAGGAACAGGATGTCCTCGTCACGGTATCCGTAGTAATCCGCATAGCGGTCAGAGCCGGCTATCTCTATGCCATCCAGTGTTTCGATATGTACACAACCCGTACCCATCGCGGAGAGGGATTGCTTGCCGCCGGAACCGTAAAGCAGCTTTGCCGAACAGCCCATACCGCCGAAGCCTAAGTCTATGAAAGCGGAAGCACCCTTGCCGTGGAACTCGAAGTCGTGCACCCTCCCGCCGGCAGCATAGTGGGAACGGATGATACCGGTAATGCCATTCTCGAACTGTAAGACACACTGCCAGGCCTGCGGCTCGCCGTTGTCGGGCGCATAACTCTCCAAGGTGGCGGCTTTGGCTATAGGCGTACCGGCGGCATAACAGAGCAAGTCCGTAACATGGATAACATCGCACTGAAACGCCGTGGCGCAGCCCTGATAGAAAGCGGGACTGCTGTTCTTGTAGAAGCGCCCTTCCGCATGGGTAATCTCCGTAGCTTCCCGCAGACGGCGCAGTACCTCCTGCACCAGAGGAATATAGCGGCGGTTGAAGCCGACATGGAGCACTTTCTCGGCCCGGGTTGCTTTATCGGCAAGGGTGTGCGCTTGCGTCAGGGTGATACCCATCGGCTTCTCCATAAAGACATGGGCACCTGCGGAGAGGCAGTCCCGCACCACGCGGAAGAGGCAGTCGGGCTGTACGAGGGCAAAGACCGCGTCTAAGCTTTCTTCGGCGAGCATTTCATGGTAGCTGATGTATGTCTTCGGTATGCTGTATTGCGCGGCAAGTGCCTCGGCGCGCGCCGGTCGGAGGTCGCAGATGGCAGCAATGCTGCCGCAAAACGCAGCATTGCTGCACCCCTCCCCCCCAAGCAAGCGGGAAAGCACGGGCAAGTGAATCCCGCTGCAAATCCCTCCGGCACCGATGATACCGATTCTGATATTTTTCATGCGGCAAGCTCCTGTTCTTAGGCGGAAGACAAAATCATATGATGGGGAGTGAATCATACTGACGGAGGTATATGACTATGGCAGTAACAGTGACCAACCAACCGATGCCGGGACCTGCAGCATACCGCTTGCCCGACCTGTACCCCATCCCGACGGGGCTGACACCGAACCTGAAGACGGCGCGGCTGCTGAAGAAGGCCTATGCCGGGCGGCACTCCGAGCTGGGCGCACTGACGCAGTACATCGTACACCACGAGGCCTGCACCGAGGCGGAGGCAGAGGCATCCAAAGCGTTTGTCGGCATTGCCGTTGTGGAGATGCACCACTTGGATATGCTGGGGGGGCTGATTCGGCAACTGGGCGGCTGTGTGCGCCTAACGGGCGGCGGGAGTTTGCCGCTGCCGTTCACTACGAAATGGAATGTCACCGGCGACACATTGGAAGAGAACATCCGCGCGAACATAAAGGGCGAGGAAATCTGCATCCAAAGCTATCGGGACATCATCACAGAGCTGGGGGACAGCCCGATATCCGAATTGCTGGCACGGATAGTGAAGGACGAGGTTGTGCATCTGGAGATACTCCGCGGCTTGCTGGGCGAGGGGCAAACCGAAGAACCGGACCCAAGCGTACCCTCCACCGGGACAGCGGCACCCATTCCCATAGACGCGGTTGCAGAGGTCACGGAGGTCGGCGCGACCGGGACACAGGCAAGTGCGGATACAGCGGCGGTGATTGCCCCGACGGCAGATCCGGCACCCGTAGAAACAACGCTCCCGGATCCGACAGATGTGCTGAGCAGCCTTGCTGCCTCCATCGGCGCAGAGGAAGCGGCGGGGGTCATCGCGCCGCCGGTAGAGATTGCCGTCCCCGCAGCGGAGGATTTGGAAGTCGACCCGGCACTCCTGGCGGAATGCACCGGCATGGACGCACCCGCTGCACCGTCGGCACCGGTCGTCACAGAGGTACCGACCCCGGATGAAACACCGACCCCGGTGGAAGTACCCCTAGTGGACGTGCAGGCGCAAGAATAACCGGCATGATATGTATGGGATAAAAATTGTTACCATTTGTAACCATTTCGTCGATGTGACGGTCGTCACAGAGGTACCGACCCCGGATGAAACACCGACCCCGGTGGAAGTCCCCCTAGTGGATGTGCAGGCGCAAGAATAACCGGCATCGTATGTATGGGATAAAAATTGTTACCATTTGTAACCATTTCG
>JAISUW010000046.1 GCA_031271865.1 Oscillospiraceae bacterium
CAAGCAAGCAAGCAAGCAAGCAAGCAAGCAAGCAAGCAAGCAAGCAAGCAAGCAAGCAAGCAAGCAAGCAAGCAAGCAAGCAAGCAAGCAAGCAAGCAAGCAAGCAAGCTATAGTCATATCCTGACAGCTTTTTGTGCACAACGGAATAAAACATCCTGCTGCCCGTATGGGCGCCGGGTGTTTTTTCTTGCATCTTCTTCCAAAAACACCCAGACTGCCCATAGGAAACCTACCGCCCCGCGAAGTTGTCTAATGTACGATTAGAAGCGCCTAACTACTCACCGGCTTTGGTCAGAAAAATACACCGAAAAACTTTTTGTGCAACTTGTACATCCAACCACTCTCTATTTGTGCAAAATGACGAATTCGAATTCGGCAAATTGCACAAAAACGGACGTCGATTTTCGTCAATGTGCCGATTTTGCCGTAAAAGCACCATCGAACTTGACAGCGAACAGAAAATTATAGTATAATTGTTACAGGATGTGTCAATTCGGTAATATAGCAAATTGTAATTTTTTTCTTGGAGGAGATTACTTTGGCTAAGCAGAGGCAGAAAAATTCAAACATTAAAAAGTACGTCGACTGCCCAAACGGCAGCAATGCGCGAAAGGAGAACATCATGGAATCGAACGCACTCCGGAACAAAAAGAACCCTGCCCTAAGGATGCTGTCTGTACTCCTTGCGGTTATCATGCTTGTGAGTGTCATGCCGATGAGTGGTCTCATCACCGTGAAAGCGGCGGACAGCATTGACGCGCTGGCGAGTTTGCTCAAACTGCGCGTACCCGAGACCATCTGGCTCAAACCTGCCAGAAGCACGGCTACCACATTCCAATACTACTCCAACCCGCCTGCCATAACGGCGACAACGATTTCAGACAATGCCGGTGTAGCAACAGCCGGCTATATCTATTTCCAAGCACCTGCGGGTGCGGGTGCGCCGACACTGTCTTGGAGCGGTCCGTCTGCCGTTACGGCAACCCGCTCGGGTCCCAGCTCCAATGTCTATACATGGACTATTACGGCCGGGACATATTCTACGACGCACAATGCCGTTAACACCATCACCTGGACCATCACCTTCACCTGGCAGGGGCTGACGCTTTCGGTGAATGGGTACACTTCTGTATATGCGCCGTCGAACTATACCATCGGCGGGGCAGGGCGTACGCAGCAGCAATGGAAAAACAAGTATTGGACCAGCGGCGTTGTCGGTATCACCGGTGTGCAGTCTTTTGTTTCCACCACACTCTATGCACATTGCTCTTTCAGCGGCAACTGCACGGCCACGAACACTTCGTATTCCAACTTCAACGGTGTTTCAATGAACAGCTTGACCAACGGCGCTCTGGACGATGTATACTCCGGCGGGACAGGGACGATGTTTGCCGGTTCCAATGCGCCGCCTACGGACTACGCGCTGACCACCGGAACGACCGCAGGCAACTACATTTATTACTGCTATGACTACCATACGAATAAAACTAAGGGCGAGGTTCGTTTAGGTGCGACCTCGGGCCGTGTGAATGTGGATGTCACGCGTTTTGGTTCCTTGAATAATATCCCCGGTATGTTTACTTTCGGCGCCGTAACGGACGACGAAGCCACCGGCGGCGGCTGGATGAACAATTCCGGCTGGTATTACGGCGCTTCTTTTACAAATGCTGATTCATATGGTACCGGTACGCGCTTGGTTAGTCCCAGCGGTACTACAGAAGACGACCACTGGGCATGGCGCACCACGACAATTGATAGCTATACAATTCCCAATAATACCGGCGGCAGTTCGATTATCCGCACGTTTATGGGGCGTCTGAACGGCGACGCCAAGGGCGGGGACTATGTCGGCTTCTCCGCTTGGATGCGCATTTACATCTACTGCTACAGCAGAGCCAACCTCCGCACAAGCGTTTCTAACGCCGTCGTGAATCCCAACCAGTGGCTGAACAACAACACCACTTTCCAGACCAACCTCAAGGCCAACGCTACCTACCTCGGCTCACCGCTGAGCACCACCGAAGCCGTGACGACGATGGACAGTTCAATGTCCAACTTCATTGCCGCGCTGAAGCTTTACCGCTCTGCGACGCAGATGGTGGATGCTACTTCGGGCGCGTGGCGCGACTATACCTTGGCCGACCTCTGCAAAAAGAGCGAAGCCGAGTTGCTCCAAATGGAGACGGACATCGCCACCGCTACCAACACATCCAACCTGGGCAAGTACACCACCAGCGACACATTCAAAGACTACCTGACCATCCCGAACAGCACGGAGCTTGCGACCCTGAAGAGCAACATCGACCTTGTGCAGCAGGCGTATGCATCCGTTGCCTATGCCAGCTACTTCCACGGCGAAACGAATAACACCGCTGACGGCAAGTGGGGCACGCTGCCGGACTTCCAAACCCCCATCGCGGACGACTTCAACCCCGCCCCGAGCTATGCAGGGATGAACCTTACGCAGCTTGTGGCTCTCTATAATGAAGCCAAGCCGAAGAACGATGCCCTCCAGACCGTTATGGCGAACACGACTTTGGCACCCGTCCTGGAGCAGCTGTGCGCAGCGCAGGGCATAGAACTCAACGCTACCGAAGCCGCCAAATTCATGACCGACCTCAAGAAGGTCATTACGCAATGGGAAATCTTCCAGTTTGCCGAGCCGCTGAAGAAAGCCTATTTTGCCAGCACCAACTACCATGACGGCGCCAACCCCAACGAGAACGACAGGGACGGCAACCAGACCTCCTATGACCAAGAGGATCCCGGCACCATCTTTGATAACTCCAATTACACCTACTCCCTGGCGCAGATTACAACCTGGCGCGATGCCATACAAACCGGCGTCAATAACATCAACTCCTACACCACATCCGGCTATGGCACACTGGTAACGGCCATTCTCGCCGTGGACGAGTTCGGCGGACCGCTGACGGCCGCTGAAATCAATGCCCGCCTGACCGCCCTCAACAACGAGCGCAACTACCGTTCCGAAGCCGCCGCAGGTCAGGGCGACGAAGCCGAATGGTACACATTCCGCGACTACTTTGAGCCGCTGATTGCCACCGACTGGACCGAGTACTCCAACGGGGACATCTATGCCCGCTACTTCGGCGCGGAGCTGGTGAACAATCAGAAGTACGGCGTCAAGGCCAATATCACCAAGTACAACACGATGAAAACCGCCGCCTACGCCTCCGCTTGGGGGTCGGCACCGTCCGCGACACTGGGCGGCAACTACAAGCTGGCGGATGAGATTTACGGCGGGTATGATGCGCGCATCACCTACCTCGTCGACTCCAAGCTCTTGGCTGTGCCGGCAATGTGGCTCACGAATGAAGTCGTGAATGCCTACAACGACTTTGTGAACCTTGCCGCCGCCAACCATGTCAACATCAGCGGTCTGAACCTGACCACATTTGACTGGACCACCTTCTCGCACATACAGAGCCTGCTTGACCGGCTCTATGAGGTTGTATATAATAGTAAGAACACCTACCAGAACCTCTCCGATGCCGGCAAGCTCACCCTGCTGGGCGACAGCGAACACACCTCCGCTTGGGTCATTGAGAAGTACAACTGGATTGTGACCACCGTCAAGACGGAGTACGACAAGTTCATGGCGGACCCGCTCAAGTACTTCAAGAAGACGGACATCCCGGACATGAACCGCAACTGGCGCGCAGACGACATCCAGCTGGAGAGCAATGCCGTAGGTAGCCAGCGCTACAACGCGGAAACCGGTCTTGCGAGCCTCCTCACCAAACTGGATGCCTTCCTCGGCAGCAGCGGCGACTTGCAGCCCTATATCACGGCCGTCGGCGGCGTGGATGCCATGCTGGTCAAGCTCGGCATCGATGCGGACTCCTTCAATACCGAGAGCTTCGGCGTATCGAGCATCAACGACTTGTTCGCCCCTATCAACGGCAAAGTAAACCTCGCGACCGTCATTGAAGCTGTTGTGACGAATATGCTCTATACCGACGACTTTGTCAATATGATTATCGGTATGCTCTATCCGAAAGTCATGAACTCCTTTGAGGATGCATTCTATGACATCAAGCACAATGGGTCGATTCCATCCAGCGTATTGGTTTATCATGCGGATGCCGTGAAAGTTTTGGGTGTTACAATGATCCCCGAGATTAACCTCTATGCCAATGTGGATGTCAGCTTGAACAATATGCACTCCATCGTAGCCGGCGGTACATTTGCACAGCTGCAAGTCTACCCGGACATCTTTGCCGCCAATGCGGTTGCGGCCTATGGGACGGAGTTCCAGACCGTGCGCAACCAACTGAACGCCGCTGTATCCGGGAAGAACTGGAACGTCGACTTTTCCAATGCTTGGGCGCCCCTCATCGATACCGAAGGCCTGGCAAAGCTGACATGGGGCATTAACAGCGTGGCCGACCCGGCCGCCCGGCGCCTAAAGTTTGAACACGCGCTGAGTGCCGCCCTGCAAGGGGTCTTCCCGCTCCTGCGCGCCTGCTTGCTGAACCAGTCTTTTACCATCTCAAACAAGATAGGCACAGCTGAAGTTGAGGATGTGGCCAGTATTCCGGCGGACTGGCTGGTCGGCGACTTGGATATTAATCTGTACCTCGACGGCTATGCCAACGACGGCTACCGCAAGGTGCTCGCCCCCATGCTCGAAACGCTGCTGGGAACGAACCTCGGCACATTCAACGGCACGACAACGAATTGCGGCATCCCGACCTTGGCAAACCTCCAAGCGATTACCACCGGTGCCCAAACCGCTGCCACGCTCTTGGGACCGATGAACCTGTTCCTTGACCGCGTAAAAGCGGCACCGGTAGACACCCTGCTGGGGCTGCTGCCGAACCTCATGGCCGCCTTGGAATTCAACTTGATTCCCCCGCTGCTGCAGACCCGCGACAACCTCAAAGTGCAGATTGGTATGCGCGCCTATGCCACCGGCAACTCCATCGTGGAAAGCGCCATCGGCAACGGCGGCCGTGTGCTCAATGACACCAACGCGGTTATGGTGTATGTTGCGGACTATGTGGACATGAGCGACATGGACACCCTGTCCAGCTTTGACCACTTCCTGTCCTCTACAGGCATTAAACTGCCCAACAACATCAACGCTGCGGCGATTGCCTCCACCGGTACGCTCACGACACGCACGGACTCCCGCCGCACCACAACCTCCCGCCGCTGGATTGAGGCGGATAAGCCCGACCTGCTCAAGAAGATGATTGGATGGGTTCTGCCGGTCGCCTCCGACACAGGAGCACCGATGCCAACCCTCGAGGAGATTGTCCCGATGCTGACCGAATTGGTCACGCCGAAGGCATATCCGTACAAATTGCCTATCCACTATACGGCGGATACGAGCCGCCTTACCGATGCCGACATCTATCCCGCCTGGTGGAATGACCAATCGAGCGACACCGCTAAGACCGATGCCGCTTACCTCGCCGACAACCTCGATACGGCGCTCGATGCCGTGTGGCGCACAGCTTTCGGAACCGGTTCCGGTGCTTTGACGCTCAACGACTTGGTGCTTTCATTCCTGGAGGAGACCATCTCCGAGGAAGGCTTCATAGCGCTGGCGGACGTATTCCGCGACATCGCCGTGGGGCTGGAGGACACCGACTTTGAGGAGACCGAGGGCATCCTCTCCCTCTTCGGGGATATGCTGGACGACATCATCAAGCTCGGCGTTGTCAACAACTCCGCCACAGGAGAGCAAAGTCTGGCACTTGACATCACCGCCATCTTCGGACCTTCGGGCTTCAACCTGCCGGGCTTTGCAATGAGCGACAACGTGCGCTCCAACACCACCGCCGCGCAGAAAGCGCAATGGGGCGACTACTGGGCGCAGTACCTGAAAAAGGACGCGAACGGCGATGTGGTCGGCGGCACAGCACAGCTTGACCCGGATAACATCTCCGACCACCTCACCAACTATGTGCGCATCTATGTGGATGCCCTCCATGCGGGGCTGATTCCGCTTTCCGTGAACAGCATTACCGACTGGACGGATGCGCTTGTGCAAATTATCAAGCCGCTGGCTCCCATCGTGGATTGGCTCTTAGAGGGGCAGACGCTGAAAGTCATCCCGGTCACGAAGCCCTCCTCCGACTCCGCACTGATTGAGCTCCTCGGCGGCAACGGCTATGAAAACTTCGTCGTGCCTTTCCTGAACGCCATCCTGGCACCCATCGGCTTGGCGAATACGATTCCGACCCATACGGCTTTCAAGGCTCTGACCCCGACCGGCCGTATCCAGAAGATTGTGCAGCTGTTCATGCAGGTATGGACCTACGGCATCACCAACATGAAGCCGGTGGATATGCTGGCGCGCATTCTGCCGAACCTCGTCTGGTTCGGGACGGCCGGAACAAACGGTGTAAGCACCCTGCAAGAGGCTTTAGACGGTCTGCTGCACCCGGTGTATACCTTAATGGATACTTTCCGTCCGATTCTGGACATCATGGAAACCACGGCACAGCTCGAGGAGCAGGCGGAGCTGGAAGCGCAGCTTGCCCTAGACCCGAACTATGAGCCGCCCGTGAAAGAGACGACCCGCGGAATGGAGTTCACGTATCAAACCGGGCTGAAGCTTGACCTCGTGGAGTACCTCCAAGGCATGGTAGACACTATGCTTGCGGAGCAGGTCGCCGGCTCTCCCATCACAATCAATATCCGCGTAGAGGACTTCGCCCTCGGTACAGTAAAGAACGGCTACAACGCTACATCTGCCAACGGTTACACCTCCGGTACGGCAGTCGTACAGCACAAATACCTCGAAGCCGACCGCGGCGCGGTGCTGATGCTCATCCTGAAGCAGGCGGGCGTGCTGGATATGATCGCCGACAGCGGCTATGAAGGCTTTGTGTACTTCATACAGAACCACGGCTTTGACATCGCCAAAGTGGACTATGCCGCCGCCGCTCCCATCGCCGCAAGGGCAGACATCGATGCCGCCCTGCCGGCGTGGGTCATCGCGGACGGAGCAGTAGACTACTTGGATGCCAACGCAGATGCCGTGCTGGATTGGCTCTGGGCCTCGCTCTATGCCCACGACAACACACGCTTGGCCATCAATGGCTACCTGTCCCTGGCAAGCATCACAACAGATGCCAATGGAGACAGCGTACCCTCCGCCGTGACCATGCAGCCGACCTTAGACGCTACGATTGCCGCCCTGTTCGGAGAGCAGTTCTTCACGCAGTCGAACCTTGCCCTCGTGACCGAAACCATCAAAACGGCTCTGGTAGATTTCTCTGAAATGAAACTCTTCGAAAGTCCGGACCCCGCCGACCCGGATGCAGTCCCCACCCTCCCGCAGACGCTCTTGGGGCAGGATGACCTGCCGGGTTTGGTCTACGTAAAGGATTTGCTGAAACTCATCACCGTAGGCGGCGACCCGATTGACTATGACACCATCCTCAACGGCATCCTGATCTACGACGCGTCTACCGTAACCATCAACGGGCGCGATGACTTCTTGGATGCCTTGGTGGATTATCTCACGCCGCTTTCGCCCATCCTGGACTTCTTGCTCAGCGGGGAAGAAATCGGCATCATCCCGGGCACTTTCTGGAACGGCGCACAGCAACTGACGGAGTTCCTGACCCTCTATGGCATCAAAGGCTACGAGCGCGGATTGCTGCCCATCCTAACGGCACTGACCGCAGCCGACCCGTCCAATATCAATAACCTAATGACACCGGCGGCATGGACCGGCGCGACCGCTGCCAACCGTATGCGTGCCCTCGTAGCGCCGATTGCCGACCTTCTCGACAGCCTCGTTGCCAATCCCTACGGCGTACTTCTGACGCTCCTGCCGAACGCGGCCTATATCCTGAGCGATACCAATGACACGAGCGTCCTTGAGCAAGCATTCGCACAGCTTCTCGCCCCTGTCAATGAGATTCTGAAGCACGTCACCGGTCTGCGGGAGTCTATCCTTGCCCAAGACATCGAGGGCAAGACGGAGAACCTGCTGAATGCCAAACTCGACCTCGGCGACATGGTGAACGAACTGCTGCAGACAGTCCTTGTCCGTGCGGACGGCACACCGCTCTTAGGCGATATGACCGTGGACAGCTTAGTCATCGGCACCCGGACGGAAGTTCCGTCTGCCTACAAGACCATGGGCAAGAACAACTTAGCCTATTATGTAACAGCGGACACAAGCCGCATCCTGGCGCAGATTCTCCTGTGCGCTGACATCTATGACCTCATGGAGCTTAACAATCTCGAGGGCTTAGCGTATTTCCTGACGAACACCGGCGCCGCACCCAACAGCCCGAAGATTGACTACGCATCAGCACCGCACGTGGAAACCGCCGCTATCCCGGCCTACTTCGACTATAACAACGACGGCGGTTATGAGGAACTTGCCTATCTCACGGACAATGCGGATGCCCTCATTCAATGGTTCTGGAATCTGATTTATCAAAAGGCGGATGTTCGGGAAGCCTTCAGGCGCTTCTTCGGCTCCAACCTGATCATGAAAGAGAGCTTTGAAGAAACTGTAGGCACCGTCTTTGCCGCCGACGCCCCTGTCGAGAGTGCTTTGGCGTGGCTGGTAGACATCGTCAACGAAGAAGTCATACCGCTTCTGTCCTACAGCATTCCTGCGGCGCAATTCGGTCTGCCGGAGAGCTATTCCCCGCTGACTCTGCGCGACATCCTCTATGAAACCGTTTGGATCGGCGACCGCCCGCTGGATTTGGAAGCCGTGCTGGCACCATTCCAAGCACTCTATGCAAGCGGCGTTCATGTCGCGGACGAGACCGAGGCCTATGAAACCATCGTGGGTCTGGTAGAGGCACTCATGCCGATTCTGGATTTCCTGCTGGCAGATCAGAACGTACGGATTATGCCCTCCAACGCCAATGCGCAATTTGCCGCCGCAGACGGCACAGCCGTGGAGGAGTTCCTCCGCGCGTGGGGCAATAACGGCTACGAAACAGCTATCCTGCCGCTGCTGCTGGCCATCTCCGGTGAGGACTATGCCTCGAGCGGGCTTGTCCCCCCTGCGGTGTTTAACGCGCAAACAACGACAGACAACATCAAAGCCAAGGCTCTCATTGACCCCCTCATCGCTCTGTTTGACCGCTTCGCAAAGACTCCGGTCAGCACCCTGCTGAACACCCTGCCGAACCTGGCGTACTTCATCGGCGAATACAACGGCAAGAGCCTCCTGCAACAGAGCATAGATAACCTTCTTTGCCCGGTGCATACCGTACTGGAGGCCATCGGTTTCCCGCTGAACAGTTTCCTCAACGGCGGTAAGCTTCCCGGCGACAGCGGCTACACCGATATACGCAGCCTCGGTGTCAACGCCATGTTGGATGCCATTCTTGCAGACATTGAAGTGCTCAATACAAACGGCACCTACAGCTTGGCTTCCTTACTCTACGGCACGCTGACCGCGTTCGCCGCTCCGTACAATGCCGTTGACATCGGCGGCAATGCCTCCTACGTGGATGCTGCGCAAGCCGACATCTTGTGCATTCTCCTTTCGAATACCGGCATCTTGGAGCAGCTGGAAGACAACAGCCTCGAAGGCTTCCTCTACTTCCTGCAAAACTTCACCGACCCCGGCGACCCGGCGAGTATCAACTATGACAAAGCCCCTGACCCCGTGCGGGCGGCCTATCCGGATTGGTTCCTGCCGACCGATGCCGCGTACATCACCGCAAACCTCGATACCATTATAAACTACGTATGGAACCTCGTCTACTCCAAGGCAGACGGCAAGGCTTTCCTCAACGAATGGCTGGGTGAATACTTCACCGTCGGTCCCACCCTGACCGGAACGCTGGAAAGCGTCTACGGCACATCCGATTACGTTGCATCCACCCTGCAGCAGATTGTGGATATGGTCAATGAAAAGCTGATTCCGGTCATTGACAGCATGTCCATCCCGGCGACTGCCTTTGGGCTGGATGCCGCCGCCGGCGAACTGACGCTGAGCGAGATTCTGGAGAACATCGTCACCATCGGCGGCAAACCGCTTGACCTCGAAGCCGCGCTGGCACCTTTCCGCGCCCTGAAAGGCAAGACACTCACCGTAGCGGACGAGGCGGAGGCGCGCGCCCGGCTCATCGCACTCACCGCCAACCTCATGCCCGTCCTGGATCTTCTTTTGGACGGCGCAGATTTGGAGGTTGCCAAGGGCGGCTCCTACACCATCCCGAACGGCGGTACAATTGACAGTTTCCTGCGCGCGTATGGGTCCAAAGGCTACGAAAAAGGCCTCCTGCCCATCCTCCTCGCCTTGGTCAACGAAGGCGCCGCTGATCCCGCGGCGGGAATTATGACCCCCGCAGCATTCAGCGTAGCAACCCCGGAAGAGAAAGCGGCAGCCATCATTGACCCGCTCCTCTATGTCGTGAAACGCATCGCCGAGGAACCGGCCTACACCGTATTGCAACTCATCCCGAACATGGCCTACTTCCTTTCCGATAAGGACGGCGATGCCTCGAGCGATGAGAGCCTCCTCCAGCAGGCGGTTACCAACCTCTTAGCACCGATTACCCTCCTCTTTGATTCCGTCGGCCGGAACTTCCAAGACACTCTGGAGAACCTTGGATTTACCACCTTGGACACCGAAAACCTGCAAATCGGCAAACTGATTGAAACGCAGGTGCGCAAGGTCTTCGGCGACATGACCTTGGACAACATCACCATCGGCGATGAAGTCATCTTCAGCGGTGCCCTGGCTGCCATCGGCACCCCGGCGGCAAGTTACGTCCAAGCCGACCTCCCGAACCTGCTTGTACAGTTCATGCACCTCGGCGGCGTCGTAACCGCCCTAGAGGAAAACGGCCTCACCGGCCTGACCTACTTCCTGCGCAACTTCACTGACCTCGGGGATGCCGCAAGTATCGACTATGACCAAGCTCCCAACCCGACCCGCGCCGCATACCCGGACGGCTTTACGGAAGACGACTTCGGCTATATCACCGACAACCTCGATTTGCTCCTCAACCGGATTTGGAATTGCCTCTACACCGCCCCCGGCGGCGAGACATTCCTGACGGATCTCCTCGGTACGAACTTCACGATTCAAGCCACTCTGGAGGACACCGTGCATAGCTTTGTGGGAACGTCCACAGTTGTGTCCGATGCGCTCCAAGCTTTCGTGAACCTCATGAACCGGGAGGTCATCCCGCAGATCGACGCGCTTGCCATCCCGGCGGCGGATCTCGGTTTGGATCCGGCGCAGGGCGAATTGACCGTCAGCGAGATTCTCGAGAATCTCGTCAGCATCGGCGGCAAACCGCTTGACCTCGAAGCCGCATTGGCACCTTTCCGCGCCCTCCAAGGTCAAACCATCACTGTAGCGGATGAAGAGGAAGCCAAAGCCCAACTCATCACGCTCGTTGAGAACCTGATGCCTTTCCTGAACATCTTCCTAGACGGCGCCGACATCGAACTCCTCAAGGGCGGCACGTTCAGCATCCCGGCCGGCGGCACAACGGACAGCCTCCTGCGCGCCTGGGGCAACAAGGGTTATGAGAAAGGCCTCCTGCCCATCCTCATGGCACTTGTCAACGAGAACGCAGCCGACCCGGCGGCGGGAATCCTGACTCCCGCGGAATTCGGCACCGCAAGCAATGCAGAGAAAGCCGCCGCCATCCTTGACCCGATTCTGTATCTCTTGGATAAACTGGCATCCGACCCGGCGTACACCCTCCTGCAACTCATCCCGAACGCGGCATTCTTCCTCTCCGATAAGGACGGCGATGCTGCAAGCGATGATAGCCTCCTCCAGCAAGCTATCACGAATCTACTCTATCCGATTACCTTAGTTCTCGGCAGCATCAACTGGAACCTGCAAGAGATTCTGGAGCTCAACGGCTTCACCGCCCTGAACACGGAGAACCTGCAAATCGGTAAGAAGCTCGAAACAATTTTCGACAGTTTCTTCGGCGGCGTAACCCTTGCCAAGCTCACCATCGGTGATGAAATCGCTTTCACGGGAGAACTGAATGCGGTCGGCATTCCCGAGGCCTCCTACGTCAAGGCCGACCTGCCCAACCTTTTACTCCAGTTTACAGCACTCAGCGGCGTGTTCGGATTCCTCGAAGAGCACAACCTCACCGCCCTAATCTACTTCCTCCACAACTTCGAGGACGACCAAACGGCGACGGACATCAACTATGAGTACGCGCCGAAGGAGGAGGTCTACAGCCCGAGCTGGATCACCGAA
>JAISUW010000068.1 GCA_031271865.1 Oscillospiraceae bacterium
ATATACAAAAACCGCCCTATTACGGGGCGGCATACGGTTCAGTATTGCGCGTATCGAGGATGTCCGTCAGACCATAAGTATATCCTTGCTTGCTTGCTTGCTTGCTTGCTTGCTTGAAATTGTAGCACGAGCCCGACGGGATGTCAAGTGAATTTGTGTGAATAGGTTGTGAATTTTGCATCATGCCGTGCTCCTTTCTTGGCCATCTGCGTCGGAGGGGTATGCTCCGCAATCCTGTATCCTATTGTACACCTTTCCCAGAGTAAAGTCAACCCTTTTTTGAAAAAAAAACATGTGACTTTTTTATACACCCCCGGTCACCCCCCGGACGTCCGACCCCACGCAACCACCCGGCCCGTCCACCCCCTCGGCACCCTGCCGCCACATCACCCGTTATCCCCGCCGTCCTTTGTGCCTTTTACCCAAAACCCGCCCCATACGCTATTCATATGAGGCGGTCACGTTGGTCCGAGTGGCGAGACTTGAACTCACGGCCTCTTGACCCCCAGTCAAGCGCGCTACCAACTGCGCCACACCCGGATAACTCGTGCAGACCATTCTATGTGTCCGCAACGTATATTATTATAGCATATGCAGGTAGAGCTTGTCAAGTGCTTTTTTTTAAATTCTCCGGATTTTTTTAAATTTCTCCGGAACCCCTTGCAATATCCATCAAAACATAGTATAATAGTAGTATTATAACTGCCGGAAACAGGAAAGGAGAACACAATGTCCGAGATTATCGAAACCCTTGACCATGACTTTAATACCGATTCGTGCTTTCGTATCCGCCGCTCAAAAGAGGTAAAGCAAGACTTCTATGGCTATGTTTCGGCTTTTCTCACAGAGCGCGGCTGGCAGGGACGCACCGACGGCGATTTCGACTGCGGCTTCGGCAAGATTTCCAACATCATCTTCGGGGATGAGCGCAAGGCCAAAATCATCTTGGGGGCGCATTATGACACGCCCAAAACCGGCTACACGGCACCGAACTTCTACATTACCAATAACCGCGGCTATGCGGTGGATTGGGTCATCGGCGGCGGTATCTTGGGCGTTGTGTTCGGCGGGGCAACGGCGGCATACAAACTCACGAAAAAAGCGTCCGGCAGCAATGCACTGTCTGCGGCGGCGGCCGGAACCTGGCTGGCTCTCATGGCTGCCTATACTGCGGTGAGTTTCACATGGGACAACCCCACTAACTTCAACGACAACACCTCGGGCTGTATTGCGCTACTTGCCATCGCCGACAGAATCGCCAAGGAAGCCCCCGAGCTGCGTGACGACATCTGCATTGTCTTCTTCGACAAGGAGGAGAACGGTGTCTTAGGTTCCAAGAAATTCGCCAAAGCCTTGGCAGGTGCTTTATCGCCGGCGGATTTGCAAGAAAAGCTGATGCTCAACTTTGATTGCATCGGCGGCCGCGACCCTTTCTTCCGTCTGTATTCCCGACCGGGAAAGGGCGTCGAGATTGCAGAGCAAATCCGCGCGCTCTCTGGCCGCCAGGACTTTGCTATTCACGCCACAAACCATTTCCCGTCGGACTCCAACTCTTTCAAAGCCTTTCCCGCTATATCTTTTATTTCCGTCAGCAAGCGGCTCTTCCCGGGCTTCGAAAAGCTCAAGGATACCCACTCCAAGCGGGACAACTTCTTCAATGTGCCTATGGTGACCGAGTATGTGGACTTGGCCGTGCGCTTCCTGCTTTCCCGCAGTCGATAGAATACTTCCGGGGCAGGGGACCGCATTGCGGTCCCTCCCCAGCGGCCGCAATGCGGCCGCCTACACACAAACCTCCAAGCGACCATTAACGGCATACGTGACACCCCGGAAGCGGAGAACGCCGGAGGTACCCTGCGGCAATTCAACGCAGATACGGACACTGTCGGCAGAGCGTTTCCAAGAGACTTTGATTTGTCCCTTGGCGTTGGTAATAAACCCTTCGGCAAACGCGAGACCATCGGGGAGAGAGGGAGAAATGACCACATCGGTAAAACCGACGGAACCGGGTCGGTTACGGATACCCAAAAAGTCACGGAAGAGATAGGTAACGCAGGCGCCGAACATCGGGTGGCTATGGGAACGGGTGCCGTCCCAGTACTCCCAGAGGGTAGTAGCCCCGCGCTGCATGAGTTGCTGCCAAGATACGGGCATATCCCCGGTCATGAGGTCATAGGCCATTTGGGAGTAGCCCTTGTCGAGCAAGACACGCGTGAGGATATCTGTGCCGAAGATGCCGGTATTGTACTGCCCTGTGGTGTGGTAGTGACCCACCAGATTCCGCAGGGTACGCGCATCCCCCAGACCGATGTCAATCGCAAAGGCATCCGCGCCCTGAACGCCTTGGCAGAAACTGCCGTCGGCATTGCCGTACTTTTTGATCAAACGGGCGGACTTTCGGGCAATGGCTTCCTCGTAGGCGGGAATATCCGCTTCCTTGCCGATGGCTTTTGCTATCTCTGCGATTTCTTTGAGGGACTTGATATAGAAGTAGGTGTTCACAAAGGGAATGGGGATAACAATATCGGGGTCGGCGGTGCACCAATCGCCCAAGCACCACTTCCCCGGCTCATCGGAGGTCACAAGGTCATTCTCGGAGTGCAGCTCCAAGTAGTCAAACCAGCGGCGCATATGATTATAGTATTTCGCCATCGGTTCCGCATCGCCGTAAGTCTTCCAGTAGACATACGGTACGTGGACAATAGCACAGCCCCAGCCGCCCGGGCCGCCGCCGCAGGGGACGAACGGAGCGGTATAGTTGATGCGCCCCTTGGCAGTCTGACCGTCGGCGATGTCCTGCATCCACTTCTTATAGAATGCCCGGCCGTCCAGCGTAAGCGTAGCGGCCTCTATGGCAAGTTCGCCGTCACCGGTATAGCCGCAGCCTTCATATTGCGGGCAGTCAGAGGGGATCCCTAAGTGCATATTGCACAGCTGAGTGCGGCGGAATGCCTCGAAGTACCAATTCAGCACCGCATTGGAGCAACGGAAGTCCGCCGCCGGAGGTACATCGGCGTGAATCACCGCGACCTGCGTAGCCTTCGCATTCGGAGAGACGGCAAAATAGCGGAAAGACTGCCAAACCCAAGCCGGGTGACTGACCCTGTGCCGACCGTCGGAGATATAGGTATCCTTTTGCCGCCAATTGGAGCCGTAGGGGTCGCGGCCACCGCGCCCGCGCTCCGGATACCATGCCGGTGTATCGATCTCCTCCGCATAGCGGATAGTCACGGTCTCCCCGGCAGGCAGGTCATGCACTGCGTATACCCAACCGGTAATGTTCTCCCCGCAGTCATAGAGGTCATACAGCGCTGTGTCGCTGCTTCCGGGAATGGCGAAGCCGCTCCGCAGCAGCCGCGGCTCCAAGAAGCGCACGGCGCGATCCGGCGGTGTCTCCTGCCGTTCATAGCGTTCGGTCGGGTATGCCGTAACCGCAGCCGGCTGCCATTGCGCAGGTATAGCATAATCGTGGGTTTCCCCCACCAGCATCTTGCTTTCCGTCACATGGGACGCAGACCACTCGGACGTCTCGCCGGAGAGAATCTCTTCGTCCCCCACAGAGAGCCTGTAGATGCACTTCGGGGCATTCCCCGCTTCGCCGCCGTAGCCGTAGCGCTTATACCAGCCCGGACCGACGCGGATTTCCAGCGTGTTCTCTCCCACTTGGAGGAGGGGAGCGACCTCGTATTGCAGAAATTGCACGCTGTGAATAGAGTTGTCCTCCTCGTCCTTACGGAAAGCGCAATGCTCATAGCTCGTCCACGCCGGTTGGAGAACCGGATAGTCAGCGTCTGCCGCCTCGGACGCAACCGGCGGCGGCAGCAACGGCGCATCCGTCACAGGCAGACCGTTCAGGGAAGCGCGGAAAAGCCCCAAGCCCGTCACAGTCAGCGTGGCTTCGGGCGGGAGGCTCTCCGCATGGAACACATGGCGGAAGATGGGGGCAACGCACGCCTGCGTCGGGGTGACCCATTGGGCGCTCCCGAAGATGTCAGCTTTAGTCATGGTGCAGTGTACTCCTGTTTCGGTGCATTTTTTGTTACCAATTGTAATATTCAAAACCGGGTTTGCGCATTAATTAATAGTTAATGCCGCACTATGGCATTCAGATTCAACCATAGGGCAGGTCTGACGCCGCCGGTATTCGAAACGCCGGAACCGTATCGGTCGACAGCACCTGTCGCTATCACATTCGCGAAGCTGTTCGGATTGGAACCGGGGGTACGCAGCCACCACCAGGTACCGGTACCTGTACGTTTCTTCTTCTCTATGGTATACGCGATGCGCAGATAGTTTGTCGGCAGATTCGCCAGCACTTCCTCATACGAGAGCAGGAACACTTTGTCTTTAAAAATCCGTCCGTTGCATTCCATCTCTGTTTCTGCTATACTGATTCTCCTCCCGGAAGGCATTCTTTCTGTATCGGGCAGCATTCTTAGGAAAGAAGTGTTCAGCCATTTGCGGATAGAGCTTTCTTCATAGGAAGCATCGCTCTTGCGCTTGCCGGTATCAAACGCTTTCGTAGCAACAACAGCTTCGGATAAGAGTAACGCTTTACCGTTCTCCGCAGCCAATACGCGCCAATCAAACGGTCCGAATGCAACGGTACTGCCCGGGTGGAATGGCTTCGTAATAGGAATACTTATTTGCTCCGGAACATCATTCGGTTCCTGCAACTCTGTCATAACTTCCGCGGCCTGTGCCGGAGAGTCTCGGGTTCGTTTCTCGGCAACCTTGCGGATTGCAACGGCAAATCCCCGAAGCAATTCCTGTCGGTCAGGAACAATCATTACCGGTTTTACGGGTGCCGTCTGCGTCTCAGTCACCGAAGAAGGTTCCCTGATTAATTTGATCTCCTTTGTCTGTACAGGCAACCCGACGCACAGTTTATGAAGGAATCGGTCTTCCGGTGTAAAATAGGGCATATATTGGTATACGCACAGTTGGAAATCTATCTCATCCGGAATATCAAAGTCCTCCAGTATAATCGGCAATATCGGTATACCCTTTCTGGAAGCAAAATTTATTTCGCGCCTCACAAAAGTGCGGTCTACAGAAACGGGCGTTACAAACAAGAGCATCTGGGAAGCATTCTTAAGATGAACAGCTATGGAGGCGTACCATTCGCTGCCCGGGTCTATTCCCTCGTCATACCATATGCGATACCCGAGCTCGTGCAGGCGCTTGACAATCGGAAATACCTGCTCCGAATCCGCATGCGCATAGCTGACGAAAATATATGGCTCATCCCCCTCATAGGGTTGGAAAGGGATTTCCTTTCTGTCGGGCATGGAAAATCTCCTCTCATTGGCTTAAACGATAATTGTTATTTCCTTTTCAAAAGACATTATATACCTTTTCTCCGCGCTTGTCAAGAGAATAAAAAAAGACACACCCGAATCGGTGTGCGCTGTTTATATATTTATTATACACCATTCCGGAGCATTTGTCAAGGGTTTTTCTAAATATTCACAGAATGTTCATATAATGACAGCTTGCATCGCCGCATAGGGGCTTCGCGAAGCCCCGGGGCGGTTCGCGAACCGCCCGGCGCTTCGCGAAGCGCCTATCCCGGCCGAGCCAACTCTGCGGCAATGCGCAGCTTTTCGAGGAGGTTCTTCTCGAGCTCAGTAACGTTCTTGAGCATGTTGCTGACACTTGCATTGACTTCCAAGAGTTTGTCTATACTGTCCGTATGTTGGATGGCGGCCTCGATTTTAGCGCCCTCCATATTCATGATATGAGCCAAGGCGGCTTCTTCCAGAGCGATGCTGCCGATAATATTTGCGGTAGCGCGGCTGACGAGGTCATCACAGCAGCCGTCTTTGGTCAGAACAGGCGCGGCAGAACAGGGTTGCGGCGGTGTCGGTTCCGGTGATACCGCAAGGCATGGTTTTGTTTGGTCGAGCAACGGCGGGATATATGGATTCGTATCGGTGCAAAGCGGCGCAGGCATACAGGGCAGGGGAGTCCCTTGACCCGGCGGGCTGGGCGGACGGTACATCGGCAGACCGCCGATAGACGGTAACGGTTGTACATATGCCGTATCCTGCGGCACAGCGGATACATCCGCCGGGCAATCCGGCGGCACATCCGGTGGCGGTGGTGTATTCGGGCGGCGCGAAGCAACCATATCATAGATGGTATGGCTGTTCTGTGACCGCTCGTATGCCATTGCCAAAAGCAAGGCCGTCAGGTTGTCTCTCATTAGCCCTTTCTTCCGAGGAACGTATGCATCGGGACCGGGGATAGGATGTCCCGTGTATTTATATGATTTGAGAGGGCTTGGCAGAAGTGAATCAGGACAATACCTGCACGCATCCACATATACGTACCCAACCGGCAAAAAAATATCCATTTCCCCACCCAAAGCTATTGCAATTTCATAGAAAAAAGTGTATAATACGTACAGCAGTCGGAAGAGTTGCCAAGTGCAGTATATGAATATATAACCGCAATGAAAAGGGAGTGCGCAAACTTGGAAAAAGAGAAAAAGGAACAGGAGCGGGCAATACTTATCAGTGTCAATACCGGCGCATTTAACGCCGTGCAGTCCCTTGAGGAACTGGAACGCTTGGCGGATACTGCCGGGGCAATCGTGGTCGGCAAGATGATGCAGCCCCGCTCCACAGCCGACCGCGGATCATTCCTCGGCACCGGGAAAGTGGAAGAACTCAGACGCTTAGCGGATGCGACGGAAGCGAATTTGATTATAGCTGACGACGAACTCTCCCCTTCGCAGCAGAGGAACTTAGAGGACGCGCTGGAACTGCACGTAATCGACCGAACGGTACTGATCCTAGACATCTTTGCGGCGCGGGCGCAGTCTGCGGAAGGGCGCCTGCAAGTAGAGATGGCGCAGCTGAAGTACCTCCTCCCGCGCCTGCGTCAGGAGAACGGGCAGCTCTCCCGTTTGGGGGGCGGCATCGGAACACGGGGTCCCGGGGAAACGAAGCTCGAGAGCGACCGGCGTCACATCCGTACTCGGATGCACCGCCTGGCTCTCGAGTTGGAGAGCATTGAACAGCGCCGTTCCCTCTACAGGCAGCGGCGCCGTAAGCTCGAAATCCCAACCGTGGCCATTGTCGGCTATACAAATGCCGGGAAAAGCACCCTGCTCAATACCCTGACGAATGCCGGCGTTTTGGCGGAGAACCAACTCTTCGCTACCCTTGACCCGACGGCACGCGCACTTCTCCTGCCGCAGGGGCGCAAGGTCATGCTCGTGGATACCGTCGGCTTGGTACGCCGCCTGCCGCATGACTTGGTGCGTGCCTTTCATGCCACGCTGGAGGAAGCGACCGAAGCGGATCTGATCCTACAAGTATCGGATCTCTCCGCCGCGGACTGCGCCGACCAGGCAAAGGTAGTAACCGATACGCTGGAGATGCTCCGCCGCAAGAACAAACCCAACGGGGAAGTGCTCCCCGCCCAACCCGTTGTCCATGCCTTGAACAAGGCGGACATAGCCCCGCCCGGCGCAGAGGAAGCTTTCCGCTTGGCGAAGTACAGTTTCCTGACGCATGACGCAGCCCTCCGCGCCGCCGCCGAAGACCGTGCCGCCGGGGGCGTTCGTATCAGCGCCAAAACCGGGGAAGGCCTCAAAGACTTGCTGCTTGCCATAGAGCAAGCCCTCCCACCGGACAGGCAGGAACTCCGTCTCACCCTCCCGTTAACGGAACAGAAGCTCCTCGCGCAGATTCAGTCCGCAGGGAAAGTCCTGCATATCATGTATTATGAAGACTGTATGCGCCTCACCGCCGTCATACCCGACTGGCTGCAGCCGCAAGTAACACAGTATATAACCCCGCAAGGCGGTCTGCGCTTGGTATAGCGCGATTGGGGCTACGCGAAGCCCCCGGCGGTTCGCGAACCGCCAAACTGCCGCAAGGCGGTCTGCGCCTTGTACAGCGCGATAGG
>JAISUW010000016.1 GCA_031271865.1 Oscillospiraceae bacterium
GCGGCTTTTCCCTTTATTTTCCCGCTTTCATGCTGTTCTTGTGACGGCGGTAGCGGCTTTTCCCTTTATTTTTTCGCTTTTAAGCTGTTCCTGTGGCGGCGGTACCAGTCTAAGAACTTCGGGTATGGCGGCGGCACGTTTTCGAACTCGGTTTGGAAAGCGGAGATGATGTATTCCGGCGATTCCAGCCGGCCGCCTAAGCTAAGAAAAATGTCGAAGTCATGGCGGATATTCATTCCGCGCTCTTTGCGGGGATAAATAGCGAGTATGTATTGGAAGTCATTGAGCAGGTCGGCGGTCTTCGAGTGCGGGTTCTTTGGCGGGGGGAGCTTTTTGGAGGGCTGCAGCTTCGGTACCAGGAATATGGCGCTGTTTTCATCGATAGGCCCAGCGGAAGGCGGCGGCAATTCGCGAATGAATGCGGTTTCGGTATGCGTTTCTGCAAGCACGGCGAAGGACGGCGACGCTTCGCGGACGATGACGGCGTCGGTGAGGTCCTCCTCCAAGGCCAGTTGCTCCCGGCGGGCTTGGCGCGCTTCTTTTTCGTCGCAGCGCTGCTTTAGGATTCTTTCTTTGCGTGCCACGCACTTTTTGATAACGGCTGCTTCCTCCGACTCCTCGAGGCTTTCGGCGTAGGCTTGCCGGGCTTTCTCCAGGTTCCGTGCGGCGTTGGCGATGCCGTTTTGGATACTTGCGCGGATATTCTTGGATAAGGCTTTGTAGGCGATGCGCATACCCCAGGTGTCAAAGATCGTTTCAACGCCTGTTTCCCTGAGCTTTGCCACGCTTTCCAGGATGAGCTCCCTTTCCCGCTCGGGAAGTTCGCAGAGATAGTACTCGCGCGCTTTGGTGGACTTGATGGGTAGGTATTCCATAGTTAGGCTCCTTTCCTGTTTTACACTGCGCCGGCGGATGAAAAAAATAAAGGGTACCCCCTTTATCTCTTGCCGCTCGGCGCTTGCTTCTTGCTCCTTGGTAGGTTCTTCCTTCACTTCTCATTATACTTATTTTTTCGGGTTTGTCAAGGGTTTTTTTAAAATTCACAGATTGTTCATCAAATCGGTCGAATTTTGTCGGTTTTTTTTGATTGTTGGTGGGGCGGGAAGGATTTGTACTTAAGTCGGGTTGTGACATGGGGGGTTATAAAAGGATTCCTCCTGCTTCTTGGTTCTTGCAGCAAAATTCCCCTTGCAAGTCCGGGCAAAGTATGCTATAATGTAAAGCAGATTAAAGAAGGGGAAGATTCTGAATGCGAAAGCTTGCAGCATTGCTCATTGCAATTCTCTTGGCGCTTTCCGTCTTTGCCTGCGGGAGCGGGGAAGATACTGTCCCTGCGCGCAGCGATGAATACATTCCGCTGGCGTACGATGTCTACTATTCGGCGGAGGGCGTGGAAGGGCACGCCGTCACAAATCTGAATGACGGCAATAGCGAGAGCTACTACCTCGGGGAATACCCGGATGCCGCTGCGGATTGGGGGGCACTGCTTATCTTTGACTTGGGGCAGCAGATGGAGAATGTTGCCCGTGTCCGTATCACGCCCGCCCCGGGAACCAAGGGGCGTATCCGTGACTATCGCATCTACGCCGGATCCTCCAAGATGGAGGGAATGTTCTTCACCAATACGCGCGAGAATGTGGAGAAGCTCTTCACTTGGCGCGCCGAGGGGCAATTGGATTTGTACGCCGACGCAGCGCAGACCATTACTTTTGCGCCGGTGGCCGCGCGGTATATCGCTCTTGCTGTGCCTTTCAATGCCGTCGGCGGGAAGGCGATTGCCGCCGCTGAGATTGAAGTCTTGCAGGGAGAGGAATTGCCGGAGGGCTATATGCGCGACCTTTCCGTTCTGCGCGGTACGGTTGGGCAGCTGCAGTTGCTTTCTTTGGAGAAGAAGACCGACACCGCTGCGGCAATCACGAAAGCTGCCGCAACACACCTCAATACAGCCGGACTGCTCGCCGATGAGGAACTGCATCGCTTGGAAGCGTACTATAAAACAGAGCTGGAAGTGCTCCAAAGTGCGGGGAGTGCGAAAAACGCACCCGCCCTGCCGCTGGCTGTAGATGCCGCCGGGAACTTCCTGCGCGCCAACGGCGGCAGCCTGTACTATGATGCTAACACAAAGACCTATTACCTCTATGGGGAGGAGTACTCCAAAGAAAACCCCTCCGCCGCCTCCGCCAAAACGGAGGCTGTCGGGATACGTGCGTATTCCTCCAAGGACTTGCGCAACTGGACGAATGCCGGCTTGGTGCTTCCCGTGTTCTATAACCAAACACTCACCGGCGCCTATCCCGATATGGCGCAGAATGAGAAGCTCGGCTTTTACAACGCCCTCAATCCTTCCCGCGCCATACGCGACCCGCAGGTGCTTTACAATGCGGAGAAAAAACAGTACATCCTGTACTTCCTGACTGCGGGACAAACGGATGACCCAACAGGGATCACTTCCGGGGCGATTGGAATTGCGACCGCCGACAAGCCGCAGGGACCGTTCCTGCTCTCCAAAACCATACGCCTGCCGGGCAAGGATTCGCAAACGTCGGCAGTCTACGGATTCACCGTCACCGCGCAGGACGGGAAGGCTTCCGTTATCTATACAGCCGATGAGGCAAAGACGCTCTACGCCCTGCGGCTGGATAACACTTGGACGGCTGCGGCAAGGGATGCCGCCGCTACGGACAAGGACGGCAAGACCTCCGTCACGCCGGCACTGACTGTACTCATGCAGTCCGAGGAGCCGCTGGGCCGCCCCATTGCCTTCCAAAGCGGCAAGCAGGCTTTTGTCATCTTCTCCAACCGCCGGGATCCCGGCGCGGGGGCGAAAGTCTTCTCCAACAGCAAAGGCTTCACCGGGGAGGGCAAGTGGGTCGAACGCGAGGCACTGGGCGTAGGCTACACGCCCTCGGCGGTATTCCCCCTGCCGGATAAAAACGGCAACGCGAAGAAAGGCAAGTTCATCCTCCTGACGGACTATTGGGAGCCGTACAATATGCAAGCCTCACAAATCGACTGGAAAGCCCTCAAGGTCTCCGGCGGCAAGCTGACGGTCGGGGAGACGCTGAAGCTGCCGCGAATCAAATAATACTTCACCCAAACCCATAGCCTTTCGGGACTATGGGTAAACTATATCCTACCCGCTTTCAGAAAGGGGAGAACCATGGAAAAGCACTTCTTCAAGCGCTTCTACGAACTGGACTATGACCCTGTCCTCTACAACTATGACATCTATCCGAAAGTTATCCCTGCCGGCAGGGAAACAACCGTCACCATCGCCCCGCGGATGGTGAACAAGGCTTTCACGGCGGGGAAGGAGTATGACATTGAACTCTGCCCGTTTGATGAGGGTGCCCCGGGGACGTTCCTTGACCGCGCCGGAAAGAATGACATCCACCTGCGCACCGTCGCCACGGAAGAGGGGAAGCTCGTGTTCTCCTTTGCTTTCTTCGGGGAGCAGGAGTACTATCTGCGCGTACGTGAGCCGGAGCGGCTCGGTGAGCGGGAAATGCTGGAAATCTCTGTCTTCGTGATCGGCGAGGACTTGGTCGGCCGGTATCCCTACAAGGGAGATTTGCATATGCACACCTGCCGCTCCGACGGGCGGCAAAGCCCAGCGGTGGTCGCCGCAAATTACGCACGCACCGGCTACGACTTCACGGTCATCTCCGACCACGGGCAGTATGCCCCCTCCTTGGAAGCCATCGCCGCCTATAAAGATGTACCGCTGGAGTTTTCCATCATCCCAGGTGAGGAAGTTCACCTCTTCAGCGAGCCGCAAACCGGGCATATGAATACCGTGCACATCATCAACTTCGGCGGGGAGTACTCCATCAACGCCCTCGTGAAGCCGGCGGAAAAATTGGAGGAAATCAAAGCCAATCCGCAGCTGCGCGCCATCATCCCCAATCCGCCCGACCCCAAAAGCCATGAGGCGCACCAGGCAGAAGTGGACGCTTCCATCCCTGCCCTCGGTATCCCCGACGGCGTGGAAAAATATATGTACGCCGACTGCAAATGGATTTTTGACGAAATCCGCAAAGCCAACGGTCTGGGCATCTTCTGCCATCCCTATTGGATCAGCAACCGCTTGCAGATTCCGCCGTCTTTCGTGGATTACATGATGCAGCAGCACCCCTTCGATGCCTTCGAAGTGCTCGGCGGCGAACTCTACTTTGAACAAAACGGCTTCCAGACTATCCAATACTATGAGGACAGAGCCAAGGGCCGCGATTATGCCGTCGTCGGCGCCTCCGATAGCCACAGTTCCGTCAACAACGGCGCAAGCGCGCACTGCGCCTGTACCATCGTATTCTGCCCAGAGAATGAACGGTCCTCCCTCATCGCCGGTATCAAAGAAAAATACAGCGTCGCCTGTGACTATATCTGCAACCGCCCAAGCTATGTCGGTCAACTCCGCCTCGTGCGCTACGCCTATTGGCTCGAAAAAAACTGGTTCCCCCTACATGATGACCTCTGCTTTGAACTCGGCCGCGCTATGCGCGCCTATTCCGAGGGCGACCCCGACGCCCAACCCCTGCTGGATTTGATCTATGGTCGGATTCGGATTGCCCGGGAAAAGTACTTCGGGTTCTGATGGGGGCACCGCATTGCGGTGCCTAGTGGGGGGACCGCATTGCGGTCCCTGAGGGGGGCACCGCATTGCGGTGCCTAGTGGGGGGACCGCATTGCGGTCCCTGCCGCGGCGCCGTAATACGGCGCCCTCCTCACCACTGCTTCTCCTGCCGCACCTTGCGCAAATACAGGAACAGACACCCGCCGGCGAGGCAAAGCAGCACGACAATGCACAAAACAAGAAGCGGCGACGTTTGCCGCTTGGCAGCAGAACCGGCAGCGGCATCTGAAAACAAGTTGGCACTCTCTCCATTGCCCAAGGTGACGATGGGGGGAGCTGTCCAAACTTCTTCCTCGTTCTCGGCAGCGGCGCGGGGATTCCCGGCAAGGGCGCTGTCGGCAGGAGCGGCACTTGTATAGACGTACTGCGGAACAAACTTCGTAGTAGAGGATACAGTTGTTCGCTCTACACTCTGTGAACCTTGTGAAACACTTGCACTGCTTGCTGTGGTCTTTGCGGTTTTGGCAGTGGTGCGGCTTATGGTAGCACCTGCCCATGTCGCAGGCGCTTTGGTTGTGGTCGTTTTGGTCGTTGTGGTTTTGGTGGTGGTTTCTTTGGTCGTGGTCTCTTTGGTGGTCTTCTCGGTGGTTGTTCTCTCCGTAGTGGTGCGGGCCGTTGTCGGCGGCTCGGTGATTGCCTGTATCGGGCTTGCAGGTACAACTTCCGCGATGGGAGCGGAAAGCAGTTGGGAAGGCGTACCGCTGCTGTCGATGAGCCGTATCTCCAAGCCTTGCAGGGAGGCAAGGGCTTGCGCCGTTTTGCATTCGAGGCGGAATTCCCCGCTGTAGTCCCCTTGGGCGGTATCCAAAAACTGCATGGCTCCGGAGAAAGCGAAGCGCGAGGAATCATAGGAATAGCCGCCGTTTTGCTGCCACCATGCAACGCGGAATCCGCTGATATACAGCTCAAAGCCGGAGAACCCCAATTCGGAGGCACCGGGTTCGTGCGCCGTCAGCGCAAAGTCTACCGTCTCTGCGGAGAGTTTGTAACGCAAGGTGGCCTCCGCAATGCCGCACAGGGAGTCCTGCGCGGTGCGGAACAGGGAGCGTGTCTGCACCCCGAACCACTCCGCGTTGCCGGCGCGGCCGTCTATGACAATGGCGGCGGAAACAGGAATCACACCGGAAAGCAGCAGGCAAAGGCAAACGGCGCACAGCAGAATCTGTTTTACGAAGGAACGCTTCAAAGGTTTGGTCATGGCAGCTCTCTCTCTTTGTTCTCTGTAATGGTTTTGTTACCCTGATTTTACCATATCCCTTGCTTCGGAATCAATATACCTGTTGTAAAGCGCTGAAGTTCTGTATGATAAAGCTTGCTTGACAGATAATGGTTTCAGCTGTTGCGAAAGAAAAATATTTTTTTCGGGCATCCGGAAGCGTTATCGGTTTCTCCGTTTTGGGAAGTCTGCCGCAGGGCTTGACAAATTGGGGATTGTGTGGTATCATAATAAGGATAGAGTCTATATTTATACGCTTTGCGCAGATTACCGTCGGCTTTGTGCTGATGCCGCCAAATGGTTAGCGGCAGGAGGGCTTCTTTGAAGGGGGGCTTGTTTGTATGGACATCGACATAGAACTCTGTATGCAGAGCTACAGAGATAGCGCAAATGCTATTATGAATGTATTCCAAAACTTGAATTGGTTCTATTTTTTCCTGGCCGTCCCTATTGCGCTGTTGCTGTGCCGTTCCCGGCGGCTTTCCATGCAGTTGTCTCCCGTTCCCGCGCACCGGACGGTTATGGAACTCCTTTCGCTGTACCGCCCCGCTGCCGCCAAAAAAATGGAAAGCACGCAGGGTCGGCTGCTGTTTAACAATGCGCTGACTGTCCGAACGTGGAAGGGTACTGTCTCCGTCATTAAACCGCAGAATTTCAAGCAGAAGCTCTCCCTTTTCCGAACCAATGCCGCGTATTTCTGCGATTGGCTGCTATACCGCGCAGATTGCTTTCTCCGCAAGGAAAGTATGCAGCGCACACGCTTGCTGCCGTCTCCCGCAACCGGTCAGACCGCGAACAGTTTCCTTGCCATCCTGGCGTTTTGTCTGACAGGTGCCGGCACCATCCTCTTTGAATACATTCAGCACATCACATCCGGACAGACGCTCCGCAACAAGCTCTTTGCCGATATGACAGTGCCGGAACTTCTGATGCTGGCTGCCGATTACATCCTGCCGCTCTTCATTGCCTTCGGTGCTATGCTACTGTTTGCTATGCTGCGCGTGAACCGCTTCTTCTACTTGGATTGCTCTGCCGTTGGGTTTCTGTTCTATATGTTCATTTACAAAACGGTCAACTGCGCCCGCAAGGGATGCTGCTTCGGCATCCCCTTTGCTTGGGGTATCTTCAATGACACGATTGATGCGGTTGTGTTCCCGGTGCAGTTCCTGGAGGCGGGGTTATGTATCTTAGCTTTTATCGGCTGCGTTTTGTTTATGTGCTGTTCCCGTCAGTATAAGCCGGGCAGGGTGTGCTCCCTCGCATTGGGCAGCTTCGCCGCATTGCGCTTCGCCGCGGAGTACTTCCGTTACCATGGAGAGAACTATCGCAAGGCGGAGAGCTATACATTTTTCGGTTTGAACACCATCCAATGGGCTTGCGTTTTTGCGCTTGCCGTTGCCATTGCCTGGCTGTTTCTAATGCCAACGGCCGGGCGCATATTCGATCGGATTCGGCTGTCTGCCGCAGATGCCATCGGTAAGTTGACAGGAAAGAAAGATACGGACCAAAACAAAGAAAATAAATCCGCGCGGACAAGAGGAAGGGTTCATTCATGAAGAGCGTCTATTTTGTGCAGGCTTCGTCCGTCTTCGGTACGAAAGATATCCATATCCCGTATGCCTGCGGGTGCGTGGCGGCGTATGCCTGGCAGAATCCGGTAATTCAAGAAAATTACACCCTTGCCGGCTTCCGCATCCTGCGCGAAACGCCTGCCCGCGCGGCGGCGGCACTTGTGCAGCCCGACATTGTGGCTTTCTCCAACTACGTGTGGAACTTCGAGTACCACAAGGCGTTGGCGCAGGAGATTAAAAAGCTGTGGCCGGACTGCCTTATCCTCTTTGCGGGGCATCACATTCAGAATGACAGCCCGGCGCAGCTTGCAGAGCATCCCTTTGCGGATTACCTGATTCACGGCGCGGGGGAAGTGCCTTTCGAGGCTTTCTTACTGGCTTTGGCACAAGGCACCGGTTTTGCGAGTATCCCTTCCTTTTCTTGGCGGGATGCAGACGGCACTTTACATAAGACAGAGAACATGGAGTGCAGCTTTGTTGACTTTCCCTCCCCTTACCTGACCGGTATTTTCGATTCCCTGATAGAGGCGTATCCCCACCTGCAATTCAGTATCACAACGGAGAGCAACCGCGGCTGTCCCTACCACTGTGCCTTCTGCGATTGGGGCACGGAGCGGCAGAAGCTCCTGCAAATCTCCATGGAGCGCGTGAAAGCGGAGATAGACTGGGCGGCGGCGCACAAGATTGAGTACATCTACTTTGCAGACGCAAACTTCGGCATCCTCCCCAGGGATGAGGAGATCATGGATTACCTCATCCGAAAGAAAGCAAGCAGCGGCTACCCGCACCGTTTCAATACCTGCTATGCGAAGAACTCAAATGAGACCATCCTGCGCCTTAGCAAGAAAGCCCACGATGCGAAACTCTCCAGCGGCGCCACGTTCTCTTTCCAGTCGCTGCATCCGGAGGTGCTGAAAATCATCGGGCGCAGCAATCTGGAAGTGCAGCGCACCAAAGAACTGCTCGCGATGTATAACACCGCCAACCTGCCGGTGTATACCGAGCTGATTCTCGGTTTGCCCGGGGAGACGGCGGAGAGTTTCCGCTCCGGTATCGGCTCCCTGCTGGCCTCCGGGATGCACGGCGTCTTGGAGATTTATCCCTGCCAACTGCTGCCCAACGCCCGCCTCTCCCGACCCGAATTTGTCGAGACCTACGGTATCCAAGCCATGCACCTCCCGCAGCACCAATGGCACACCGCCCCCGGGGAATGCGATGAGATTCAGGAGTATGCAGACATCGTGACCGCTACGGCCGCTATGCCGCGGGCGGATTGGGTGCAATCCATTGTGTTCTCCTCTATCGTTCAGGGATTGCACTCCTGCGGGCTGCTGAAGTATATTGCCATCTACCTGTACACCGCTCTCGGACTGGCCTATGACGCCTTTTATCTCGCGGTGCAGAAATTCGCCGAAGCCAACCCCGCTACGCTGATAGGAAAAGTCATCGGTATCGCGGAGGAACACTTCCGCGGCTTTGCCGACGGCGACGGCGCACAGTTGGTGTTCTATGACAAGCGCTTCGGAGAAATCACTTGGCCCGCCGGGGAGTTCATCTTCCTCTCCTTGGCCTCGGAGGCGGTTACCTTCTTCAAAGAAGTCCGAGGGATTCTGAAATCCTACGCAATCCCCGCAGCGCTGACGGAAGAATTGGCAGCTTACCAGTTGCTGTCTTTGAATCTGCCGCAAGCGCAGCCGGAGGAGGCACACTACGATTGGGACTTTCCCGCATTCTTCGCTGCGGCTGTCACGGAAGAGAAAGCCGCATTGCAAGAAAATAGCACATATGTTCGGTACTCCAAAGCGGACCGTACGTACGGCGATTGGCCGGCCTATGCAAGGGAATGCGTATGGTATGGCCGGCGGAAGGGTTTGCTGACAAGAAAGGTAACGGACGTCTGCTATGACACATAATACCTATTCCTTCGGGGGGCTGCTCGTCTTTATTGCCGCACACAATGAGGTGCAATCCCTGCGCGCGACTGTACAAGGCTTTCAGGAATGCTGTTCGCCGGCGGATGTGCGGCGCATTGTATTGTTCTTGGCACCGTTCTGCACCAAAGACTGCGAGGCGCAGGCGCAGGCACTTGCCCGCTGCGGATACCCCATCCCGGTGACTGTATATAAGCAAGCGGGGCGCGACTATCCCAAAGAGGTGCAGGCTTACTTGCAGGGGCAGACGGACGTGACCCACGCCGTCTTTTGGATTGCGGATATGGACATAGATTTGCAGCTACTGCCGCAGATGACCGAACAGTCCAAGGAGAATCCGGCAGCTGTTGTTACCGTTTCCCGCTTCTTGCAGGGCGGCGGCTTGCCGCGGCACCGCAGGCGATTGGACAATCTGCTGTCCACGGCGTTCGCTTGGGGAACCAGATTGCTGTATCTGAGCCGGCAGACCGACCCGCATTTCTTTATCAGCATCTTTCCTGTCTGTGACTTACAACGGGTCGTCTTTCATGAGCGCACCGCGGCGGCGGGCTTTGAGTTTATACTGGTGTTTGAGCGCATGGGCAAGCGCTTCCTTGAACTCCCCGTGCAGCAAAGGGAACGGTCGGAAGGCGCTTCCGGTTTCAACATCAAGCGCAAGCTGTACTACCTGAAGCCGCTCTTGCGTGTGCGCTTCACGCCGAAACGAAAACTCTTTGAGGAGGTACCCCATGCCAAAGCGTAATCTATACCTCGTCCAGACGGATATGCTATATGTCAGCGTACGCTTTACCAGCGCCTATCTCCCCTACGGCTGCGGGCAACTCTGGGCTTATGCCTCGCAAAGCGATTTGGTTCGGGATACCTATACCCTCGCCGAGCTGCTCTTCCTGCGCACGGATCCGGCCGAGGCCGCGGCACGGCTGGAGGAGCCGTTCCTTGTGGGCTTCTCCTGTTACTCATGGAATACGGAATACAACAAGGCTTTGGCCAAAGAGATTAAAAAGCTTTACCCCGCCTGCCTGACCGTCTTCGGCGGGCACAATGTACCGCCGGACTGCTCTTTCTTTGATTTCCCCTATGTGGATTTCCTTGTGCGCGGCGAAGGGGAGATACCGTTCCGGCGGCTTTTGGAGGAACTGGCTGCCGGCGAACCGGACTTCCGCGCCGTGCCGGGCTTGGCGTGGCGGACAGACGACGGCTGCGGCTGCGAAAACGCTCCCGCGCATCTCCTGTCTTTGGAGGACGTGCCCTCCCCGTTCCTCACCGGTGTATTCGACAGCCTGATGCAAGCCCACCCGGAAATCCAATGGTCCACCGTGTGGGAGACCAACCGCGGCTGCCCGTACAAATGCGCCTACTGCGATTGGGGTTTGCTCAAGTCCAAAATCCGCTGCTTCTCTATGCAGCGTATCCTGGACGAAATCCAATGGTTCACCGAGAAGAAAGTGGAATTCCTCTGGGGGGCGGATGCCAACTTCGGTATCTTCGAGCGGGACGAGCCTATCGCGCAAGCCCTCGCCGATGCCAAAAGCCGCACCGGCTACCCGCTGACCATCTATGTCAACTATGCCAAGAACGACGAGGAGCGCGTCTTCCGCATTGCCCATATCCTCAACGGCAACAATTTGAGCCGCGTGGGTTCCACCATCTCCTTCCAGAGTATGTCGCCGGAGGTTCTCGCCAATATCGGTCGTAAGAACTTGAACTATGCGCACTTCCAATCGCTCATGAAGCGCTACAAAGCGGAAGGCATCCGCTGCTACACGGAGCTGATTCTGGGTCTGCCCGGGGAGACCCTCGAGAGCTTCTGCCGCGGCTTCGGGAAGCTCTACGAACTCGGGCAGCATGACGGGATTGAGTTCTATAACCTTTGCCTCCTGCCGAACTCCCCTTTGGCGCAGCCTGCCATGCGGGAAAAGTTCAGCATTCAGACCAAGGCCATTACCTTTATCCAACCCCAAGCCGAGTCCCTTTTCAAAATCAAAGAGTACAATCAGCTTGTGGTCTCCACCAACACCATGACAAATGAGGACCGCTTGAAAGCCATGCTGTTCGGCCGCTTCGTGCAGGGGGTACACGGCTACGCCCTGCTGCGCTGTATCGCCATATACCTTTACCATGTGCAAGGGATCGCTTATGAGCGGTTCTACACAGACTTGCTGGCATACTTTGCTGCCCATCCCGAAACGATCGGCGGTACGACAGTGCAAAAAATCGATGCCTTCCACCGCGCCATCACCGACAATTCGATTTATGACCAAACCCTCCTGCCCGAGTTGGCAAAGCAACAACTCGAAATGAACAACTTTACCTTCGGCACCTTCGTCCTGCACTTCGAACGCTTCTTCCGGGAACTGGAACCGTTCCTCGCCTCCTACCGCCTCCCCGCGGACTTGGTGGGCTACCAGAAAGCCCTGATGCGCCTGCCCAACCGCCCGGATGAAACGCTCCCCTTTGCCTACGACTATCCCGCGTTCTTCCGGTCCGTCTATGCGCAATCCCCCCAACCATTGGAACATAAGCCGGTCCGTGTGCATTTCAGCGACCCCCATCCCGTCGCCGACTGGCAGCACTACTATGACGTCATCATCTTCCAAGGGCGGCTGACCTCGCGGGCACTGCGGACGGCCGCTTATGCCGGCGCCTGACGCGCAAACTTCCGTCTGCAGCGGTTCGCGAACCGCAGGGGCTTCGCGAAGCCCCAATTAATGAAACATATGCGTGATAGTCGAAAAAACACTTGACAATGCCTCGGATATAGGCTATAATTTCGGTATAGGGTTGCTGACAGATTAAATTTGGAGGGATACGGTATGAAACTTGGCAAACGTGTTCTCGCGCTTGTGCTTTCCGTGCTTCTGCTTCTCGGTGTCTTTACTGTAGGGACGGCGGCGGTGCAGTCGGTCGTCGCCAACTACGCCGCACAGCTCAATCGGGAGTATGACAAGCTGTATGCAGAGGCAGCAGTTCAGCTCACTTGGCCCATGGCCGGGCAGCTGCAAACCGATTTGGACGCGGTAAGCAGGTATGCCGCCTGCACGCCGGCAGCGGACACGGGTGAAGCCGCCGCCGCCTGCCTGGAGGCATATACAGTTCTCTTCACGCACGCCAAAGAGTTTATTGGCGTGCCGTACTCCAAGACGGCGGAAGCACTTCTCGGCACAGCGGCGGAAGCGATTGTCGCCGGGGAGGTATACAATGACTCCATCCTCCCGGACGGCACGGAGGTCTGCCCGGGCACGACGGTGGAAGCCACGTTCTGGAATTGGTTCCTCTACATCGTGTGCTTCGGCTGGCTGTGGATGCCGAAAGCGTAAACGCGGCTTTGGTTCGGATATTTTTTGTTACCAATTGTAATTTTTGCGCTTCGGCGCGGAGAGGGTTCGGTCTTACGCAGGTCTTTCTTCTTGCGTTTTGGCCTGTGCCTGTGCATACATAAAAGCGCGCAGCAGCCATGCCGCCGACCCGGTGTAGAGCGACCAGCCGCAGCGGCCTTCCATATCCTCGGCGGCGGAGACGTCGCCCGCTAAGGCATACGGCTCACCGCCGTAGCGCTGCAAGGCTTCCTCATCTAAGGTGAGGAGGGCGGGGTTGAGTGTGTCCTCCAACGCCGCCGCCTCGGCGGTGCGTCCTTCCATGCGCAACGCCATTGCCAGCCACACGGCGGCATGGGTGTACTGCCCGCCGTTCTCGCGGATGCCCGGTGGATAGCTGTTGATATAGCCGGCACGGCGGTCCGTGCGGGTGAACGGCGGCTTGAGGAGCTTTACAATGCGGTGGCGGCTGTCATACAACTCCCGCAGGGCTGTATCCAAAGCCGTATTGCGGCGGGTGCGGCTCGGCATACCGCAGAACACGGCAAAGGCCTGCGGGAGAATGTCTATCTCGCACGGTCCTGTGCCGGCGCCGCCGATGGGACTGCCGTCGTCGCGGAACGCCCGCAGGTAGCGGTCGCCTGCCCAACAGTACTTCTCCACTGCCGCCCGCAGTTTGGCGGCCTCGGCGCGGTATGCCTTGCCGTTGTATTCGGTATCTATGATTACATCCGCCATCTGTTCCAGCACCATGGAGAGGAACATGGCCAGCCAGACGCTCTCCCCGCGCCCCATAACGCCTACCTCATCGAAACCGTCATTCCAATCCCCGCCGCCGATCAGCGGCAAGCCCCGCGGACTGAGGCGGTTCAGGGCGCGGTCGCAGGCGCGGATGCAATGCCCGAGGAGTGTGTCTTTCTCCGCGCCGAGGGGATAGACCGCATAGCGTTCGGTTTCGTTTTGTGCCAAAGGGATACCGTCCCGGAACGGGATACGGACAGATAAGATGCTCTTATCCCCGATGTCCCGCACATAGGCGGCGACCACGTAGGGCAGCCAAAGGAAGTCGTCCGAATAGCGTGTGCGCACGCCGCGCGCCCCTTCCCCGGGCAGGGAATGCCACCAGTGCATTCCATCGCCCTCCGGGAACTGCGCCGCAGCCGCTCGGAAGATCTGATACCGCGCCAAGTCCGGACGCAGCTTCATGATGCCGAAGACATCCTGGAGCTGGTCGCGCAAGCCCCACGCCCCGCCGCATTGGTAGAAGCCGGTGCGGGCAAAGAGCCGGCAGGATACCACCTGGTGCGGCAGCCACACGTTTTCCATCAGGCGGCGCAGGTTCGAGGGGCTGTTCTCCGGGTCGAGGGGGGCAATCTCCGGCAGGCCGATTTGGAGAATGTCGCGCGGCATATCCAAGAAGTCCGCGTACTCGAAAGCCGTCAAGGCGGCATGCCGGGAGGCGCCCCAACCCAGGGAGAACTCCGCGTAGCAATCCCCATGGGCAGGCACAAGTGTCCGGCGCCCAACGGCGGCGCATGGGTCACTGTTCGGGTAGGCTGTATGCCCTTCCCGAATCCCGGACAGGAAAGCCGCCCTGTCCGTGCAGACAAAGTCCGCCGTGCCGCGGATTTGCAGGGAGAGCGTGCCTTTGATGCGGCTGGTCGGTGAGGTGAGCAGCACACCGTCCGGGAGCACCTCCCCGACAAAGATATTATCGGGAGCCGGCCGCACCCCCAGGACAGGCTCCGTGTAGCAGCACAGCTCCGGCGTAATGTTGCGGTCCGTCAGGTTGGAGAGGCGCACGGCGATGCGCTTGGTCAAGCCTTTCTTCGGGACATCCACGCGGATCTGCCAGCGTAAGCCGTGGATTTCACCGTACCAGAAAGCGGCTGTGGGTGTAAAGACTGCCGCAGAGCCGCGCACCATGTCATACACCTTGTCGCCAAAGCGCAGGAGGAGAAGCTCGCCCTTATTGTCCGTCACCGGGTCATTGTCCCACGGCGTAAGCTTGTTCTCCCGGCAGTTGACTGCCCAAGTGAAACCCAAGGAATCCGCACTCACCAGCGTGCCGAACGCGGCATTGGCGAGCGTGAGGCTCCACGGCCGCATCGGCCGGGAAAGCCCTTTGGGGACGGCGAAGGCGCCGTCTTTCGTGAAGAATCCCGTCTGCGGCAAGTCCGGCAGCAAGCTGTTGGCTGTCAGCAACGGCAGCAGCCGCAGGTGCTGGGCGGGCGCATCCTCCATCCCCGCGGTGTAGGCCGCATAGGCCTCCAGGGCGTCAGCGGCGTTTTTGTTCAGGCGGGCAAGGTTCACCTCGTGAATGCCGCCTTTGATGCCCAGGAACTGTCCGCCGCCGTCGGCACGGATCACTGATTCAATGGCGGTACGGATCGGCGCATGGTAATCCCCCTGCTCGCGGAACCCTGCGACCAGTTCGACAGGTATCCCGCGCCGCCGCAGTCTGCGGAAGAGCAAGGCATATTCCGCAACAGAGGCAGCCGCCGCTTCATTGGGGACGTAGACATAGATATACGGATAGTCTCCGGAAACGCCTGTCGCCCATAAGGCTTGCTTCACAGAAGTGCAGTCCTTGCGCCGCCGGAGGACTTCACGCGGCTGCGGGGCGTACCAGAGGAGTTTCGGCAGAATGGTTTTGGCAAGGGCAGCCATCAGCTCCCCTTCGCGGAAAGGCGTCGGGGCGGGTACGGTTTTGCTGAGGCGTTCCCCGCGCATCTGGAGCAGGCGGCTTTTGGATTCGCTCTGGGTGGAGCCTGCCGCGATGAACAGCGTGCACTCCATGCTCTCCCCGGCATTGAGGGAGAACGGCAGCGCAAAGGCGGCGCAGCAATCCGGGTTGCCGCGGTGCTGTCCGCCGTCGGGGATGCGCCAGCCGCTCTTCTGTACCAAAGCGCGGTCGGACTCCATGAGCGGGCGCAGACCGCGCGTCATGCCGCAGGAGAGCCAGATGCTCTCCCCGCCGACCTCGCGGGAGGTACGGCAGAAAGAAATGGTGTAGAGCCTTGCATCATATTTCGATTCCATGAAGAGCCGCGAGAAAGCCGGGTGCTCCACGGGTTTGGCTACATCTTCCATAGAGGGTTCAAAGTAAAGGAGCAGGGAACCGCTGATGGGCTTCTTGGAGCTGTTCTTCATGCGCACGGTGTGCGACTCCCCGGGCAGGCGTGCGTGTACCCGCGCCGCGGCGGTGATCCGCAAGGGACCGTGTATGGCCCGGTGGATGGCTTCCCGCGGATTGAACTCCGCACTGCGTTCGGCATCCCGGCGCGTAAACGGTGCGAAAGCCACGGAGAACGGTTCCGCCTCCCCATCCAGATGCACCACGGAAGCCACCCCCTGCGGACGGCGCAGAATGTCCGGCTCGCGGCGGAATACGCTGACGGAGCGATAGAACGCAGACATGGCACCGCTGTCGGCGGTACAGAGCGTCCATTCCCCATTGGAGAGCATATGGGCTTTCGGGTTAGCGGGGTTGGGTTCGGGGATGGTTTCGCGGGCATGACTGATGCGCTCGCGGGGGGCGGGGGTCTCCGGCAGGTCGACATCGTCAAAGACATGGGAGCCATCCGGTATGCGCTCCAAGAGGAGCGTTTCGGCACGGCGCATGGCGGGGTCTTTCATAAAGCGCTCCCGCCACATGCCGCCCCGCAGGACGTTGGCACCTGCCAAGAGGCTCATCCCAACATGGTGCGCCATATAGCTGCGCACGACGGCGTTCTCCCGGCCGGCCGTGCGGGCAGGGGTAAGGTCGCAGGCCTCATAGAAGCCGCAGTCTCCGGTCATCTCCAAGCGCTCAAAGTGGCCGAGATTGCGCATAGCGGCGCGGGGATGCAACTGCATTGCCAAGAAGGAGGCATAGGGCGCCGTCACCGCGTCATCATCCAAGCCGCGCCGCAGACCGAGCGTCTGCACGCCGTGGGCTTTATATTGATAGTTCATGCTGCCGTCAAAGGCATAAAAGCCGCTCTCGCTCATGCCCCAGGGGATGGCTGTGCCACGCTTTTTGGCGATATCCCGCGCCCGCTGCTGCTGGCAGTAGACGCAGAAGCGCAGAGCCTCATATCCTATGGAGCCTTTCGGTGCCGGCAGGAAGAGATAGGGCATGAAGTACTCAAACATCGTGCCCGTCCAGCTCATGGGACCGGTGAAACGGCCGTGCTTGCCTAACGTGCGCCCGAGGGTCTTCCAGTGCTTTTTGGGAATCATACGGCGGGCGATGGCATAATAGCCGGTCATCCGCGCCTCGCTCATGAGCATATCATAGTAAGACTTGGAGAGCTCCCCATTCTCCAAATCCATTCCGATGTGGAAGAGCTTGCGGCGGCTGTTGTAAAGCGGCCGCAAGTCCGCCTTGTACTCCAGCGCCTCGGCACGGGCTATAATCCGCTTGACGGCCTCGTCCTCCCCCAGGCGCTCCCGCAGGGCTTGCCGCAGTGCCGTCAGGCACACAAGGAAGTTGCCGGAATCTACGGCGGACACGTAGCGCGGGTGCAGGGCTTGCAGGGTGCGGGTATCATACCAGTTGAGGAGATTGCCTTTCCATGTTTCCAGCTGCTCAATGGCATCCAAAGCGCGGCTCAAGCGGGAAACCATCCCGGGCGTGGTAAGGAAGCCCAAGTCCCGCGCCGTTACTATCGAGAGCAGGTAGAGTCCCAAGTTCGTCGGGGAGGTGCGGTCCGCCACGCGGAAGACAGGTGTCTCCTGCACATTGTCCGGCGGGAGGTAGTGGTTGCGCTCCGTGCAGTAGGTGTCGAAGTACTTCCACATGGCGGCGCAGTAACCGGTGAGCCGGTCTTGCCCCGCCTCGGAGAGGGACACCGGCGGCTGCTTCTTCGGCTTCTGCGTGCAGTAGTCAAACACGATGTCGCACAGGAACGCAAGCCCGACCAAACGCAACGGGGCGCGTCCGAAAGCAAGGAGGGCCGCCCCTGCCAAAAGGGAGGGCCAATGGGAGAGGAAGTCCTTCAGCCGGGCAGCGGATTTCTCGCCTTGGGCCGCTGTGGTCCAGGCCAGCTTGTTGCGCCCGCTGACAAAGCGGCGCCAGACCCCGCGCACGGCGGCACTCCCCTGCGTCCAAGCCGACTGCGCCAGCGTCACGATTTGCAATACCGAGCGCACGAAGTCCCCCAAGGCGGACGGCAAGCCGTCCGCGAAGAACGTGCGGAAGAACATCCCGCCGCCGCCGGAGAGTAGGGCGCGGACTGCGGAAACCCAATAGGGCAGGCAGAGCGCTAAGCAGACTGCCCCGCCTAAGACCGCAATGGTTACTGCATCCTGATACAGGCAGGCAAACAATGCAAGCAAACAAGCCGGAGCAAGCGCGGCGCGGCGCAGGTTATCAAAGAGGGCATAGCGCGTCAGGCCGTCCAAGCCGGCACTCTTGCCGATAAAGGGGATGTTCTGGAAGTCCCCGCGTACCCACCGCTCCAAGCGCGTGAAGTAAGACTGCTGCTTGGAGGGGAAGCCGTCCATGAGCTGGGTGTCACCCAAGAAGCCGGCGCGCAAGTAGCCGCCCTCCAGTATGTCATGGCTGAGGACACTCTCCTGCGGCATCTCTACCGCCTCCTCAAAGGCAAGGAAGGCCTCTACGTCTATCAGTCCCTTGCCGCAGAAGAGCGTTCGACCGAAGAGGTCTTGGTAGCGCTCGGCGGCGGTGTTGGCATAAGGTGTTAGACCGCCCTCCCCTGCCATGACATGGGCAAAAGGCGTGGACACCGCACTCTGCGCATCCGTGCCGACATAGGGTACGAGAATCCCATACCCTGCCGTAACGCGTTTCTGCTCCGCGTCAAAGTGGGGCATGTTGTACGGGTGCAGGGCGGCGGAGATAAACTCCGGCAGGGTATCCAAAGGCAGTTCCGTGTCGGCATCCAAGGCTAAAATATATCGGTACGCCGATAGGTTTTTTAGATCCCCGGCTGCGGCAATGAAGGATACCATCGGTTCCTTCCCCCGCAGAAAGCGCGTGAGTTGGGCAACGGCGCCGCGCTTGCGCTCCCAGCCGGTGTAATTGTCCATGGTCGGGGAGTATTGCCGCGGCCGCACAAAGAGCAGGAAACCGCCGCCGTACTTGGCATTGAGGGCATCGGTCTCCCGAACGGCTGCGGCTATATCGGCATCGTCCTGCGGGAGGACGGCCGTATCGGCTCCCTTGAAGTCAGCCAATATACAGACGGAGGCATTCCGCTCTTTGCCTTCCGCGGGCAGGCAGTTGGAGTTATACAGCTCCTCCATACGGCGGCGCAGACCTGCGGCCTTATCTGCGCGGGGCAGGAGCGTGGATACCACAATCAGCGTCCTGCCTTCCGGGGGTATATCGCCGCCCAACTCCAAGCGGGGCGGCGGCAAAGAAGGTACGCCGCGCAGGAAACACAGCTCCAGTACCGTCCGCATTACAGCCCAGAGCGGCAGGGGCAATAGGATTCCCACCAACCAACTCCGGAGCCATATGCCGGCGCAGAGTGCCATAACAAGCGGCAGAACCGATTCTAAGATTAGCAAGGCTTTCCCGCGCGGAAGGTGCCTGGCGCCGTCCAAAAGCGGTGTCCCGATATGCCGCCGGCGGGAATCCTTCGGTGCTTCCGTTGCCATGCGCAAGAGGTTCTCTGCGTACTCCTCTACCGTCCAGTGTGCTTTGTGCGCTTTGCGGCGAATCAGGGAACGGTAGAGGGCACGAGTCTGCTCGTCCATTCGCGGGTATACACCCGCCGGGTCGCGGTTGAGAATTTGCTCCAGCGGGTTCATGGCCTCCAAGGCGGAGGCAAAGTCCCAGTCCGGAAGCGTGCGGAACGCTTTCACCGCCCCGCCCAACTGGGTCACCGCCGCCTCCTGCTCCGCATACATGGACAGTATCGCCGTCTCCGCTAAGGTCAGGCGTATCAAAAGCGGCAGCCACTCCACCTGCTCGGCCGTCGGCTTCAGACGTGCCAAGGCTTCAAAGAATGGCTGCTCCGCCGGTACAAAGCCCGAACCAAACTGCGCCCGCAGAAAACGGGTTACATTCTCCATCCCCAGCCATGTCTTCTTCGAGGCGCGGCGCTCGGCTAACTCGTTGAGCGCTGTGCGGCTCTCGCGCTCGACGAGGTAGAAGTTGTCGCGCAGCCACTCGTTATAGGTCGCCCACGCCCCTACGGGGCGCGATTGCCCCGTAGGGGCACTGTGCCCTGTAGGGGCATTGTGCCCTGAAGGGGCATTCCCCCGCAAGCACGCCTTATAGCGCCGCCGCAGCAGCCGCAGACCATGGTTCAAGCGTCTGCGCAATTGCACTGCCGACCCTGCTTTTCCGGCATTCCTGTTTGTTTTCGGCATAACCCTTTGATCCTCATTTCCCAAAGCTAAAGGTATACAGGGTTAGTTTGGGTGAACGTGGGGGGATTTATACAGCAGACGGCCGCATCCGAGTAAAAACAGGATGTAACCGTTTGGTTACATCCCGAAAAGAAAGAGAGGAGCAATCTTAGATATCCGACACGGCGTTGGCATCATCCCCGCGGAGGCGGGCGCGGAAGCTCTCCCAGATTTCCACCAGCTTGAAGCGGATTTCAAAGCGGGGGTTGGCCTTGACGACACGGAGCTGACCGCGGGTGAGAACGGCATCCAGGGAAGATGTCTGCCGGCGTTCGGCGGCGGGGAGGCACAAGGGCGGGAACATGACACACCACCAATTGCGGCCTTTAGCGTCACCCAAGAGGACGCGAACGGCGCGGTAGCGGCCGGCGGGGAGGGTAATCTCTTCGTCACCGGTTTCGGTTTCGGAGTAGATGCGTGTATTGAAGTAATATTCCCCGACTTCAATGCGCACACCATAGTCCAGGCCGCGGCGGCGGAGAACTTTACGGGCGGCGGCTTCCAGCTTCTCCGTGTTCGGCAGGACAGCCGCTTCCGCTTCGGCTACGGTCAGGGAGCCGTCAAAGAGGGCGGCACCGGCCTGCAGGAGTCCATCCCGCACTGCGAGCTTTGCAGTCTGGTCGGCTTCACTGTCGGAGTTGGCGATGACGTGGAGACGCAGTACCTCCTGCCGGATTCCGGCGCAGCGGGCATTGAAGCTGACCATGCTCCACAAAGCCACAAGCAGCAGCATACAGGCAATGCGCTTTGTGCGCTTTTGCTTGCGGAGCCGCCGTGCTTTTGCGGCGTTGCGGGGGTTGGAGTATCTCGGATAAGCAGCCGTTGCCATTGTCTTTCCCTGCCTTTATGTAAGTGTGCGGCAAGGAGAGTATGGGCAGGATTGACGGGATTTATACACCGCCGGAAAGAGAATCTCAATCTATAAATGTCAAGCCGCGGAAGTACAGCATCTCCCCGGCTGGGGCAAAGACCAGTCCGTCTACACCCTCTGCTAAGAATAGGGTATCCTGCGTGTAGCCCAAGGTCACGTATGCCCCGGCGGTAAAGAGGGTCTTTTCGGCGGCGGCGTAGGAAGCAGCGGCAGCTTTTTCGCTTTCCGCTGCGGCGGCTTTGCGCAGTTGGGCATCATAGGTATAGGAGGGTAAGCGAGCCAAGTTGGAGGCGGAGTCCTTGGCGCAAAGGGCAGCCAAAGCGGCGGCGGCTATGCTTGAGGGCATCTGCACATCTGCTATGGCGAGCGTAAAATTGCCGCGCTGTACGGCGTTGCTGAAGTCTTTGTCCTCCTCTATTGTGCGCACGGAAAGGGAGACGGTGAGCCCGAAGATGTTCTGCACGGATTGCACCAATTGCTTGGCAGCGGCGGCGTCACGGGTGCGGCATAAGAGTTCCAGCGATACGGTTCCGGCTTTACCGGCAGCGGCGGTTACGGCGGCTTTTGCAGCGGCGGCATCTGTTGCAGGGACGGCGAGGCTCCCGGCTTCATGGCGGTATGTGCTGCCGCCCAAGCGAAGGCTTGGCGGCAGGAAATCGAGCGTTGCGTTGGCAGCGGATACCGCAGAAGACATCAGAGCAGTTCGCAGGGCGGCATCGCTGAGCGGCGAAGATGCTGTATTAGCCACCAAAGCTTTGGTGCCTGTATATATAGTATAGACGGAGGCTTTGGCATCCTCCCAATCAAAGCCTTTTGCCAGCGTACTGTCGGATGGCAAACGGATGATGGAATACCCACCCTCCGCACCCAACAGGCGCATTGTGGTTATCGCTTCTTGCTTGAGTGTGACGGAGGCGGGGCAGACGCGCGCACCGGTATAGCCGCTGCTGCGAACCAACCGCAGGGAGTTTTCATCCCAGCGATTCAGCGTAAAGGGTCCGTTCGTGGCGAGGTAATCCAAATCCAAACCATACGCGCCCGCCGTGGCTGCAAAGTACGGCTCGTACACCGGCGCGGCAAAGGGCATCGCCATCAGGTTCAGGAAGTCCGCCGAGGGGTTCAGCAGTTCAATGACGAGTGTCTGTGCGTCCGGCGCGCGGAGTTCTTTGATTCCGGTGAGGAGACCTGCATAGGGCGACTTGGTCGCCGGGTTCAGCACACGGCGCAGTGCAAAGACAAAGTCCTGCGCGGTTACGTTTGCACTCGGCGCGGGTAAGGTCGTTTTTTCCGTGCTCGCATCTGCTGCTGCCGTTTTGGCTGCCGTTGCATTTTGCAGCAAAGCGGCGGCGGCTTTCGGGAAGTGCCAAGCGGCCTGCTTCAAATGGAACGTATACGTCTTTTTGTCAGCGGAGACGGACCAGCGTTCGGCGGCGGCGGGGAGAATCTCCGTCGCGGCTCCCTTACCGTCTTTCGCACCCAACGTTACAAGCCCTTCCGTTAGGTTAGCCAATACCGTCAGCTCTTCCGGGGAGGACGCTATCGCGGGGTCTAAGCACTCCGGCATGGTGTCTATGGGATAAGAAAACGTGCCGTCCAAGCCCTCCTCTTCCCCGCAGGAGGCAGCCACCAAGAGCAACAAAGCAGCACAGAGTAAAACAGAGAGGATACGGCGCATAGAAACCTCCGAAGCTGTAAATAGTGAATGAATAGTGAACGAATAGAGTACAAATAGGATCCGATTCATTCTCCGGCACTCTGCCTTTGAAACAGCGCGTTTAGCTTTTCTCGTAGATGCTTTGCCATAGGTTCGGCCGATGGGGATAGTGCTTCGGGAAGTGCTGTAAACAGAGCTTGAGGACGCGGGTTTTCAGCAGCATGGCCGCGAAGCGCGGGAGCAGCGCGAGCAGCTTCGGGTAGTCCGTCAGAAGCTTTATGCCGTCGCGGGGCTTGCGGAGGCGACGATGCCCTATCAGACCGCTTTGGAACAGAAGTTCCACTTGCGCGGGTTTTAGGCGCATGAGCATCTGCCGCATCCGGTCTTCCCTGCAGCGCCGGGCGGTATCCAGTTCCTCCAAGGAACGAAGCTGGTATTGCCACAGCTTTTCGACGCTGTAATCGCCGGCGGCTTGCAGCAAAACTTCAGCCAAAATCTGCCCTTGCCGGATGGCGGCACGGATGCCGCAACCGTCGAGCGGGCCGCAGAAGCAGGCACTGTCGCCGACAGCGCAATAGCCATCACAGACAAACCGCGCCAACGGCCGCCGCAGCGGCAACGGTGCTTGGTACCCGCCTTGCAGGCGTGTTTTTCCGATGCGCGGATTGCTCTCTCGCAAATCGGTGAGCGCCTCTTCTATCTCTTCTTCTGTGATGGGTCTGTCCATGGCACTCAGAAGAACATCCATATACGCAGGCTCCGTCATCACCCACGAAATCCCGCGGCGGTTCCTGTGGTAGAGGTATATATCTATCATGGATTCCGGTTCGCCGGGCAAACGGTTGAATACACCGCGCCAAGCGTACATGACTTGGTACTTCCCATATTTCTTCGGCACACGGCATTCTTTCGGCAACTGCATACGAATAGGGGAGAATGCCCCCGCTGCATCGATCACCATATCCCCGCGGACCTCGGCCGTCTGTCCGCTTTCGTCTGTGTAGGAGAAGCCCTTTATTCGCTTACCTTCTGCCAGCGGTTGCAGTATCGCACAGCCGAAATGAAAGTGCACCCCCGCCGCTTCACAGTCGGCAATCATAGAAGCCGCTATGTCCCTGCGTCCCGCATGGACGCCGTGGGGTACCAACCGTTTGCGGTCGGGCGGTCCGGCGGTGATGGCTTTCATCGGGCTGACAAAGCACATCGGGTAGCAGGGAGCGAGTTTCTCGTGCGGAATCGGTGTGAAACCGTTCTCGGCAAGGGCATTGATTGGGATATAGTCAGCCCAATCGTGACCAATGGTGCTTCGGCTGCATTTCTCATAGATATGCACGTCACAGCCCGCTTCGGCAAGGCGTTTAGCGGCGGATAAGCCCCCATGACCTGCACCGGCAATCAGAATGGTCGGCATTGTTTCCTCCCACCGCAAGTATAAAAATCCCAACTCATTTCAGCGGTTCCACACCGCTCTCGGTTACAATCAGGTACTGCGGGAAGTCCTTACTTGTGCGCACGGTCGGAATGGTTTTTGATGTGATGATAAATTCCCGCAGTGCCCGCGAAGGACTGCTGTCATGGCGTTGGTTCTTGACAAACCATGTATACTCCGGCAGCAGGCAAGTAGATGCATCTACCATTCCGTCCGGACTGCGGTACTTGGCCGGAGAGGGCGGCAGTTCGTTTCCCTTATAGCGCGCAAATCCCGCATAGCCTGACTCATGCTTTGAGCTGAGAAAGCCGTCCGATTGGTAGTCCCAATCCGCCGTCACAGGTATCGGCGCATGGTTATAGGACGCGGTAATCGCAACCTTGACTCCGTTGCGCAAGGCTTTCTTCAGGATGCTGCCGGCTTTGGCTTGTATATCATTGTGGTAGCGGTCTGCCAGTTTCAGGAGTGCCTTCGTGCCGGGGAGGGCTTTCAGGACTTTCCGCGCCTCCGGCCAGTCCTCAATGGGAACAAAGGACTGCATGACCGGCATCTTCAGCGCAATGGGACCCAAGGCTTTGGAATACATCGGCGGCAGGATTTCACTCTCCCACCAGCTGTCTAACGCGGGGAGGATGTCCAGTATCCCGGAACCCAGCAGCATATCCGCAACCCATTGGAGGGTTTCATTGCCGTCCTGTACATCCGCGATGAAGTTTGTTATTGCTTCCGGCACCAAGGTAACTTTCTTTGTGAAGAGCTGCCCCACGAGTGTCACTCCCTGCCAAGCACCGTTGACAAGGATAATGGTTTCCAGCCGCGAGGAACCGTAGATAGCCAAATAACTCAATGCCACGCAGGAGCCTTCGCTGTGACCGATGAGGGCTATCTTCCTGTGCCCCGTAACCTGACAGAGCTTCTCAATAAAATCGTTGAGCTGCCCGGCGGCGGTAATGGGGTCGATGCGGTAGTCGTAGGAGAAATCATACTGCGGGCTTTCGGTATGGTTTCGTTCCTCATCGATATGCCATGTGCGGCCGATGTTGTTGGCGGAAGTGCCGTCGTCGTTGAACTCCCATGTCCACAGGAGGTTCTTCAGCATTTGGGTAACGGCATCCGTGAACTTGCCTGTCGTCCAAGTCAGGAGGGACTCCAGACCGGCACCCAGTATGTTGAAGATGTCGGGGAAAAGCTGCGATGTATCTTGGTTGGGTACCCGCGTTTCTTCTTGCGTACCCGGATTCTGAAAGACGGCATTGCCGAAGCCGTCCACCCAGACGCGGACGACTTCCCCGCAGCCGCAGGTCTTTGCCTCTGCGGGAATATAGAGGCAGCCAAAGGCAAGCACTGCTGCCAAAACAAGCGAAAACAATCTTTTTCGACCGATATACATCATTTTGATACCCTCAGCTTATAAGTCTAAATTATTGATTCGGTGTTCAGGCATCGATCGGCCTATATTTACTTGCTTGCTCCGGTGTCAGGAGACCATCGTTGATTAGGTCTGAAAGTATTTTTGCCATGCCTTTTTCCATGCCTTTTTCCATGCCTTTTTCCATGCCTTTTTCCATGCCTTTTTCCATGCCTTTTTCCATGCCTTTTTCCATGCCTTTTTCCATGCCTTTTTGCAGACCTTCTGCCATGCCTCTTTGCAGACCTTCTGCCATGCCTCTTTCTTTGGCGTCCTCTTTCCATGCCTGTATATCCCGTTGCTGCTTTATACGGGCATCATAGAGTTTGCGAGCCTCATCATCACTATTCAGGTGTTGCAGTTTACTGTAGGCGGCTTCGATTGCAGGGTCTTTCCGGCTTGCCATCTCAAATTCCTCCTCCGTGTGAGCTTTAAAGAATGATAGCCATGCTTCCAGCTTGCCTTCGATGCCTTCCGGCATTTTCGGCAGTTCCAACACATTAACCTCCATCAGGTCGTTGAATGGAAAGTGCTCTTCCGTTTCCAGCATTCGAAATACAGAGTGATACTTTTCTGTTTGCGGGAGCATCCGGTAATCGGCAAGAATAACGCAAATAGATCGCTTCAGATTACGGTAACTTTCGCTTTCGTCCAGTTGCTCTGTAATCATACGGGCAAGGTAGTAACTGATGCGGTTGGGCATACCCGCCATTGAAGCAACTTGGACTTCGACATCAATAACGGTTCCGGCTGCAGTCGTCAGCTTCACATCCAGAATCCCTAGTTTGTCCTCCGGATAATCGCGCTTCAGGTTCGGGTCATCAAAATCTACTTTGACATACTCGTTTTCCGGCAGGTCGAGGACAGTTTTCAGAAATGCACATATCAGTTCCGGGTCTTTGGAGTCCCCAAATAACATCTTGAATACGACATCCGTGGTCGGACGCATCATCTCCATGGCATCGCCTCCGTGTGTATCAGAATTTCATATATTTATTATACTCTCCATTCTCGAAATTGTCAAGTCTAACAAGCTGACGCTGTCAAACACGCCAACGCTGTGCGATTCGGTTTTTACACCATTCTATACACCGCCACAGCGTTGTCTGTAAAACCTGAAGAAATACCGAGGAACCAACGCAAAGAGCCAACGTAAAGAGCAGGATAGGCAGCACCCACCTTGCTTTGAACACAAGACCCGGAAACAGCGTCATATAGAAGAACATATGCGTCAGCCAAATATTGGTGGAGTGCTTCCCAAGAAAAGCAAAGACGGCATTCCCTGCCTTGCCTTTGGGGCAAAAGTGAAAAGCACATATCAACCCAAGTCCTGTCAGCGGTGCAATAGCCAAAGACGGCACGAAACCATGCAGTACGGTCAGAATAAGGACGAGCGCAATGCAAACAAGGGCAGATAACCACGCAGGACGTTCCGTATAGCGAACAAATGTACTGAGTCGTGAAAAACCTTTTTTCTGATAGAAAACGATCCCCAAAACATACGGAAGCAGGGAAGTGCCGAAGAGCGCAAACTCATTCGAGGCAAAGCTGCTTTCCACCGGCAAGTATCCCGGTTTGAAGCGCAGCAGGTACCCGATGCAATACAGTACTGCCGCCCCGCCTAGGAAGTAATACCAATTCCATTTGCGCATTCCGGCAAGGAGAATGGGAGAAAACAGCACCAACAGTATATACGTCCGCACAAACCACCAAGCGGCATTCATGTCTAAGCTGTAGAATGTCATATTATTCAGAACGCGCAGCCACGGATACGGTTCCCCGACCAAGAGTGCAACGAGCGCAAACGCCAACACCACTACCCAAAAGGAAACCGCGAATCTCGCTAAACGCTCCCCCCCACCGTAGATGTAGTCGCGTAAGTCTGTCTTCTCCCGCAGAAGAGCATGGGCATAGCCGGCACAGAAGCAGTAAATCACTACACAGCAGTCCGCCAAGAGGGCAAACCAAAATACCAAAGGCTTCCCGGCGATAAATAAAAGCGGTTCGTATAAGCCCTGCCAGGCGTTCGTCTGGAATAGGTGCAGTACGACCATGCTCAGCGCCGCTAAGCCCTTGAGTTTTGTGCTGTCTTGCTTCGTCAGTTCCATCTCTGCTCCGTGGAGACGGACCGCATTGCGGTCCGCCGGCGGGACCGCATTGCGGTCCCTACGCGGCGGCCGCAATGCGGCCGCTCTCATCTCAGGCATCCGCCTCTGTAAATGACCCGGTATGCGGCATAGCGTCATCATCGCCGCGCGCCGCGCGCATGGCGATGACCTCTGCAAGCACCGCTTCGGCATCCTCGCCTTTGCGGGAGGCCTCATTGACAGGCACGAGGTCTTTCCCTGCCTGCTGCCGCCAAGCGAGGTCTTTGATGACCTGCTCATACTGTTTCTTAGAGAACTTAAACCAGATATAGGGTATCATGCTGGCCAAATCTCCGAGGATAACAATTAGGCAGCCTGCCAAGAGTACGTTGGTGCGAACATCGGTTATATACAGCGTATCCCAGTTGGAGGCAAAGCCGAGGTTCTTGTACATAACCGGTATCATGAAACCCATCATGGTTGTGAAAGGCAGGGCAAACCATGAGAACACGCCGGAAAAAGCTTCCATGCGTTCCCCGGAAATCCACATCTGGTAGTAGTGGAGGTTGGTGTTCATGTTGTGGTTGATGACGGAGTTCATGGAGGCACTGATGAGCGTGGAGAACCACCCTGTCGCCAAAACGGCGATGGCAAAAGGTATCGGAGCCTGCACATGGAAGAAGTAAAGCATCACTATCGGAACAGCGGAGGTCACTATGGAGAGCGAGCGTTGCAGGAAATACAGCGTCCGATAGTTCAGGCGGTTGATAAGCGGAGCGAAGAGGATGCCGGGCGTGTAGGCTGTGGCGAGGAGCGTGGTCAGCAGGGCATAGACCCAGTCGGTTTCCCGCAGGAAATAGAGGAACATCACCGTCTGCCAAGATAGCGCCCCGACACCCAAGGTATCCACCACGGAGGATACGGTCTGAATCCACTTATACTTGTTGCGCAGGACGGCATCGAAGCCGACCCAGAAGTTGATTTCCGGTTTCTGCTCCACAGGCGGCTGGACGATGCGTTCTTTCACCTTGCCGACGGAGAGGTACATCATGACAGCGGCGAGGGCGAAAGCCGGGAGGAGGAGCCAACGCAGGAAGCTCACGGAGGTCACGCCGCCGAAAGAGGCAGCGAGTGCCGGCACCAAAAAGCCCCAGATGGAGTTGATGCCGTTGGCGGCAGTGCCGGGAAGGGCGAGGATGCGAACACGCTCCTGCTCATTGGGCGTCATGTTGTCGGTGAGGTTGCCCATCTGCCCATGGACCGGGTACATCCCATAGAGAGCAAACACAAAGTTCAGCTTCCAAACGCGGTCAATGAGGGGCATATCACGGTAGTTGACAAAGAGAATCAGCGCGATACACACGACATAGGGGATGAGGTTGGTGTACATCCAGAACTTATACCGGCCTAAACGCTCCAAGAACAGGCGGCGCCAGAAGATGCCGCGCCAAGCACTCCAAATATTGACGACGATGTTCACACCGATGAACTTCCAGAAGCCGGGGAGGATGGTCTCTTGGGCCGTAGCCGGCACAAACAGTATCATAGCCAAACCGACGAAGAACAACGGGATATAGACGGCGTTGATGATGCGCGTCATTCGGCGCGGGAGATGCCCGAGGTTGTCGGTGATGTGCATATTCACGATGGTCCACAGATACCCCAAGGGGGAAAGCAGCAGCGCAATCATCGCGAAATAGGTCAGTGGGATTTGATAAATCAGTGTCAGCAGAAAGCAGCCTGTCCCCCAGGAAAGGTACTTCGGAAACGTGTGGGTGATGCTCTCCTCCCCGCCGATGGCAAGGGCGTTGTACAGCCATTCCTTATAAGGAACATAGTTCGGCGGCTTGGGGACGTGCCAATGGTCTTTGGCCTCTGTCACTACATTCTTAACCATTGCGGGAATCTGCTTGATTTGGAACTTAGCCATTGTTTGCGCCCTCCTGTGTATTGTACTGCGCGGAAAGCGCGGTAAACTGCTCCACCGTCACACCGTATTGGATTTCGGGGTAGTTGGTTTGGAACATCTTCTTATCTATTTTCGGCCGCCAGTACTTCCCTTCGAAAGCAATGCCGCTCTCTGCATTGGCGAAAGCAATGACATCCAAACTGCCGCACTCATAGAAGCAATAGTCCCCAATGGTTTTTACATTGCCGGGGAGGTATATGGCGGGCGGGAGACCGTAGCACTTGGAGAAAGCATCCTTGCCGATGTACTCTACTCCATTCCCCATGGGCAGGGAGGCGAGTTTGGCGTTGCCGAAGAAAGCCATCTCGCTGATGGTCTTGACACTGTCCGGGAGGATGACTTCCTCTAACACAAGCTCTGTGTTCTTGGCCGATTCCGCGTTATAGGTCTCGTCCTTGGGGTGTTGGTAGAAAGCCGCCATGGCGATGGTTTCCACGCCGTCGGGGACGGTGTAACTCGCTGCCGTCTTTTGGTTCGGGTAGAGCAGCAGGGTCTTCATGTCCTTTGTATACAATACACCGTCCACGTCACAGTAGTTTGGGTTTTCAGTGTCTACTATAATCCGCTCAAGGGCTGCGCAGTTGTTGAATGCCATGCGGCCGATGTCCGTAACATCCTTGCCGATGGTGATCTCTTTCAAATACACAGCATCCGCCGAGCCGAACTCCTTGATGTATTGAAGCGGTTTGGTGAGGTCATCCGTCCATTCGGAGTGGGAGAGCATAATCGCTGAATGGAATTCCCCGCCGCAGGTCTTGCAAACGTAGTATTCATCCGCTTTCTGCTCCGGCTCCGTATCCGTTGCGGGCTTATACTCCAGCGTAATCTTCTCAAAGTGTTCCTCCCGCCAATCGCCGAATCCCGGTGTGAGGAAGAACTTCGATAAGGTGCGCTTCTCCTGCACATAGGACAAATCCAGACTCACTTTCGTGCTTTCGCCCGCAAAGTACTTCAGTCCCCACTGCCCGCCTTCGTTCAGCTCGTACACGGTTTCTACGGCCTTGAAGTTGGTGAAGCCGAGATAGATGCTTGTCCCGCAAAGGGCGACAACCACCAATAGGATGATTGCTTTCTTCCACCAAGGAATGGGATGTTTCGGAACGCGTTTGATGGAAACGAACCCGGTCTCCGGGTTCACTTCCCCATCGCCGGGGGCAGGTAGGTCATCATAAGTATAAAGCTTTGCGTTGCCTTTAGCCTGTTCGTTGACTTGGCTTTCCGCAAAGCCGAACACCGCTTTGAATGCGTCCGCGATGTCCGCTGTGGTGATGCCGAAAGGAATTTTCACGCTTCGTTCTCCTTCGCTTTGTATTTGGGTCCGCTAAGCGCACCCATGCAGCACACTCCATCTGATATTTTATCATAGAAAAGCGGGAAATGCAAGGGGAAGTTTGCACTTTCAGCGCACCGGAAAGAAAATTTGCCAAAACCCTTGACTTTTAGCGCGGTTTGTGGTAGAATAAGTCTTGCCTTGCAGAAAGCTTCTCCTCCGGCCCGGTGGTCAAGTGGTTAAGACACCGCCCTTTCACGGCGGTAACACGGGTTCGAGTCCCGTCCGGGTCACCATGATTCAATTGAATTCAATTCAATTCGGACGCGTAGCTCAGCTGGTTAGAGCGCCCGCCTCACACGCGGGAGGTCCACGGTTCGAGTCCGTGCGTGTCCACCATAAAGCAAAGCCATTGATTATCAATGGCTTTGTTGTTTTGGTGGCCCCTCAGGGACTTGAACCCGGGACTACCCGATTATGAGTCGGGTGCTCTGACCAACTGAGCTAAGGGGCCACAGTACCGTTAGCGACCGGTAGACCTTACCGTCAACCATGCTTTTGGCACACGAAATATTATAGCATATCCGGCATCAAATTGCAAGATAAAATTTTATATCCGGCGTACTTATCAGCCGCAGATTCCACACAAGTTTTTCTTGCATTCTTCCGCGGGATGTGCTACAATACTTGCGACCCGGGAAATGTGCGTGAAATAGACGAAAAGGAGAAGCATCATGGCAGATAACAGCATTTCGGACAAGTATTCCAACAAGAACATGCTCAACGAAAAAAAGAATTCTGCGCCGTCCCCCTCGCCGGAAGCAGCTGCGGATGCAAAACCAGCAACCGTTCCTGTGATTGAACTGTTCGATGAGAAAGGGGACAAGCTCAACTTTGAGCTGCTGGATGCCATTGAATACGAGGGCGCAAGGTATGACATGCTTACGCCTTACTATGACCGCCCGGAGCTATATGATGACGGTCCGGCCGATGTGTTTGTCATGAAAGAAGTTCCGGCGGAAGACGGCGCAGCTTTCTTGGAATCCGTAGATGACGAAACGCTCCTTGCTACCGTCTATGACCTCTTTAAGCAAAAGCACGCGGATGAATATGATTTCAAAGAGAAAGAATAAGCGTTCAGCTTATATTTGTAAAAAGCAGCCTCTCGGCTGCTTTTTGTATTTTCGGCCCGCATGGGGCGTACTTCCGTGTATGAATAGGGGAATGCGTATATGTTTGCCTGCGTCAGGCGAGGCGTATGACGGTCATCTGCGCGGAGCTGAGTTCTAAAGCTTCCGCCGGTTGCGCATTGCTTTCCGGCGCGAGGGAGAGGGTGAGCATATCCCCTGCGGAGAGCCAAGTGACCTGTTGCCCGGAGTAGGAAGTTGCTTCAATAGCTCCCGAGAGCTGTACGTTCTGCCCGCTGATGGTGAGGTTCAGGTTGCGTCCCGGGTCGTCTGCGGCAAAGGAGGCTTCCCAGATGACCATGTAGTAACCATCGTCGGCGATGACTGCTTCGCAGTTGTCAAAAGTGAGGTTGCCTTTGCTTCGCTGGAGTTCCAGCGGGAGCGGTCCGCAGTCCGTGCGGAGAATCTGGGTTCCGGCCCAAGCAAAGAGATGTTCTCCGCCGGTCAGCGCAGCGGCTGTCCCTGCAGGTCCGGGCGGTCCTTGCTCGCCGCGTTCGCCTTCGGGTCCCGTTGGTCCTGTCACGCCGGTTGCTCCTGTCGCGCCTGTTGCGCCTTGTATTCCTGCCGGACCGGTTGCGCCTCTTTCGCCGCGGGCACCGGGCACGCCTTGCGGTCCGGTCGGTCCTGTGACCGCCACCACATCCGGAATCAGCGGCTTCCAGCCCTCGTCTTCTACCGGAGGGACGGATCCTTGGAGGGGTACGGCATCAATGATCTCCACTTTCCACGCGGAATCCGGAAGCACCGGTTCGGCGGTAGGGGCGGGATGCGTCGGCACCGGCAGCGGCGCGGGACGAGGCCGCGCAGCTGTACGCAGCGGGCGGCGCAGGGCATTCAACGGTGTGCCAAGAAGCGGCACGGCAGGTTGCGGTGGGGTGTATGCGGGGGGTTGCGGATAAGCGGCAGTTTGCCGATATGTGGGGCTTTGCGTATGTCCCGGTGCGGTATAGGTGTCCGCCGGGTATGTGGGTAAGTACCCTGAATCGCGTGCCGTCCGGCTATGTGGGGGATTGCCGTATGTGCCGTCCGGCGCGCTGTCGGTGAATCCCGGTTGTATGTCGTTGGTCTGCTGTATGTCAACCGATTGTTCGGATTCATCGCTTGCTTGTGCAGTTTGCTCTGCTGGGGCGGGTGCAGGAGGAGTGAACTCGTCTCCGCGGACGGCCGCATCGTAAATCTCCCGTAGCTGTGCCGCTGTTACTTCGAAAAGCTCGGGGCGGTCTGCTGCGTTGGTAGGTTGCGGTGCCTCGCGGTAAAACTGCTGCGCTTCCCGGTAAGTCGGCGGGTTCCAGGCGGCCGGCCTGCTCACCGGCGTGGGGTTGCGTCCTAACCGAAACGGCGGCATGGGTGTGTCACTCCTTCGCGTGTCCTTCGGGGGAGGTTCTCTTCCCTCTTTATTACGCGCACGCGCGCGTGTAATTTTAAGTCTTTATATTATACTATATGCGCCCCGCAGAGATTTGATACACTTTTTTCGTACAAGCAAGGGGGTAGGCGGTTGGATAGGTTGGACTGAGGGAAGGGGCGGGGGCGTTTCCATAGCAAGAGAAAGCATTTGCGTCTATGATTATGTAGTTTCGTCAGCACGAGAAAACGGTGTAAACACAGGCGTTTGGATTGCCGCCGTTGCCGGAATAGGGGGGTGATTCTCAAATCACCCCCCGGATTCCGCGATTGGAAACAAATAATGCTATGTGTATCAACGCATACGGAATGCTGAAGAAACTACATAATCATAAATAACCGGCAGATTGGGCAAATATTACCGTCAAATCCGTCACCATTCCACCGCGACCGGCATATAAATACTGTATTTAAATATCTATATTTAACTTAATAGATAGGCTATATAAAAGCGGAAGCAAAAGCAAACGACCGCCGGATGGTAATCCGGCGGTACAGTTCTCTTTCATGCGTTGTCCTTGGTTCCCGGTAAAGGGGACACACTCAGCAATCCCCTGCGGCGGCATCGTCAGGCGCACCGAGGCGTTCCCGTTCGAGGAGTGCGCGGACTTTGACGGGCAAACCGAAGAGACGGATGAACCCGGCGGAATCCGCTTGGTTGTAGACCTCATCTTGGTTAAACGTAGCGAAAGCCTCGCTCCACAGGGAGTGGGGGCTTGTAACGCCGGCGTTGATGATGTTGCCTTTATAGAGTTTGAGGCGTACATCGCCGGTGACGGTTTGCTGGGTGCTGTCTACGAAAGCATCGAAGGCTTCGCGCAAGGGGGTATACCACTGACCGAAGTACACGAGTTCGCCGTAGCGCTCAGCGATGAGGGCTTTGTAGTGGGCGGTATCGCGGTCCAAGGTGATGGTTTCCAGCACATCGTGCGCGCGGAAAAGGATTTTCCCTGCGGGGTTTTCATAGACGCCGCGGGATTTCATTCCGACCAAGCGGTTCTCCACGAGGTCGTCAATGCCGATGCCGTTGGCACCGCCGATGGCATTGAGTTTGGCGATGAGGGTCACGCCGTCGAGCGTTTCGCCGTTGAGGGCGGTGGGGATGCCCTTTTCGAAGTGCAGTGTGATATAGGTCGGCGCGTCGGGAGCCTGTTCGGGGGAGACACCCAGTTCCAAGAAGCCGGGCTTATTATACTGCGGCTCATTGCCCGGGTCTTCTAAGTCCAGCCCCTCATGGGAGAGGTGCCAGAGGTTCTTGTCTTTGGAGTAGTTGGTTTCGCGGTTAATCTTGAGGGGGATATGATGTGCCTCAGCGTAGGCAATCTCCTCATCGCGGGATTTAATCTCCCAGAAGCGCCAAGGGGCGATAATCTCCATTTCCGGGGCAAAGCGCATGAAAGTCAGCTCGAAACGCACTTGGTCGTTGCCTTTGCCGGTGCAGCCGTGGCAGATGGCATCCGCCTTCTCGGCGCGGGCGATTTCGGCGACGCGTTTCGCTATGAGCGGGCGGGCGAAAGAGGTGCCTAAGAGGTAGTCTTTCTCATAGCGGGCACCGGCTTTCAGTGTCGGCCAGATGAAGTCGGTGACGAACTCGTCTTGCAGGTGTTCAATATAGAGCTTAGAGGCGCCGGTCTTCAAGGCCTTCTCCTCGAGGCCGTCCAGTTCCGTACCTTGCCCGACATCCACGCTGACGGCTACAATTTCTGCGCCGTTGTAGCGCTCTTTGAGCCACGGAATCATCACGGAGGTATCCAGTCCTCCGGAGTACATGAGAACAATCTTCTTGATTTCTTTCGGCATGGGATAGGTTCCTTTCGCGCGTTGTATATTATGCAATTCGTTCTGAATATTATACCACAGGTTCGCCGGTTTGTCAATGGGTTCGCTGCGTAATCCTTGCCTCTTGCCTCTTGCTTCTTAGGGATACAAAGCGGCCTTGCCGCCGCCCTTGCGCGGGCAGAAGAGGCCTGCGTATTCGATGCCGGCGCGGTTGTCATCTGCGGATTTCGAGCCGAGGGCGGTGCGGGCGCGTTCGTAGGCGGTCAAGAGCTGTTTGGCTTTGGCGGCGTCCGATGCGTTGGCTTTTTCATCCAATGGCAGGAACTCGGCATAGACGGTTTTCATTGCTTTGGCAGCAGCGTCCCATTTCTGAATGGTCATCAGTTGACCTTGCCAATGGAAAGGCTGCTGAAGTATCATCAGCTCCCAAACGCCGTCGCCTTCCAAATCCATGGGATAAGCGTCATAAACAGAGGCACGGTCCAACGCGTTTTGATAAACGGAAGCGGGGCTTTCCGGCGCTTGCTGGTAGTCTGTAATCGCCTCAAAGTTCTTCAGCGTATAGCCGGTGGCAGCGTGCTTGAGCGTATAGGGTCCTTTTGCCCCCTCCAGCGTAAAACCGGACGTATACGTTTCCGGGTATTGGCGGAAGAGGGCTTTCCCGAAAACGGCGCCGTCAAAGGGAACAATTATAACGGCAGCGTGCGTGTTATCCGCCCCTGCATCCTGTGCAAGAGCAAAGACTTCCTCCTTCTTGTCGCCGTTGAAGTCCTTGAAGCCAAACACCGTTTTGCCCAAACGCCCGGTGTCGCCGACGGTAACGCCCCTGCCGACCAACTGAACCGCAACAGTTCGGCTGCCGTCGTCCGCTGCTTGCACAGACAGCAGGACGGAACAATTCAGGTCGGCAGCACTTTCCGCAAACAAATCAAAGGCCTGCAACCAGGTTCCCTGCGGGGCTTGCATGGCAGTTCCTGCGTGGATGGTATAGGCTTCGGTGCCGTTGCCGCCTATGGTTTGCAGAAACTCCGGCAGGCGCGCTTTGAGGTAGTCTATAGGCGCGGCGTTCAGCAGGGCAGGGCTTGTCCAGTGAAAGCCGCCGCTACCGGTGGCTTTCCAGTCGGAAAGGGCTGTCGTATCTGCTGTGTTTGCCGTTTCCGGCGTTTCCGTAACTTCTGCCGCGGAAGCCGTGGGCTTGTCCGCGCGCTCGGGCAGAAGCGGTTTCCACATCTCGCGCGTGAGGATGGCTGCCGTTATCAGACCGGCCGCCGCCAAAACGACGACGCCGATAATGAGTCCCTGACCCCTCTTCTGCTTCTTTGTCTTCGCAAAGACACTCGATTTCTTGCTGCTCGCCACCGCATTCACTCCCCTTATACCAAGTATGTGTAAATCATAGCATATTTTGGGGATATAGTCAAGAAAAATTTGACGGCCGCTCTCGAATCCATTGCCGCTCGTGTCTTTGCAAGCCAAAATGGCAAAGCCGCCGCCCATCCTTGCCCAAGGAAACGGTGACTAGGTCATTGTTCGAAACGGGCGGTGGGAACCCGCCGACCCGTTGGTACAGCGGCATCGCCCCCTGTGAATACTACATATAGCACACCGTGCATGATTTGTCAACAGGGGGCATCGCTTTTTCGTTAGCTCTACCCCAGCCAATTGTAACTGAACAACTCCCCTATGGAATGCCACGTATTGTTGAGCCAGTTCCAGATGTCATAGAAGAAGCCGCAGAAGCTGTTCCAAAACGCCTCGCCGGTGCCGGTGGGTGTGGCGTAGATTTCGATGTCTTTGATGACGGCCGGGGAGGGGTTCTCCGCTATCAGACGCACGTAGCGCGCCCGTTCGTTGCAGAGGCTGCGGTAGACAAAGGCAGCCTCGTTGCCGGATACGATGTCGGCATTTTTCCAATTGGTGCCGTCGGTGCTGTACTGGAGCCGCCAAGCGGCGGTGTTGCCCGCTCCGGCTTCATAGGCACCGCGGTTCTTCACCACATAGCGGTTAAGCAAGAATTCCCCGCCGAGGTCCACCGTGAACTGATTGCCCTCCAAGCCGGTCGCGAAAGAGCCGTCAAAGACTTCCGGGGTGTCCGATGTGCCGTTGCGGGCGACGTTGTGGGGCTTGCCCAGGCTCTCTTCCATCAGTTCAAAGAGATGGTCGGGGCGCACAAAGACAAAACGGTCCGGGTAGAGTGCCTCCAGTTGGTCGCGCAGGTCAAGGAAGTCGTTGATATTGCACTCCCACACATTGCCCTGCGCCATGAAGAACTGCGGGCGGTCAAAGAGGACGGTGCGCTCGGCGGCGGCGGAGAGGCGTTTGAGCATATTGGCGTTGCCCGTGTCGTAGCTCATGGAGCCGAACGATGCCAAGTTGTCGGACCCGAACCACATAATCGGCGTATTGCCGTTGACGAAGCGGCGCTGCAAGGGTCCGGTCTCAAACTGCGAGGTCATTCCCAAAAGAGAGGGTATGCCCGCCGCAAAGCGCGAAACCTTCAGCGGCGTTGCCCATGTCCAAAGGGTCACGATATTGATGCCGCTGCGCTCAAAGTAGTCGTTGGTAATGGCGGCGTATTTGTCTATGATGGAGTTCGAGGACCAGTGCTGCACGGTGGAGTAACCCGCCCCCGACGGCCCGCAGATAAGGACGTCGTTCTCCGTGGCTGTGGTGTAGTAGTAGTTCATGATGGACGGTGCCGCGTCCAACAGCAGCGGGGAGAAAGTCCAGCCAATCGGGATTTCACCGCGGCGCGGGTGGAGCCATAAGTTCGTAGAGCGCAGGTAGTGCTGGTCATATTGGATGTTGTCGCCGTCGGATATGTTCAGGGACACATAGATTTTGTTGTTCTCCAGCTTCGGCGTGGCGGGGACGGCAGGCTGTTCGATGTTCTCGCGGTAGCCCGACCAGACAGTGTAGTTCTCAAAGAAGTCGGAGGCGATGGTCATCACACCGTACTGCGAGGCGAGGGCAACGCCCGCCGGTTCATTCGGCCACCAGCCGGTGTAGTAGGTGTCTATCGGGGCGGAGTCGTCGAAGAAGAGGCGCAGCATTGCTGCATCTTGTTCGTCCGCGGCGTCGAGCCAGAATACGGCGGCACGGACCGCCACAGCGAAGTCGCGCAGCTGCGTGTGGTTGTCCGGAATCAGGCCGCAGAGGGTGCGCTTGGTGCAGTCCTGCCAGTAATTGTCATAGAGGTACTGATAGGCGGAGTATTTGTCCGTGATGGCCGTTTCGTCCCGGAAGTCTTTCAGCACCGGGAAGTTGTAGGGCGCGGCGGTCAGGATGTCCGCCTGCGCCGGTGTGGCAGGCAGGGCATTCAGAATCCCGGCGGCGGTGGTGGCGACATTGGCGGTTTCCGGAATGGCTGTGTTCCAGATGATGAGGCCTTCCACGCAGCCGGCGTACTTCTCCACGGCCTCCAGATACCCGGAGAGGACATTCAGCGTCAGCCCGAGATCCGCTGCCCATTGGTTCGGGCTGCCCGTCCCTTCCCGTCCGTCCAGTTGAAAGATGCGCGGTTCAGAGCGGTTCACCAGGCCTTGCAGGGCGGAAGCCGTCAAACGCTCGGCGAACGGTCTGCCCTCCACGGAAAATGCATCCAGCGTCGCGGCCGGGGTCGAAAAGTGCGGGAGCGCTTGCCCCAAAGGCCAGGTATAGCCGCCGTCAACGGCCGCGCCGGAGATGGCACAGGTACCCACAGCCAAAAGTACGCCAAGGAGGATGGAAACCAATCGTTTCACAAAGAATCACCCTTTTCGGAAATTTCAAGCGAATGCCTCGCCGCTTGCTTCCATTATAACAGATTGTTAATGTGATGTAAAGAAAAATTTTATCTTTTCTTCATTTTCTCTGAAATCCATTGACAAAAGCAACGAAATAGTATATACTATTAGTATAGATTTATAGGAGGGAATGCCATGGAAAGTGCAAAACTATTCCGCAACGGCGCCTCACAAGCCGTCCGTCTCCCGAAAGACTTCCGCTTGCCCGGCAAAGAGGTCTTTGTACGGCGGTCGGGGCGAATCTTATACCTGATACCCAAAGGCGACGTGTGGGAGATTGTGGAAGAGGGCATCCGTGAGCTGAACGGGGAATTGCAGATACCGCACGACACAAGTCCTGCGCGTGAGGTCGAGCTATGAGGTATATGCTCGATACGAATATGATTTCTTTCTTAGTGCGAGGGAATGCGTCCGTTTTGGAGGCTTTGAAAGCGCACCGGCAAGACTTTCTGTGCATTTCCGCCTTAACGCTCGCCGAAATTAAGTTCGGTCTGGCAAGGAAAGGCAACCCGGCGCGTTTGTCTGACGCTATGGATAAAGTGCTGTCGCCTATAGAAGTACTTCCTTTTGATGCGGATTGCGCTGTTTCTTACGGCGATATTCGTTCTTTCTTGGAGAAAGGCGGTTCTCCGATTGGAGCGATGGATATGCTGATTGCGGCACACGCCGCACAAACTGACTGCATCCTTGTGACAGACAACACCAAGGCGTTTGCACGTGTCCCGCATCTGATGATTGAAAACTGGCTGCAGCGGTAACAGAATACGGCGCATTGGGGAGAAAAAACTTGCTTTTCCCCGATTTTGTGCTATAATATAGTAGACGCATCAGCGGGACAAGCCGCAGGAAAAAATCAAACGACGAAAGGTTGTTATCCGAAATGGCGAAATCAGCTGTTACCCCGGGAGGCCTACAGACATACACAGGTTTGGAGCGCAATATGTACATGACCGGGTTGTTCGGTCAGAATGTCATCTACAACATCATTGCGTTCTTCACGTCCTACTACCTCCAGAACATCCTCTTCATCCCCATGGGCATCGTCGGCGTGATTCTGGTGGCAGCCCAAGTCTGGGATGCCTTCAATGACCCCATTATGGGCACGATTGTGGACAAGACCCGCACGAAAATCGGCAAATGCCGCCCCTGGCTCTTGGCTGTCCCGGTGATTAACGGTGTCATCACCATGGTGTGCTTCCTCTCCCCGCAGTACGATGTGGATGCCTCCGCCGCAAAGAAAGCCCTCGTCATCTGCTTTGCCGCCTTCTTCTACATTGCATGGGGGATGACCTACACCGCAGGGGATATCCCGCTCTGGGGCATCTCCGCCCTCATGACGGAGGACGAAAAGGACCGGCAGAAGCTCCAAGCCGCCGCCCGCATTGCCGCCGGCATCGGTGCGGGGATTGCCGTCCTTGGATTCCAACCGCTGGCGCTGGCGTTCGGGCAGGGTCTGCTTGCCAAGCGCGCCGCCGCATTCGGCATCACGGACCTGAACGACTTTGCCGCACAGGCCAAAGCCGCCGGCATCAGCGTCAAAGCCCTCGCCGAGCAGCACGGCTGGATGGATTACACGGAGGCCGCCGTGCAAACCGACCGCATGGGATGTATCATTATCGCCCTCATCCTGACGGTCATCGGTGTCGCCACGTTCCAATTGGCAGGGATTTTCTGTAAGGAGCGCATCAAGCCCTCTGAGAAGAATAACTCCGTCGGCGAGAACTTCAAGATGATGTGGCGCAACAAACCGTTCCGGCAGCTCCTCCTCTCCGGCATCGTTTCCGCCCCGCGCAACATGACGATGCTGGTCGCTGTTTCCATGGTGACGTATTACTTCTCCACCGCCGACCCCGGCTTGGCTACCATGTACTTGGCGCTTCTCGGCGGAGGACTCTTCATCGGTATGTTCGGTGCCACCGCCCTTGTGCCCCGCCTGCTGGACCGGTTTACGAAGAAGCGTTTGTATAATCTTTCCAATCTGGTGGAAATTGCGCCGAACGTTGCCTTGTTCGTATTCTATCTTATCTCCCTGAACTTGGAGGGCGGCCTCACGAACATCGTGCTGCTCATCCCGACGATTGTGATGTTCTTCCTCAAGGGCATCTGCTTAGGCATCTTCAACACCTTGCAGACCGCGATGATTGCCTCCTGCGTGGACTACGAGGACTACACCAACAATGTGCGCCCGGACGCGGTGTTCTTCTCCGGGCAGACCTTCATGGTCAAGATCGGCACGGGTATTTCCAATATCCTTTACAGCCTCCTCTGCGCACACTATGCCTTTGAGGGCAGAAACGTCGAAACGCTCAAGGACATGATTGCCGAGCACAAAGTCCCCCGCGAACTGATGGAGAAAGGCTCAGAGGCTCTTGTACACACCATGAACAAGTTCGCGGCCGACGGTTCCCTGATCACAGGCACGCTGACCGCCGGGCAGCTGTTCAACTTTTTCACGCTGATGTTCTTTGCGGTCTCCATCCTGCCCGCCATCGGCAATGTCTTGGCGGTTCTCCCGACATGGAACTGGGCTTTGGATGATGCGGAATATGCCTCCATTCTGGAGAAGCTCCAAGCCCGGCGGAGGGAAATCCCCTGTAATTCCGACTGAATTGAGGAGGTATGACCGAGGACTGCGTCATCGACACGTATATACTGCAAGATACGTTTTACGCGAATACGGGGCATTATATAGATAAGGATTCTGTCCCGGTGCATATCTTTCCCGATTTGAATATCCAAATGGACAAACTCTTCCCGCCGGAAGACGAAACGGAGGCCGCAAACCGGTTACTGTGAACTGTTAAGTGTGAACTGAGGAAAGGAAACCCATCGCCATGCTGTTATCCCAGAAAGCCCGTGCGTTGCAAAACGAATACCGGCAACTCGTCAGCCGACCGAACACCCCTTGCGGGAGCTACAACGGCATCTTCACCCGCTGGGAGAATCCGGTACTGACCCGCGACCATGTGCCGCCGTCTTGGCGCTTTGATATGAATGCCGCCACAAACCCCGGCTGCCAAGAGCGGCTCCCGGTGAATGCAACATTCAATTCGGGTGCGCTTCTGCATAACGGCGTCTACCATCTGGTCGTCCGGGTGGAAGGCGCGGACCGCAAGAGCTTCTTTGCCTTGGCGGCATCCACGAAACCCACGGAAGGCTTTGAGTTCCAGTATCCCATCCTCCTGCCGGACACCGAGCCGGACGAAGTGAATGTCTACGATATGCGCCTGACGCGGCACGAGGACGGCTGGATTTACGGGCTTTTCTGCTCCGAGAGCAAAGACACCTCCACAGAGGAAGCCAAGGCCGACCCCACCGCCGCAAAAGCCGCCTGCGGCATCTGCCGCACAAAGGACTTCAAAACATGGGAGCGCCTCCCGAACCTACAGAGCAAAAGCCCGCAGCAGCGCAATGTGGTACTCTTCCCGACTTTCCTCAACGGCAAGTATGCTTTCTTCACCCGCCCACAGGACGGCTTCATCTCCGCCGGCGGTATCAGCTACGCAACTTGTGAGGACATCACCAACGCCAAAATCGGCAGGGAGGTCCTTGTCAGCCCCCGCGAGTATCATAAGATTACAGAATCGAAGAACGGCGCGGGTGCCACCCCCATCAAAACCAAAAAGGGCTGGCTGCACATTGCCCACGGCGTGCGCAACACTGCCGCCGGTCTGCGCTATGTGCTGTATGTCTTCGTCACCGACCTCAAGCAGCCTTGGAAAGTCACGGCCGCGCCCTCCGGGTATTTCCTTGCCCCTATGGGCGGCGAACGCGTCGGCGATGTGTCCAATGTCGTGTTTTCCAACGGTGCCGCCTTAGACGAGGACACCGGCGAGCTGACCATTTACTACGCCTCCAGCGACACCAGGCTCCATGCCCTCACCACGACCATCGAGAAGATGCTGGACTACGCCTTCCATACCCCCAAAGACCCCGGACGTTCCGTTGGCTGCGTCCTCCAGCGCATGGATCTCATCCAAAAGAACGAAGCCCTTTTGGCATATGAGGACTGGCTGGAGATGGTTCCGATGAACTCCGTCTGGCGCAAGGAATTGGAAGCCCTCACCGCAAAACCCGAGGAGCGCTTTGAGGCGTTCTATAAGGACATTGCGTTCGGCACCGGGGGCTTGCGTGCCGTCATGGGCCCGGGACGCAACCGCATCAACCACTTTGTGGTAGGGCGCATCACGCAGGGCTTGGCGAACTACCTCAATCGGCACAACCCGGACAAGACCCCCCGCGTTTGCATAGCGTTTGACACCCGCAACTACGGCGAGGCCTTTGCCCGGCATACGGCCTCCGTGCTCTGCGCCAACGGCATCAAGGTCATGCTCTTTGACCAGACGCGCCCGACACCCATGCTCTCCTATGCCGTGCGCAAGCACAAGGCGGATGCCGGCATCGTCATCACAGCCAGCCACAATACCAAGCGCTACAACGGCTACAAAGTCTACAACGCCACCGGCGGACAGCTTACCGGCGAAGCCGCCAACGAAGTAACCGAAGAGATTGAACGCTTGGACTACTTCCACGATGTCAAGACCATGGACCGCTCCGAAGCGGAGAACCAAGGCCTCCTCACCCTCATGAAGCGCGAGATGGACGATGCCTACCTCGCCGACCAGAAGCAGTGGCTTACCCGCCCGAAGTATATCCGCAAGAACGGTAACAAAATCCGCATACTCTATACCCCGCTGCATGGTACGGGCCTCCTGCCCGTGACTTCCCTGCTGAGCGAGTTGGGCTTCCGCGATGTCCATGTCGTGCGCGAGCAGCGCGATGCGGACGGCGACTTCCCGACAGTCTATAAGCCCAACCCGGAGGACAAGAATGTGTTCGCCATTGCCTTGGAGCAGGCGAAGTCCCTCAAGCCCGACCTCATCTTCGCCACCGACCCGGATGCCGACCGCTTGGGTGTCCTCTCCAAAGGAGCCGGCGATGCGTACGAGATTCTCACAGGCACACAACTGGGCGCCCTGCTGACAGACTATATCATCAAGGCCCGCTTGGACTGCGAGAATATGCCCAAGAACCCCGCCGTGGTCAGCACCATTGTCACCGGCACACTGGCGGAGCATATCTGCAATGCAAACAATGTCAGCTACCATAAAGTCCTCACCGGCTTCAAGTATATCGGCGAGAAAATGGACGAGTTCAAGCGTACGGATAAGTACAGCTTCCTCTTCGGCTTCGAGGAAAGCTACGGCTACCTCACCGGCGACTCCTGCCGCGATAAGGACGCTGTCCTGACCTCCGCCTTGGTGTCCGAAGCCGCCCTCTGGTACAAAAACGAGAAAGATATGACCCTCTGGCAGGCCATGCAAGCCCTCTACGCCGAGTACCGCCCTGTCACGGAGCGATTGCTGGATTATGAGTTCTTGGGCGCCGACGGCATCAAAACCATGTCCGCTTTCATGGACAATGCCCGCGAGAAAGCCGGCAAGCTGATTAAAGGCGAGAGTGTCACTTTCATAGAGGATTACCTCACCGGCGAGCGCACCGATATGTCCACCGGCGAGCAGATAAAGCTCACCCTCCCGAAATCCAATGTCCTCAAACTATTCTTTGCCGACGGCGCTTGGCTTGTCCTGCGCCCCTCCGGCACGGAACCGAAACTGAAACTCTACCTCTGCACCGATAACGCTTTCAGCCACGGCGACAGCCTCGCCGATGCCGAGGCAAGGTTAGAAGCCCTGATAGACAAAACCGTAAAGCTCCTCCCGCCCGACGCCCGCAAGCACCGTAAGCCCGCTTGAGACCGGGGTAAGGGAACACAGCGGTCCGCTTTCTTCAGCGGACCGCTGTTTTTCGTTGCCGCAGCATCAGCGCCAAGGGCGCCTCACGTTCGTGCATTTTATGATTATGTAGTTTCTTCAGCATTACAAAATGGCTATATATAATGAATATGAGAGATGGATGATTTCATAACCGGGGGGTGAATTCCAATTCACCCCCCTTAAAGCCGTTACACCGTTCCATGCAGGCATTTGACAGCAACAGATTCGCTTGCTGAACAAACTACATAATTCTAAATCCGGCAGTCCGTCGCACGCAGCTGCGCCCGCACATCCGCTCCGGCACAATTTGAATTTTATGACTATGTAGTTTCTTCAGCATTACAAAATGGCTATATATAATGAATATAAGAGATGGATGATTTCAAAATCGGGGGGTGAATTCCGATTCACCCCCCTTAAAGCCGTTACACCGTTCCATGCAGGCATTTGACAGCAACAGATTCGCTTGCTGAACAAACTACATAATCCTAAAATCACAACCGCAACACGATCATACAAATCATGTTCTCGAACGTATGCACCCACAAACAAATGCAACTAAAAGCAAGGGCGGCAATCTGCCGCCCCCGTTCTACATGGCTTACAAACCCGCGTCACAGCGGAAAGGCACACGGCGTGCGCCTGCGCTTACTCCTCCGCGGGCGGCTCTGCCGGGCTGTCGGTATCGGCGGGGCTATCGGGCGGCTCTTCCGGTTCGTCATTTTTCCTGCGTTTCGCGAGGAGGAGCCAAACGATAGCGGCCGCCATAAGCACCAGCAGAACGATAGCGAAGACAGCTAAGATATTGGAGCGGTCGCCGGTAGGCAGCAAGGGTGCAAGGGGCAAGGAGAAAGCGGTCAGGGGAGCTTGCATAATAGGTATCACCCTTTCAGATTAGTGAGCGGACGCGGGCGCAGCAGGGGAATCCGCCGCAGACGCAGGTACAGATGTTCGGTATTTGGTAACGATTATTTGTGACACAAAGAGGAAAGCAACGGCGACAGGGAACAGGGAGCGGTAGTAACCGACGGGGCTGATGCGGTAGGCGACGGCTAAAACCTGCATATAGGCATACGGAAGAACCATAGGTACGGCAAAGGGATAGACAGAGAGCAAATCCCTCAGGCGCAGGCGTTTGCGCCACAGCCCGAAGCAAACGAACAGAGCAAGTGCCGCCAACAGGAGCGCAACGATGCGCAAATCCACGCCGCGGGCGGTGAAGTCCAGCATGAGGTGTATGCGGCGCAAAGGTTCGGGATTGGAGGCGATGGCGGTATGGTGTTTCGCTTGGTAGAGAGCATCGGTAAAAGCGTTCTGACGGCAGATGACAGAGGCAAGCACCCATTTGGCAAACCACAGCCCGAAGAAAGCGATACCCCAATGCGCCGAGAGGTCCATGGCGTTACGCCAAGAGGGCTTTTCCAAGAGGACATAGATAAGCGGCAAGCAGAGGGCGGTGAGTGCCATCAGGTTGAGGTCGATATAGGCCGTAAAAGCCCCCACGCAGAAGAAGTACGACGGCAGGCACTTTTGCAGGCGCGGGAAAGCCAACAGCACCACGCAGGCGGCGAGGACGGCGAAGTAGCACAGCGAAACCTAAAGCTGAACGGTATCGCCCAGATGTCATAGGCGACATAAGCTACGGTAAAGAGCACTGCCGTGACTATGCCGTGTTTCTTCGCCGTCAGGCAGAGGAGCAGACCTAAGAGGAGGATGTGTATACCTATGCTGACGGAGCGAATCTGGGCGATGTTCAAGAATACCAGGGCGGGGCGCAGGAACACCAGATACCCATACCAGTACCGTGACCGTGCGGGAACCATGGCGGCCTGCAAGGGATTGGAAGAATCCTCCCCGCGCAGGGCAACCGTCCAAACCAATTCTTCCTCAATCACCTCAACGGTGTGGCCGTCCGCTTCCACCGGCAGAGGCGCTTTCAGACCTTGGACGGAATTGGTTTCCCGCAGGAATGCGATGGAATCCTCCAGATTGGCCGCGATGCGCCTATCCGGGATGCAGAAAGCAAGGGTCAGCAGACCGGTGAACAGCACCAACGCCGCCAAACCGAGGAGTACCATGCGCTTGGCAGTCTTGCCGATGAAGCACAATACTTGCTTTTGCCAAACCATCTTTCAAACTCCCAATCCATTTCTTGCTTTCGGCTTCGGCGAGCCGGCGAACCGTTTTCAGCCCCTGAACAGTTACCGGTTTAAGCCGTCAGGCGCACGAAAGCCTTTTTGCCCTTCTTGAGGAGGACGGGTTTTGCGGCAAGGGCTTCTTGGGTGAAGGCGAAGTCATAGGTCGTGACTTTCTCGCCATCGGCGGTGACGGAGCCCTGGTCTATGAGGCGGCGCGCCTCCGACTTGGACTTGGCAAGCGCAGATGCGGTGAGGGCAGTGAGGATTTCCACCGCCCCGCCGGAGAAGTCGAGCTTGCATTCCGGGGCATCGGCACCGGCGGCACCTCCGCCGAAGAGGGCGCGGGCAGCCTCGCGGGCTTTGGCAGCCTCCACTTCCCCATGGACGGATTTGGTAATCTCGTAGGCGAGGAGTTCCTTGACGTCATTCAGGGCGGAGCCTTCCAACTGCTCATACGCGGCAATCTGCTCCAGCGGCAGGAAAGTCATCATCTTCATGGTGTGGATAACATCCGCATCGTCTATGTTGCGCCAGTACTGGAAGAACGCATAGGGCGAGGTCTTCTCCGCCGAAAGCCAGACGGCGTTCCCGGCGGTCTTGCCCATCTTCACTCCCTGGGAGGTCAGCAGCAGGTTGGAGGTCATGCAGTAGGCGGCTTTGGGAGCGGCGGCGCGCTCCTCCTCCGAGCGGGTCACGGCATCCACGCGGCGAATGAGTTCCACGCCGCCGATCATATTGGACCACTGGTCGTCGCCGCCGACTTCCAGAACCACACCCTCCGTACGGTTGAGGTGCAGGAAGTCATAGGACTGCATGGTCATGTAGCCCATCTCAAAGAACGTTAAGCCCTCCTCCAGGCGCTTCTTGTAGCACTCGGCGGCAAGCATCCGGTTGACGCTGAAGTGTACGCCTATGTCGCGCATATAGTCGATGAACTTCATCTGCGAGAGCCAGTCGGCGTTGTTGACTATCTTGCCCTTGCCCTCTGCGAAATCCACGAGCGGCTCCATCTGCTTCACGAAGCAGGCGATATTGTGATTGATTTCTTCCGCTGTGAGCATCCGCCGCATATCCGTACGCCCGGATGGGTCGCCGATCATGGCAGTCGCCCCCCCGAAGAGCGCCACGGGGTAATGCCCCTTGCGCTGAAGGTGTTTCATCACAATGGCCTGCACAAAGTGCCCAATGTGCAGGCTGTCCGCCGTCGGGTCAAAGCCGACATAGAACTTTACCGGCGGTCCCTCCAGCAGCGCTTCTATGGTTTCTTCCGTATCGGTCATCTGGGCAATGAGTCCGCGGGCTTTGAGTTCTTGGAATAAGGTCATTGTTTCTTCTCCTATAGGTTCGATAGCTATTATTATACAATAAGCTGCGCAAAAAATCAAGTGCCTGCAAAAACAATATTTGACAAGCAAGCGAAAACATGGTATAATTATAAGATATTAAAATAGGGCAGGTGAGCAGTAATGGCAGCAAACGACTTGATGGATACCCTGCGTTCGGGGGGCGTGCTCGTCTTTGACGGCGGGTATGGGACGCTGTTTCAGCGTATGGGGCTCCCGGCAGGTGCCTCCCCCGACTTATGGAACACAGAAAACCCGGAGGCTGTGCAGACCATACATGAAGCGTATGCCCGCGCCGGGTCGCAGATCACCAAGACAAACACGTTCGGCGCGGCACGTTTCGGTGATGCGGCCGCGCGCGAGGAAATCGTCCGTGCCGGAGTAGCGCTTGCCGTGCAGGCCAGGCAGGCCGTCCCGGAGACGCCGGGCTTTGTCGCCCTGGATCTGGGTCCCTCCGGGCTGATGCTTGCGCCGTATGGGGACACGGAGGAGGAAGAGGTTGCGGCACTCTACCGCAGCCTGTGCAGCGTCGGGTTGGAATGCGGCGCCGACCTCATACTCATTGAGACCATGATGGACCTGGGGGAAGCCCTCGCCGCCCTGAAAGGAGCGAAAGAGGCTCTCGCAGAAAGTTACAAAACGGTAACAAAAAAAATCCCGGTTTTTGTGACCATGACCTATGCCGAGGGCGGGCGCACGCTCTTCGGGCAGACCGCCGCCGACTGTGCCGAGGCACTCGAGGAGGCGGATGCCGATGCGATAGGCCTCAACTGCGGCGCGGGACCGGAGCTTGCCGCGCAGGTGCTGCCGCAACTGCGCGCCGCTTGCAGTCTGCCGCTGATCGCCAACCCCAATGCCGGTCTGCCGGTGGTGGCGGACGGCACGGCTTCATACCCCTTGCAGCCGGAGGACTTTGCCGCACAGTTGCTGGAACTGAAAGCACTTGGTGCCTGCGTCTTGGGCGGCTGCTGCGGCACTTCCCCCACGCACATCGCCGCGCTTGTACAAGCCCTTCGGGCTTAACCCACAGAGTTACTCAAACTAAAGGTGATACGATGCCAACCCCCCAAGATATCATAAGCTGGCTGCGCGACCAATTCCAATTTGCTTTAGCGGACTATGTACTGCCGGCGGAGAACGAAATGAATGAGGAAGGTCCGTCGCGGACTGTAATCCGCCCGGCCGCAGCACTTATTTCGGATAACCTGCAGGGCTTGGAGCGCATCCGTGCAATGCGCAGACTGCAAGCCGGGGCGCAGTTCAAGTCTGTGTCGGGATCGGGGCGGGCAGAGCGCTTCTGCACGCAGATAGACTATATGAAAAACTACTGCCCGAAAGGCCTCGACCCGCGCTTTCGGCCAAGCATTCCGGATACAGGCAAGAGCATCACCTATGCCGACCTCACGGATACCAATTTGGAATACTACTTCCGCTGGCGCATGGACTGGCAGCAGCATGCTATGCTGTACAATGACCCGCTGCCGTTTTTCTTTCTGTATTGCTTTGAACTGCTCAACGGCTTCCATGCCGCTTCCCCCACAGAGACAATCCAATTGCTCGCCGATTTTTGGCATAAATCCGCGCTTATGCCTTTCCACAAATACAAGGCGGACTTTTGCGTCTGGCTGAAAGACTTCTATATCACCCATGACATCCCGGTGCCTTTCGCGGAATTGGTGCAGCAGCACCATCTGGAGGATCTGTTCCCGAATGAAATCCGGCGGCCGGAGGAGGAATTGGGCTACGAACAAAAGATGCTCGCCGCCTCGGATTATGACTATAAGCGAAAATCCTATTATACCGGCCGCGCCGACCGTATCCTGACGCTGGAGTGGGCTTTCCGTATAGCGCTGGGATCCTTGCGCGTCCTTGTAAAAAGCTATGGTGAGGAACTGGACCAACATCTTATCAAGCCGCCCGGTGTGTTCTATTTCTATCGGCCGTTTTACGAAGTCCCGGTCATCTTGCCGCTGGAAAACACACGCACACAGGTGTACATCACCCAAGACGAGATTTACCGCTTCCGTGCGGGGCAATGGAACTGCACCCGCAACATGATGGAGCGGGACTCCTCCTCTCCCGGGGTGGGGTATATCACTTACCTCTTAGACCAAGCCATCCGGGAGATCGAGACCGGCAATGCCGCCAAGCCCGACGGCGCCGAGTCTTTCTTGTCGCGCTGGACACGCTCCTTGGCTTATCATAACGGCATCAACCGCGCCGTGTATAACCCCCGCTTCTCCGCCATCATCAAAGAGGCGGCGCAGATGGCCATCGAAGCAGAGAGCGAACCGCCTCCCGATTGCCTGACACCCACAGCGGCGGCTCTGGAGAAGAGCCTCAGTGAAGAACCGTGGCGCACCATCACCGAGGCAAGGCTCCTCCGGGGCGGCACTTCCCGCTCGGAACTGACAAAGCTCTTTCTGGAGCAGGGACGGCTCCTTCGCCGCGTTACGGCGGACAAAGCCCTGAATCATGAGCAGATAGCCGCTTCTGTCCATACGCCTTGCTACACCGGCATGGAAGCTGACGGGCTCTATGACTATATCGCTTGGCGCACCGGCTATGAGAGCGGCAAAAGCGAAGGATACCAAAACAAGGAGATGGAATTTGTCCGGCTGTATTGTGCGGAGCTGCTGAGCGGCATCAGCGGTAAGGATACCTTTGCCGACCTCTGCCGTCTGCTGGTCTATACTTCCCGCGACAGGAAGCTGGTGAAGTTCTTCCCGGACGTCCTGCGTCTCTGGTACCTGCATATGCCGAAGAAAGAGAAAAGCTTTACGGAGCTGCTGATTGCCAACCAAGTGTGCATCTACTTCCCGGAACTCTTCCTGCTCGACGGCTCTTGCCCGCAGCTTCTGGATGTCTATAACCAAGTCTCCTGCTATAAAATCATGCGCTCTGCCTTCTATAAACCCGTAAAGCATGACGCACTCCAAGCGTGCCTCTCGGAGGTGCTGGATGCCGTGCAAGCGTACTTCGCAACCAAGAAGAAAATGCTCGGCAACGCACTCTTGCAGCCCAAAGAACTCTATGGCAGCGCCGCGACGCTCAGCCCGATTTCGGGCTGGTTCGTGCATCTTCCTAAGCTCCCGAAGACTTGCACGCATGTGCAGCTTTCCCCGCTGGAGAGCTATACCCGCAAACGCAACGGCACCGTTTGGTTTATAGAAAATCAGCCGGAAGTCTTCCCTTATGCCAACGTTGTCTGCGGCTGCATCCTCAAACGCATGGAAGTCGCCCTGCGCCGCCGGCTCAGCAATGACAACCGCTTGAGTTCCGATTGCGCAAGCTTCATCAGCAGAATCAATCCCTACCGCGCAGGCTCCCTGGAGAACCTCCTGCAAAAGCCGGCGTTCGGCGAGACCATTGATGCCGCCGTCGATGCCTACCTCGACAAACATGGCGCCGGAAAGCTCCTTGACCCGCCCAAGACAAAGAAAAGCAAAACATCCAAAAAGCCTTCCGCAGAGCCGGATCTGCCTGCACATAAGCCCGTGGTCGTGGATTTTTCTTTGCTCGATACCATCCGCGCCGAGTCTGAGGAGACTTTGGGGAAACTTATGCTTGCGGAGGAGGGTGCCCCTACGGGGCATAGTGCCCCGCAAGGGGCAGGGGGTGCCCCTACGGGGCATAGTGCCCCGCAAGGGGCAGCCTCCCTCCGCGCAGCACTGACCGAAGAGCAAATCGCAGCCTTGGACAGCTTAGCGGAGGAGGGAAGCGCCGGCTACGCCCGGCACGACGAGCTATTCTGGGAAGAAATCAACGCCTTGGCATTGGAATATATCGGCGACACGCTGGTAGACAGCGGCGGGATATACGAAGACTATTTGGACAATTGGATAGCCGCGGGTCAGCAAGCCTGAATGATAAGCAACAACATTTTTATCTGATACACAACAAGGAGACCGAGCCATGCAACAGCGTCAAGCCCCGAAACGCGTAGCGACCGCAGTGCTGAACTCCCTGAAAGGCGGCGTTGTGCCGCGGGTCGGGTTGGAGTGGGTAACTGTCGGACGAAAAGACGAAATCTATGCCCTCTTAGCGGATACGGATGTCATCGCGGAGGGGGGAGCCTCTTTCCGATTTATAGTGGGCCGCTACGGTGCGGGCAAGAGCTTTTTGCTCCAGACCATACGCAACTATTGCTTGGACCGCGACTTTGTGGTGCTGGACTGCGACTTGTCGCCGGAACGACGCTTCAGCGGCGGAAAGGGGCAGGGGGTTGCGACCTACAAAGAGCTTGTCCGAAACATGAGTACAAAGCTCAAGCCGGAGGGCGGCGCGCTTGCGTTGATTCTGGAGCGCTGGCTGTCGGGGATTCAGACCCAAACTGTGGCGCAGGGAATAGAGCCGGGCAGCGAGGCTTTCCGTCAGGGAGTGAAGCGGCAAATATTCTCTGTGGTCGGCGAAATGCAGACCATGGTGAACGGCTTTGACTTCGGGATTGCCTTGTCGTATTACTATAACGCTTGGCAGGACGGCGACGACGAAGGCAAAGCCGATGTCTTGCGCTGGCTGCGCGGGGAGTTTACTACCAAGACAGAGGCCAAACGCGCCATCGGTGTTAATATCATTGTGCATGACGAGAACTGGTACGACTTTCTGAAGCTCTACTCTGCGTTCTTGGTACAGGCGGGGTACAGGGGGATGCTCCTGCTGATTGACGAGTTGGTGAACATCTACCGCTTACCGAACCGCGTGACAAGGCAATACAATTACGAGAAGATTCTCATGATGTACAACGACACCTTGCAGGGCAAGGCACAGCACATGGGCATCATTATGGGCAGCACACCGCAGGCATTGGAGGACCAAGAGCGCGGGATTTACTCCTATGATGCCCTGCGCTCCCGCCTTACAGAGGGACGATTTGCTAAAGCGGGAACAAGGGATCTATTGGCACCTGTTATTCGGTTGGATCCGCTCTCTTATGAAGAGCTGTATGTCCTGACGGAGAAGCTGGCTTCCCTTCATGCGGGCTTATATGGGTATGAATCCCACCTGACGGGGGAGGAGATTGTGGGGTTCCTCAAGGTAGAGTTTGAGCGCATCGGCGCGGACACGCACATCACCCCGCGGGAAGTCATCCGCGACTTTATAGAGCTGCTGAACATTACGATGCAGAACCCCGGCAAGACCATCACGGACATCCTCACGGAGGGCGGCTTTGCGTTTACCGCCGCAACGCTTGAGAATACAAGCGACATCCAATCTGCTTTTGCGGAGTTTGAGATTTAGCTTTCAAGAGGCAAGGGAAAGGGTTCCGCTTCAAAGAAAACCCTTGCAAAGCATTTCCGATTTAGGTATAATATATACAGCCGCATGAAACCCTCCCCCCCGGCATAGGCATGGCAAGAGAGAGCCTATACCTTGCCGGAGGAAGCGGGAAATGACCATTGTACTTACGCAGGCTTGGAACGCAGAGCGCACACTGCCGCGTACGATAGAGAGCGTACTCGCGCAGGAGAATGCGGATTTTGCGTATCATATTTTGGACAGTGCAAGCACGGACGATACCCGGCGGATTATACTGAATGCGGCCGCCAAGGATGCGCGGGTTTTCCCGGTGATGTGCAGGGAGAACAAGCTGCAAAATTACATGAGCTATATCGAACGCCTGCTGCGGGACACGAGTTATGGGGACAGGGACACGCTGACCATCGTAGACGCAGACGATGAACTGCTGCCCGGGGCGTTAGAATTGATGAAAGAGGCTGTGGATGGGGACCATTCTGACGTTGTCGTTGGCGGTGTACGTTTTTTCAAAGACGATGGGACTACGGATTCTCTGTGGATCAAGGATATGCACCTCCCTAAGTCCGATTTGCCGGGTATATTCCGGTATCTACGGGGTTTCCTCTGCCCGTCGTGGGAGAAACTCTACACACTCGGGCTTCTCCGCAAGACAGACTTTACGCAGGCAAAAGCGATGCGCTATTCCGGTGACGCCGTCTTCGTGACGGAGGCTTTCCGCCATGTGAAATCCGTGAGCTTCCGCTCGCAACCGGTAATACACTACCACCACTCTGCCGGGCAGGTAACGAAAAAATTTGATCCGCTGCGTTATGACGCAGCGGAGGCGGTATTCTGCGCAATGCTGCGCTTTTTGGATGAAATCGGTCCGGTGAGCTTTGACAACCGGATGTGCTTATATCGCTTTTACTTCAAGGAGATTGTGTCTTTCTTGGAAACGGCGGACTATGCCGACTTGCCGAAAGAGGAGAAGCGCTACTGGGCCAATCTCGCGCTCATGGCACCGCGCCTGCGGGAGACACTCGCCTGCAATGAGATTACAGATGGCGAGTGGCGGTACTTCCATGATCTGTGCAACACCATGCGGGCATGATTCGATAGGCATGAGGCAAAAGTTCTGCGTCCGGCGCATATGGAAAATTCACCCTATAAAATATAAGGCAAATTTTCCATTCAAGCAGGCAATTCTGCAAGGGTGTCCGGGAACCTCCCCGACCGCGGGACTGCAGGCGGCAACCAACTACTTTACGGGAATCTTCAGTTTCATGCCTACAGAGACCTTCCGCGGGTCGAGATTGTTGTTGGCAGCTGCAATCTCGTGCCAGCGTCTGCCGTCGCCAAGGTAGCGTTGGGCAATGGTGAAGAGCGTATCGCCGGCGGCGACGGTATAGACCTCCGGGACGGCGGTCAACTCTGCGGCTTGGAGCTCAGGCGGGGGGGGGTCGCCGTAATCCGGCCGGATGACGGCAAAGACGCCGTTGTTCATCGGTCGGTTGACGCGGCAGACCATGTTGCGCCAGTTGCCCTCAATGGTGTGGTAGACGCTACCCTCCACGGACTCAATGAGACCGACATGATTCGGGACGCCGTTGGGTTCCCAGTCGAACAGAATGATGTCGCCCGGCCGGCCTTTGTTGATGGGCAGGAGGAGGTTGTTCTCCTTGGCCCAGTTGTAGACATTCGGGCAGTAGAAGACTTTCTTCCCGCCGTAAAGGGCGGCGGAGAAGCCCGCTTTTTTGAAGCACCACCAAACGAAAGCTACGCACCAAGCGGTGGGACCGACGCCGGCTTCTTTCAAGTACTTTACATTATTTGATCCCGGCGGATCTTCTTGTGTGCCGACCTCTTTGGCGGCGATTTGCAGGAGGATTTTGGAATTGGCTTCGTGCATGGCGGATTGTTTGAGCATAACGATTCTCCTTTCACTTTCAAGCGGCAAGGGGCATGAGATAAGAGACAAGAGGGAAGGCTTTGCCTCGCTTCTTGCTGCCTCATACTGCTTGCTTTCACACATCGGTTTGCATTCATCCGGAGCTTTGGGGAGCACCTGCCCGGGTGAACCCTCCTTTCCCGGCTGCGGGCAGGTGCGCCTTTGACGGGAGGGATTAAGCGTATTCTCCCTCTGCGTCCTCGCTTTTTTCCGCCAAGGATTCATTGTCCCCTGCGGTGTCCGTGGATTTTTCGGTGTCCTGCGTATTGCCGACGCGGATGGTTCCTATGGGCGTCGGTAATTTGAAGCCTTCGGCGTTGATTTTCAGACCGCGCAGGAATGTGAGGATGCTGTCACTCATGATGGCGGAGAGGGCTACGCAGAAGTAGCCTACGTAGTCATTGACATCCAAACCTTTCAGGAGCCACCCAATCATCATCGAGAAGAACGTTGCCACGACCAAGTGAATCACAGCATAAACAGGTTTCCCGGGACCGTCTTTCATCTTGAGGAGGGTGGAAACAGCCCCGCTGACAAAGGCAATGAATACGGTGGTGAGGCTAAATAGGTTTTTGAGCATGGGCGGACCTCGTAATCTTTCTGTATTTCAGGAGAACGGCACTTTCGAGTAAGAGTGCGGTTATCCCGGCAAATACAAACGTATCCGTGATGGAATAGAACAGAAGCGTATGGAAGTTCATGCCTGTTTCGCGGAAGTAGAGTATCGCGTTTGCTCCGAAAGAGAGCGGCACATTACCGGCGGTGACAATCAGCGCGTTGCGCAGGGTGTGCATACGGTTTTTCAGCGTAGGGTCTTTCTGCAGGGAGAAGACGAGCAGCGGAATCCAGAACGGCGACATCGCAAGCAGCTCAAAGACGATGGTAATCCAGCCGTAGTCAATGAAGAACTCGCGGACGAGAGCCAAAAAGACTTCCATGAGAATCAACCTCCTGTTTTAACTTCTATTCCTCCGGCGGAGGAGGGGTAGATGGTTTCCTCGCTGACTTTCAGGAACGAACTGACGACGGTGAACAGGCTGATGAAAGCAACCAATACGGACAGTTCCACCAAGAGGTTGAATTCCTTGGTCGGGATGGCACTCGTGACGCTGGTGTCCAAGCTCGTGCAGTTCCAGACGAGGCTGTCGCTGTCCGGAAAATAGAACCAGAGGGTCAGGTAGTCGGAGGGATAGGGGGTGTTCAGTTCCACCGTGTCGCGGTAAGTGCCTTGGTAGATACCGGATTGGATTTGAATCTTAATCTCCTGCTCCCGCGGTTTGCCCAAAACGGCGAAACTGTCGCCGGTTTGGTAGGTTTCGCCGTAGTTCGGCAGGAGCGCCGGCTCGAATGCCTCCATATCTGCGATGTAGCGCGTGCCGACGCCGGGGAAGGCATCGTAGCTGTCCAGGAGTTCCATGACCTTTTCGGTATAGAGTTCGTTGTCGTGGTTGCGGATGCAGGCAGCCTCGGCGGCTATCATGGCGTTGATGCGGCTTGTGTAGACTTCTGCCGTTTCTGCGGTCTGTGCTTTGAATGCGTTGAGAATGACCAGCTGCGCCACGACCAAACCAATGGTGGCGACCAGCGCGCCTATCATGAGGATTCTGCGAATTTTAGCATTGTTCATTTTATGTGTTACCCCTTCATGTTGAAATTTAGTATACGGTGCGGACATCGGTTATTCCTCTGCGGCTTCCCAGTCAACGGACGATGGAATCTCCACCCCCGCGGCGGCGAGGGAATCGGCGACGGCATCATCCAGCGCATCGCCCAGAATGGCTCCCGCCCCGGCGAGGAAAGCCGCGAGTTCATCCTCCGTAACGCCGGCACTCTCCGATGCCTTCTTGGCAATTTGGATTCCGGCGCAAGCCAAAAGTTCCAATGCCGCCATCCCCAGCGCTGCCGGCGTCAAAAATGCCGGCGGCTCGATTCCAAGCCCCGCTTGCGCGGCGTATACGCCCACGATGTAGATAACGGCAAATAGGAACGTCCCAATGAGATACTTGTCCAGTTTGTTGGTTTCCATGGCTTTTCTCCTTTCGTATGTTCTATGTTTCGTACGCATGTTCTTCGGCTGGCGGATGAAATCAAATCCTCCTTTCCCGGCGGCTTTCGGTGTATCACCTCCCGGCGCAAAGACGTTTTTTGAATTCAAGTTTTAGGGGTTTTTGTGGGAGGGGACGCCGTACGGCGTCCGCCTACACTTGCCCCAGCTGCGTGCGCGGACAGCCGGCGCAAGAACTATGTCGCGCTTCTTTGCGGAACACCTTTGCAGCTTCTTTTCTGCCGGGGCGGTCTTTGCTTTGCAGACTGAGCAGGATTCCGATGATAAAGGCTACGGTTAGAATGGAAAGATTCCGGTTGTTTTGCTGAAACAGGCTCTGGCCGTTGCGCGCCAAGGAGGCGTTAATGCTGATCCAAGATACGGTAGCCCCGCGGCTTTCCGTCGGCGGGTTATAGAGCCAGAAACCGTCATGGTGCATATTGGCGTTGGTTTCGGAGGTGTAGGAGAAAGTTCCCGAGAGCGTCCCCGCGGCAATGCTTTGGAGCATTTTTTGCTTGCCGCCGTTGGTGACAAAGTCATCCCAGAAGTTGTAGTTGCAGGCACGTTCACTGCTGCTCTCCCTGCCGTGCTGTTCGGAGATGACGCTGTCGGCCTCCAAGGAGATGAGCCGGGTGCCTGCGCCTGCAAACTCGTCGAAGCTCTCAATGACGGAAAGCAAATCCCCTTCTTGCGTATCCGGGCGATTTACAGCGGCGGCGGTTTCGCGGAACGTGTCCAGGACCTGCTGCGTGACTTTGGCAGCATCCTGTTCTCCGTACTTGTTGTTTGCCCAGAAAGAGCTGACGATAGCAGCGGAGGCAATGAGTATATAGGCTGCAAAAAGAATGGCTGTGAGTTTGGTTGCGCGCATTGGGGGTGTCCTCCATCGGTGAATTCAGATCCTGTGCCGTGTGTTCCTGTGCTTTGCTGCAGGTATGCGTTCAAAGGGTGCGGTTTGCTTTCGGACGGTGACGGCGTTCCCGTCGGCGGGTTTCGGCAGTGTATTCTCTGTCTCAGTCGGCAAGCGCAGCTCTTGCGGCAGCCCGATATACCGGACAGACGGCATGGGCGGGGTTTCTTCCCGCAAACCGCCCTTGCCGACAAAGAGATAAAACACCATAAACGCCGTGAGCAGGCCAAAGTAAGGAATATGCTCCATGAGTTCCCCGCCGAGGCTCAGAAAAGCGGCATTCAAACCAAAGAGGACTGCGGTTGTTCCAAATGCCGCCTGTAAGAGCCGCGTTCGGACAAGCGGCTTACCGCCCCAAAAGGAGCCGAGCAGCAGCAGGATATCCAAGACAGCCAGAACTGCCGCCGGCAAAAGGGTAAGGATTCGCAATCCCCATTCCGGCAGGACGACGGGCAAGGCCGGCGCACCGCCGAAAAGGAATGCGGCGTGGACGCAGAGTGCCAGGGCATACATGAGTCTTTGGTATTCTTTCATTGAATTTACCCCCTATTTTTTGCAGCGGTCTCCACCGCCGTCCCCCCACAGCCGGCAGTCCCGGCAAGCGGTATGTTTTCATTGTGTATCTTTCCCTTTCTTTTTGGGAGCAGCTTTGAGGGTTTTCTCTTCATCCGGGATTTCGACTTCCAGCGAGCCGATACCCGGAATGGAAATGGGAACGGGCGCTTTGATTTTGAGCTGAGCGATGCGCATGAGCAAACTGACCAAACCGTCGGCGCACACGGCCACAACGCCCACTATGGCAAAAGCGAGATATGTACTCATGCCGGCACCTTTGCATATCCACCCGGTGATAACGCCGAGGAAAGCCGAGAGGGATATGTTCAAAAGCAAGCGGACGATTTTGATTTTGCGCCCCTTATCCAGCTCAATCATGGTGCGCAGTGCCCCGGCGACGGTTCCGATAATGGCGTTGGTCAGAACGCTGATGAGTTCCTTCGTATCCAATTCCTTTGACCTCCTTGTCGTTTTTTTCTTCATGCGGCGGGGAGACAGTCGGGTTGCTGGGGTTTGTCATAGCGCATCAGGTGGCCTGCCAATTGCAGCGTGCGGTAATACTGTTGCTTGTGCAAATAGATGAGTTCCTGCTGGCGAGACAATTCCTTTGGGTTGTTGGAGCGAATGGCCGCATCCAGGCGGCGGTGGGCGCTGTAAACCAGGTCGAGTAGGTTGTCCGCTTCCTCCAGATACTGTTGTGCGAGTGCCGAAAGCGTTTCAATTCTTTCTGCCATGCTGATGCCTCCTCTCATGGCTATCCGGGTTGTTTGCAGTCGGTTGTGTTGTGCATCTGTTTTGAGGGGGAAGAACTGCGGCGTGCCGTCCGAAGCGTTCCCTCTAATTACTATTGTAGAATATTTTTTTTTGTCCGTCAAGCATTTTGGCAATGTTATTTTCTGTTACCAATTGTAACCAATTGTAACTATTACAATATTCGACAGCTTTCCGCATTCCCCCCCATTTCCCGACAAAAAGGAATGACAGCCTTGTAATTATGTGTAACCATTTGTAATACTAAAGTAACAGGTTGTAATTATTATTTTCTGTATAAGAATTAATTAATTTCTGTTGTTACCATATTTTGGGCAAGAATCCGTCCATTGTGCCGCGGCGAAAAATAGGGCAGAAAAATTTTTGCCGCGGCAGAAAATTTCATGCCGCGGCAGAATTAATTAATTAAAAGCTGTCACTAATCGGTTACAAGCGGGGCATTCGATCAAATCCGAGCCGCCCCGGAGGCGCGAGCGGCGGTTTGTACGGCGGCCGCCACGGTTTTTCCCAAGCGGTCATCAAAGGGCGGCGGCAGGATGTATTCCGCCGTCAGCTCTTCCGAGGACACCAATGATGCAATGGCCCGTGCCGCTGCAATTTTCATCTCTTCATTAATGTCCGAAGCGCGGCAATCCAACGCCCCGCGAAAGATTCCGGGGAAAGCGAGGACATTGTTTATCTGGTTCGGGTAGTCGCTGCGTCCGGTACCGACGACGGCGGCACCGGCGGCTTTTGCGTCTGCGGGGAGAATCTCCGGCGTGGGGTTGGCCATAGCAAGGATAATCGCCCCGGGAGCCATGGTCTGCACCATTTGCGCCGTCAGCAGTCCGGGTGCGGAAACGCCGATGAACACATCGGCACCGCATACGGCGTCGGCGAGGGTGCCTTGCTTATCTGCACGGTTGGTGAACGCGGCAATGTCCGCCTTGTCCGGCGTCAGACCCGGGCGGGACTTGCTGACAATCCCCTGCCGGTCGCAGATATAGATGTCTTTGATGCCGACGGCCGTCAGCAATCGGGCGATGGCCACCCCAGCCGCACCGGCGCCGCTCATGGCGATTGTACAATCGGCGAGTGTTTTTCCGATGGTTTTTACGGCATTCAGGAGTGCAGCCAGCGTTACGACAGCCGTGCCGTGCTGGTCATCGTGGAAGACGGGGATGTCCGTGCATTCCTTCAGCTTGCGTTCAATTTCAAAGCAACGCGGCGCGGCGATGTCCTCTAAGTTCACCCCGCCGAAAGAACCGGCCAAGAGGGCAACGGTCTTCACAATCTCGTCCACATCTTTGGAGCGGATGCACAGCGGGACGGCATCCACACCGCCGAATTCCTTGAAGAGGACACACTTGCCCTCCATAACGGGCATCCCGGCCTCCGGACCTATGTCACCCAAGCCCAGAACTGCCGTGCCGTCCGTCACGACCGCTACAGTGTTCCAACGCCGCGTGAGCGTGAAGCTCTTGGCGGGATCCTTCTGAATCTCTAAGCAAGGCTGCGCCACGCCGGGCGTATAGGCTAAGGACAAAGCTTCCTTATCCTTCACGCCGGCGCGGGAGGTGATTTCGATTTTGCCTTTCAGCTCTTCGTGGAGCCGGAGGGAGGCACTTGCGTAGTCCATGCGCTGTTCTCCTTGTATTTTTGTGTACATTCATACACTGATTTCGGCTGTTATCCCCAGGCGGCCGCGGTTTTCTTCCAGCAAAGGCTGTATATAATCCGTAAGGAACTCCTCCACCTGCTCCGGCGCCCTGCCGACGAAATCCGCGGGGTTGAGCATGGCTTGCAGTTCGGGCAGCGTCAGCCCAAAAGCCGGGTCGGCGGCGATGCGCTCCAAAAGGTCATTCTCCCCGCCCTCTGCTTTTACGGTCATCCCTGCCGCTTGCGAATGCACACGGATGCGTTCATGCAATTCCTGCCGGTCGCCGCCTTTCTTGACGGCATCCATGAGGATGTTCTCCGTCGCCATGAACGGCAACTCCGCGCGCAGTCGCTTCTCTATCACTTTCGGATACACCACCAAGCCGGACGCGACATTCAGATACAGCTCCAAGATAGCATCGGCGGCCAAGAAGCCCTCCGCCACGCTCAGGCGCTTATTTGCACTGTCGTCCAGTGTGCGCTCAAACCATTGAGAGGAAGCTGTCATGGCGGGATTCAGCACATCGGCCGTGAGGAAACGTGCCAATGAACCAATTCGCTCACTCCGCATCGGGTTGCGTTTATAAGCCATGGCGGAGGAACCGATTTGCGATTTCTCAAACGGCTCTTCCACCTCCTTGAGGTGCTGCAGCAGGCGCAAGTCCGTTGAGAACTTCGCCGCCGACTGCGCTATGCCGCCGAGTACATTCAGGACAATGCTGTCCACCTTCCGGGAATAGGTTTGCCCGCTCACGGGGTAGGTTGCGGCAAAACCCATTTTTTCGGCAATGCGGCTGTCCAAGCGGCGGCATTTCTCGCTGTCGCCCCCGAACAGTTCCAAGAAAGAGGCCTGCGTCCCGGTCGTCCCCTTGCAGCCGAGGAGCTTCAGGGAGGCGGTAACGTGTACCAGTTCTTCATAATCCAACAGCAAATCATGCAGCCAAAGGGCGGCCCGCTTTCCGACCGTCGTCGGCTGTGCCGGTTGGAAGTGCGTAAACGCCAAGCAGGGGAGTGCCTTATATGCGTCCGCAAACTTAGCCAAAGCCGCCATGACGTTCACAATCTTCGTCCGGACAAGCTCCAACGCTTCCCGCATGATAATAATATCGGTGTTGTCCCCGACGTAGCAGGAAGTCGCGCCCAAATGTATGATGGGCTTAGCGGCCGGGCATTGCTCGCCGTAGGCAAAGACGTGCGCCATGACGTCGTGCCGGACTTTCTTTTCCTGCGCCTGCGCAGCTTCGTAGTTGATGTCCGTCAGGTGCGCTTTCATCTCGTCAATCTGGTCTTGGTGCACCGCCTCCAAGCCCAGTTCCAGTTCCGCCTCCGCCAGTGCCACCCAGAGCCGCCGCCAGGTTCTGAACTTACAGTCCGGGCTGAAAAGGTACTGCATTTCTATGCTTGCATAGCGGCTGTTTAGGGGTGTTTCATAAGTATCGTGTGCCATCGGTTTCGTTTGCCTCTCCTATACTCTCAATCTGTGTTGCGCAATACAAGAACTTCTCGTATTGTACCACAAATCGCCTCCGATTGCAAGGAAAAGTGCGCGTGACCTCTTTCTTCGGATTATTTTGAAAAATATGCTTGACAAATCCGAAATAATCATTATAATAGTAATTGAGGAAGGCAATCGGCGGCACCCATTGTATCCTCTCTTTTTACCTACCTTTGCATCTTGCCTCTCCCCTCCGGTTCGTCAAATTCACGATTGTTCAAACGAAAACCACCCATTCTCCGTCAAATTGCACAAATCCCCGAAGGCATTTTCGTCATATTCACGATTGTTCAAACGAAAAACCACCCATTCTCCGTCAAATTGCACAAACCTTCCTCTGCCGCTTTCTTCTTGCCTCTTGGTCAAGTTCTGCCTTATGCTTGTATAAAAGGATTCCTCTGTTCCTCCACCTTGGGGG